>WHSW01000042.1 GCA_009379895.1 Solirubrobacterales bacterium
ACCGCCGGGGCCCTCGCCGCCACCCTCGCCGGGCCCGGCCTCGCCGCCACCCTGCGCCTCGCGCGCGTAGAGCACCTGCACCTGGGAGAGCGCCTCCTGGACCTGCCCGCGCGGCCCCGGCTCGAGCAGGTCGAGCAGCGCCCGCACCGCCTCGATCCCGACCCGCGCCTGCTCGAGGTCGCGCTCGTCCTCCTTGGCGATCCGCCGCGCCGCCAGGTTGATGATGCTCGCCACGCTCTCGAGCAGCAGGTCCTGGACGCGCACCTGTCGCAACTGCTCCTCGAGCCGCTGCTGGAGCTGCTCCTCGCTCTCAGGTGTCTGCCCGGCCGCTTCCACGAGCACCCGAATCTACCCAAATCGCGGACCGGGTCCGGGCGCGCCCACGCCCGCGGGCACGTATGTGCGCCGGGTCTCGTCGACCTGATCGCGGTACACGTCGGCCAGCCTCGCCCCTCCCTCGAGCGCGGCACGGGCGCGCTGGGCACCGTTGCGCTCGGGCAGCGCGACCGGCAGCTCGAGCGCCTCGCGAGCCGGCGCGGTCCACTCGACCAGGCGCTCGAGCGCGGTCCGGGTCGGGATCACCTCGCGCGCGGCGAAGTCGATCTGCGAGCCGTCGAGGCCGGAGCGGATCGCCCGCCAGAGGTTCTCCTCGATCTCGCGCGCCAGCAACGGCTCGCCCAGGCGGCCGTCGTCGTAGTCGAGCGCGGCCTGGGCGATGCAGGCGGTGATCATCGCCGCGAGCGCGAACGCCTCGTCGCCGTCGGTCTGCGCATCGCAGATCCGCACCTCGACGGTGCCGAACAGGTGGTGCGGGCGCACGCTCCACCAGAGCTGGGTCGCCTCGACCACCGAGCGCGTCGCGACCAGCAGGTCGATGAAGTCGGCGTAGGCGCGCCAGTCGCCGAATGGGTCGGGGACCCCGCAGCGGGGGAAGGTCCGGGTGAAGATCTCGCTGCGGACCGAGTGCAGGCCGGTGTCGTGGCCGTCGAGGAAGGGAGAGTTGGCCGACAGCGCGAGCAGCGGGGGCAGCACCTCGCGCAGGCGATCGCAGACGCCGATCGCGCGGTCGGCGCCGCGCACGCCGACGTGCACGTGCAGGCTCCACGTGTTGTTGCGCTGCGCCACCCAGCGCAGGGACTCGCGCAGGCGGCGGTAATGCTCGGTGTCGATGATCCGCTGGTCGAGGTAGTTCGCCCACGGGTGGGTCCCGGTCGCCCCCAGGCCGATCCCGAGGCGCTCGCCGAGCGCGAACAGGCGGGCGCGGCGCTCGCGCTGGAGGGCGACCGCCTCGGCGAAGCCCTCGGCGCGCCCGGAGCGGATCTCGATCTCGGTGTCGATCAGCTCGCCGGCCGCCGACTCGGCGAGCAACTCGTCCTCGGCGCAGGCGGCGTAGAGCTCCTCGAAGCGGTGCACCAGCTCGAGGCTGTGCGGGTCGACGAGCGCGAACTCCTCCTCGAGCCCGATCGTGAAGTCCTGCGAGGACTCGAAGACCTCGCGCGTGCGCTCCCCGTCGAGCGTTGCCAGGTCCTCGACGGTTGCCCCGGGCCCAGGATCGCCCATCGGAATCAGGCGAGGTAGAAGTACAGCGCGTAGAGCAGGTCGACCGCCGGGCTCGACGTGTGGACGGTGACCTCGGGCGGCACCTGCAGGAGCTGCTCGGAGTAGTTGAAGATGATCTTCACCCCGGCCTCGACGAGCTGGTCGGCGACCGCCTGGGCCGCGCTCGCCGGGACCGCGAGCACGCCGACCACGACCTCGTCCTCGCGGACCACCGCCTCGAGGTCCGAGAGCGCGCGCACCGGGACGCCGCCGTGCTTCTGGCCGACCGCGTCGGGGTCGACGTCGAAGATCGCGACGATCCGAAAGCCGTGGTCGGCGAAGATATCGGAGCTGGCGATCGCCTGGCCGAGGTGGCCCGCGCCGAAGAGGGCGATGTTGTGCTGGCCCGAGGTGTGCAGGATCTTGCGGATCTCGGTGACCAGCGAGTCGACTCGGTAGCCGACCCCGCGCTTGCCGAACTTCCCGAACCCCGAGAGGTCGCGGCGAATCTGGGTCGAGTTGATGTGCGTGTACTCGGCGAGCTCCTGCGAGGAGATCGTCTCGCGGCCCATCTTTCGCGCCTGGATCAACACCTGCAGGTAGCGCGAGAGCCGCGCGGCGACGCCCAGCGAGAGGCGGTCGCCGACCCCCAGTGGGCCGTCGATGTCCCCGGGCTCGGCGGGGGTCTGCTCGCTGATCGAGGTCTCGTTCACGGCCGCACAGTATGAAGCGCGCGCTCGAATTCGTCGGGGTCGAGCACCAGCTCGCTCACCTCGCGGCCCTCGACCTCGACCACGGGGATGCGCTCGAGGTAGCCGGCGAGCAGGCGATCGTCGCTCTCGATATCCACCTCGCGCAGGTCGATCCCGCCGCCCTCGTCGGCGAGCACGAGGATCGCGGCGCGCGCCTCGTCGCACAGGTGGCAGCCGGGGCGGCCGTAGAGGGTGACCGCGACGGCCATCGTCCTAGGACCGAGCGTCCCAGCCGAGATAGCCGGGATAGGGCGTCGGCTCACAGAAGCGCGCCGCGGAGGCGATCATCGCCGCGTTGTCGGTGCAGAGCTCGCGGGCGACGAGCTTGAGCTCGAGACCCTCGCGCTCGCAGAGCTCGGCGACCCGCTCGCGAAGCAGGCCGTTCGCGGCGACCCCGCCGCCGAGCGCTACCGACCGCCAGCCCCCTCCGGGAAGCCGGCGGCGCTTGCTGCCGCCGCGCGCCGCGCGGCGCAGCTTGACCAGGAGCTGGTCGACGACGGCGGCCTGGAAGCTCGCCGCGAGGTCCGCGCGCCGCTCCGCGGCCCGCTCGGGACCGAGCTCGCGAACCGCGTAGAGCAGCGACGTCTTCAGGCCGCTGAAGCTGAAGTCGAGCCGCGGGTCGTTGGTCATCGCGAGCGGGAGATCGAAGGCCCGCGGGTCGCCGGACTCGGCCTCGCGCTCGATCGCCGGCCCGCCGGGGTAGCCGAGGCCGAGCATCCGCGCGGCCTTGTCGAGCGCCTCGCCGGCGGCGTCGTCGAGGGTCTGGCCGAGCACCTCATAGCGCCGCGCGTCGCGGACCCCGGCGAGCAGCGTGTGGCCGCCGCTTGCGATCAGGCAGAGGAACGGCGGCTCGATCGGGCCGGGCTCGAGGAAGTTCGCGGCGACGTGGCCGTGCAGGTGATCGACCCCGGCCAGCGGCTTGCCGGCGGCGGCGGCGAGGCCCTTGGCGGTGCTGACGCCGACCAGCAGCGCCCCGATCAGCCCCGGCTCGCGGGTCACGGCGAGCGAGTCGAGGTCGCCGAGCTCGACCTCCGCCCCCGCGAGCGCCGCGTCGACGACCGGGTTGACGAGCTCGAGGTGGTGGCGCGAGGCCACCTCGGGAACGATGCCGCCGTAGCGGGCGTGCGCTGCCGCCTGCGAGGAGATCACGTTCGAGCGGATCGCGGCACCGTCGACGACGGCGGCGCAGGTGTCGTCACACGACGTTTCGAGGGCGAGGATCAGGGTCAAGCCCGCACACCGGCCGACTCCAGCCACATGATCAGGGCGTCCTCGCCGTTGTCGTGGTAGTAGCGGCGCCGGTGGCCCGCGGGTCGGAAGCCGAAGCGCTCGTACATCGCGATCGCGGCCCGGTTCGACTTGCGGACCTCGAGCGTGAACCGGGCCTCGGGCCCGGCGTCGGCGAATAGGCGCTCCATGAGCTCGGTGGCGACGCGGCGGCGACGGTGCTCGGGCGCGACCGCGACGTTCATCAGATGCCAGACGTCCGCGTAGCGCGAGCAGACCAGGTACCCCGCGAGCCCGCGCTCGGCGGTGATCGCGAGGCAGATCCCGGACGGCTTGGAGAGCTCGAGCACGAACATCGCCAGCGACCACGGCGTCTGGAAGGCGCGGCGCTCGATCGCCAGGACGGCGGGCAGGTCGGCGTAGACGAGCCGCCGGACCGGCGGCCGCGACACGGCGAGATCGGCCGGCTCAGGGCCGGTCGGCTCTTTGGTCGCGCTCTCGTCGGTCACGCCACACCTCTGCGTCGGGTCGTCTCAGGTAGATCGGCTCAATCGGGTCCGGCCGGCCCGCCCGCGCCTCGGTGGCGAGGTCGCACACGTGCCGGGCCCGAATCCGGTGCGCCGGGTCCTCGTCCGCGAGGACCTCCACGCCGCCGGCCTCGAGCTGCGCCCGAAATCGTAGCGAGCCGTCCCCGGCGGCCAGCGGCGCCTCGGCGAGCCGGCTCACGCGCTCGATCAGCGCCTCGGGCGAGGTCACGAAGGGAGCCGACAGCTCGGCCCCCGCGCGCGGGCGAAGCGCGGCGAAGAGCTCCCCGCGGCGGGCGTCGATGAGCGCCAGCACCGGTCGATCCGACGCCCCCGCGCCGACCTCGATCCCGCGGGCGAGTGCGGCGAGCGAGCCGACCCCGACGAGCGGCAGCCCGCGGGCCTGAGCCAGCGCGCGGGCGGTCGCGACGCCGATCCGCAGGCCCGTGAAGGACCCCGGGCCGACGCCGACCGCGATCAGTCCGACCCGCTCCCAGCCACCGGCGTCGGAGATCGCCGCCTCGATCTCGGGGAGCAGGGTCGCCGCGTGGCGCGGTCGCCCGTCGGGCCCCCGCCCCACCCCGCGCTCGCGGACCACCTCGCCCCCCCGCGTCACCGCAACCGCCGTCGTCGCGGTGGCGGTGTCGAAGCCCACCACCACGGGGGTATCCCGAGGGGCAGAGCCCCCCGGGTGAACGGGGGGATCCCGGGGTGCGGAGCCCCCTGGGTGGATTGACGGGTCCATCGGGCGGAGACTAGGCTGCTCGCCTCGCCCCAGGGGCGACCGAACCACGATCGAAGAGGGGACCACAGATGACGAGAGTCGACCGACGTCGCGCGCTGACGGCTGCCGGGGTGCTGGCGATCGCCGTCACCGGGGCGGCCTGGACGGGCTGCGGCGGCGATGATGCCGAGGATCAGGCCAACGAGATCATCGACCAGGCCCAGGAGCAGGTCGACCAGGCACAGGAGCAGGTCGACGAGGCGGTCGACGAAGCCGGCGAGCAGGGCCAGGAGATCCAGGACCAGGCGGAGGACGCGGCCAACGACGTCCAGGAGCAGGCCGAGGAGATCCAAGATCAAGCCGAGCAGGCGGTCGAGGACGCCCAGAACGGAGGGAATTAGCCGTCGGCGACGATCTCCCGGCGGTCGCCGCCCGCGTGCCGCAGCTCGATCCGGCGAGCGATCCGCGTCCCCTCGGCCAGCGGCAGCTCGCCGGCGATCTCGGGCCACTCGACGAACGAGACGGCGTCGGGGGTCAGGTAGTCGTCGAGCAGCGCCGGGTCCTCGCCCTCGAGCCCGTCGAGCCGGTAGAGGTCGAGGTGGGAGATCGGCACTCGCCCCGCGTAGCGGCGTCCGATCGTGAACGTGGGCGAGACGACGGCCTCGCGCACGCCCAGCGCCCGGCAGGCTCCCCGGATCAAGGTCGTCTTGCCGCTGCCGAGCTCGCCGCCGACCAGGACCACGTCGCCCGGCGCGAGCGCGGCGGCGAGCCGGGCGCCGAGCGCGTCTGTCTGCGCCGCGCTCTCGGTGACGGTGACGCTCAACCGAAGAGGTCGAGCTGGCTGGCGGGGTCGGGCCTGGCGGCGACGGGGTCCATGGCGGCGTCCGCGGGCGGCTCGAGCTCGGGCAGCGGCTCGCGCAGCAGGCCCGGGAGCTTGGCGAAGTCCTCGCGCAGGGTCTCGGCCAGCGACGGCGTGCGCAGGGCCGCCGCCGGGTGCAGCACCGGGAAGACGAAGACCGTGCGCCCGGCGAGCTCGTGCACCTGCGGCGTCCCGCGCACCCGGGTGATCCCGACCTGGCTGCCGGTGATCTTCTTGGTCGCGAAGTTGCCCAGCGTCGCGATCACCCGCGGCTCGATGAGCTGAATCTGACGCTCGAGATACGGCCAGCAGGCCTCGATCTCGTCCGGCTGGGGATCGCGGTTGCCGGGCGGCCGGCTCTTCAGGATGTTGGCCACGAAGACGTCGTCGCGACGCAGCTCGATCCCCGCGAGCAACTCGTTGAGCAGCTGGCCGGCGCGACCGACGAACGGCAGCCCCTGGCGGTCCTCCTCGGCTCCGGGCGCCTCGCCGATGAACATCAGGTCCGCGCCAGCGTCGCCGGCGCCGAAGACCGCCTTCGTGCGCCCCTCATGCAGCCGGCAGCGCGTGCAGCTCGAGACCTCGCGATAGAGCTCAATCAGCCCCCCGCGTCGCTGGTCGGCGCTCGGGCTCACCTACCGTCCCCGCGGCCCCGGCGCGCGCCGGCGCGCCGCCTTGAAGTCGGCCCGGGCCCGTTCGCGCAGCTGCGCGTTGCGGCGCTCCTGCCTGCGCTTCTCGCCCCCGCCCTTGACCAGGCTCATCGGCGCCGCCGGCGCCGAGAGGACCCGCGCGGCGACCTCGCCGCACGCCCGGCAGGGCGTCGAGTCGGTCCCGGCGTCGACCAGCGCCTCGAACCGCGCAGCGCACGAGTCGCAGCGGAACTCGTAGATCGGCATCGGCTGCGATGGTAACCCGGGAGCCAGGCGTAACCGGCCCTCGCGTCGGTAGACTTCGCGGCACGCCGCGACCCCAACCGGGGCGTGGACGACCCGCCGGCTCGCCCGGCACACCTGTGACCCCGACTCGAAGCCGTCTGGCATCCCCGGTCCGGGATCCGCAACGCGATCCCCCCACTCCCGTCGACCCGCACGGCGCGACGCTGCCCGCGCTCGCGATCATCGGCCGCGGGCGGCTCGGCACCGCCCTCGCCCGCGCCGCGGCCGGCGCCGGCCTGCGCAGCCGCCTCGCCGGCCGCGAGGACGCGATCGACGCCGGCCGCGGGTCCGAGGCGGCGCTGCTCTGCGTTCCCGACGAGGCGATCCCGGAGGCCGCGGCGAACGTCGTCGCGGCGATCCCCCCACTCGAGCTCGTCGGCCACACCAGCGGCGCCACCGGACTCGACGCGCTGGACGCCGCGGTCGAGGCCGGCGCGTCGGCCTTCTCGCTGCACCCGCTCCAAACGGTCCCCGACGCGAAGGCCGACCTGGGCGGCGCCGCGTGCGCGATCGCCGGCTCGGACCCGCGCGCGCTCGAGTTCGCGCGCCGGCTCGCGGAGCGGCTCGGGCTGCGCCCGTTCGAGCTCGCCGAGGAGCACCGCGCCGCATACCACGCCGCGGCCTCGATCGCCTCGAACTTCCTCGTCGCGCTCGAGGAATCCGCCGCGGGGCTGCTCGCGGCGACCGGCGTCTCCGAGCCGCGCGAGCTGCTCGCGCCGCTCGTCCTGCGCAGCGCCGCGAACTGGTCCGAGCGCGGCCGCGAGGCGCTCACCGGGCCGATCGCCCGCGGCGATGCGGCGACGGTCGAGCGCCACCTCGACGCGCTGCGCGAATCGGCCCCCGAGCTCGTCGCGCTCTACGAGGCGCTCGCCGAGCGCACCCGCGAGCTGGCCGGCGACGGCACGGGCGCTCGTGCCGAGCCCCACGACGGCACGGGTGCCGCCACCGCGACGGGGGCCGGCGTCCCCTCCGACGAGGGCTCGCGATGAGGATCGTGCGCAGCAAGGACGAGCTTCGCGCCGCGCTCGCCCCCGCGCGCCGCAGCGGCGAGCGGATCGGCCTGGTACCGACGATGGGGGCGCTGCACGGCGGCCACCTGTCGCTGCTGCGCGCCGCCCGCGAGCGCTGCGACGTGGTGGTCATGAGCCTGTTCGTCAACCCGGCGCAGTTTCGCGCCGGCGAGGACCTGGCGGCGTATCCGCGCGACGAGGGTCGCGACGCCGAGCTCGCCGAGGGCAGCGGCGTCGACCTGCTCTACGCCCCCACCGTCGGGGAGGTCTACCCGCCCGGCTTCGCCACCGCGGTCGAGGTCGGCGGCGATCTCGTCGGCGTGCTCGACGGCGATCCCGCGCGGCGCGGCGCCGAGCACTTTCGCGGCGTGACGACCATCGTCGCGAAGCTGCTCAACGCGGTCGGCCCCGACGTCGCCTTCTTCGGGCACAAGGACGCCCAGCAGGCGGCGGTCGTGTCCCGCATGGTCCGCGACCTCGACTTCCCGGTCGAGGTCGCCGTGATGCCGACCGTGCGCGAGCCCGACGGCCTGGCGATGAGCACCCGCAACGCCTACCTGGGCGACGCCGATCGCCGCCGGGCCGTGGCCCTCAGCCGGGCGCTGGCGGCGATCGAACGCGCGGTGGCCGCCGGGACGACCTCGACCCCCGCGGCGCTCGCCGCCGGGCGGTCCGAGCTCGAGGCCGCAGGGATCGAGCCCGAGTACCTGGAGGCCCGCGACGCCGAGGACCTGACGCCGGCCGACGCCTTCGACGGCAGGCCCGTCCTGGTCGCCGTCGCCGCCCGCCTCGGAGCGGCGCGGCTGATCGACAACGTGATCATTGGGGGAAGCAAGGAGGAAGACGCGCATGAGCATCCATCCACAGGCGCCTGACACTCCCGCGCCCGAGCGCAGGCCGATGACCCTGCCGCGGCTGGCGGAGATGAAGCTGGCGGCGGAGCCGGTCGTCATGGTGACCGCCTACGACCACCCCTCGGCCGAGGTCGCCGAGGCCGCCGGGGTCGACATCGTCCTGGTCGGCGACTCGGGGGCGATGACCGTGCTCGGCTACGACTCGACCGTGCCGGTCGGCATGGAGGAGATGCTGATGCTCGCCGCCGCCGTGCGGCGCGGGCTGCGCACGCCGCTGCTCGTCGGCGACATGCCGTTCGGCTCCTACGAGTCCTCCGACGAGCAGGCGGTCACCAACGCGCAGCGCTTCGTCAAGGAGGCGGGCTGCGATGCCGTCAAGCTCGAGCGCGGCGGCGCCTCGGTCGACCGCGCCGCGGCGATCATCCGCGCCGGGGTCCCGGTCATGGGGCACGTCGGCCTGACCCCGCAGACCGCGATCGCGCTCGGCGGCTTCCGGGCCCAGGGGCGGACGGCGACCAAGGCCGCCGCGGTGGCCGAGGACGCGCTCGCGCTGCAGGCGGTCGGCTGCTTCTCGGTCGTCTTCGAGGCGATCCCGGCCGCGGTCACCGCGGCGCTGATGCCGAGGATGGACCGCTCGCTGGTGATCGCGATCGGCGCCGGCTCGGCTGCCGACGGCCAGGTGCTCGTCTTCCACGACCTGCTCGGCATCTTCGGCGGCCACAAGCCGAAGTTCGTCAAGCGCTACGCCGAGCTGCGCGAGGAGATGGTCGGCGGGGTCGGCGAGTACGCGCGCGAGGTCCGCGAGGGCGCGTTCCCGGCCCCCGAGCACGACTACGCGATCGAGCGGGACGAGCTGGAGGCGTTTCGTCGCTACCTCGAGCGCGACGGGCGCGATCAGGCGTTCACGGGCGACTGGGCGGCGACCGAGATCTGAGCGACCGGGCTCCGCAGCACGGCGGAAGGATGCCGCCTCGCGGGCGGGCCACGAACGCGTTACACGCAGCCTGCCGGCGTCGGGGCGCCGCGCGCGGCGGCGAGCCGGCAGTACGCCGGTTTCTTCGAGCCGTTGCTTCGCACCACTCCGAACCCCTGCACCTTCGACCCGTCGCCGTTGTCGAGCAGCCGGCTGACGATCACGATCGGGATCTCGGCGATCCGGCGCAGGACCTGGTAGCTGGAGACCAGCGCCTCGGCCTGCTGGGCATCGGTGTAGGGCTTCGGCCCGGCGGTGCTGAAGGCGAGCTCGGTGACCGCGATCGGCCGCCTCACCCCGGCGTCGGCGAGCTCGGAGTCGAGCGCCTGAACGTTGATCCGCAGGCGGCCGAGATATCCCTTGGTGGGGTTGTTGCCGGGCTTGAACGGCACATCGGCGACCGCGTGGAACCCGATCGCGTCGGCTCCCTCGATCCCGCCGGCCGCGAGGGCGCGCGAGAGGAACTTGCTCATCTCGAGCTTGTCGGCGGCCGCCCGGCCCGGCGCCAGCCCGCCGGAGTAGACGGCGACCCCCGTCCCGGTCGCCTGGATCGCCGCGGACGCCGCGCCGACCAGCTCCGAGAAGCCGCGCGGATCCGCCGGAGCCCCCCAGAACTTGGCGCTGTTGGGCTCGAACCAGATCTCGATCGCGGCCGACATCGGGTAGCGGAGCGCGATCTGCGCCGCCGCGTTCGCGTAGGCGCCGACGCTGGGCGCGGCGACGGGATTGACGCCGTTCGGGTCACAGGGGCTCTGCGCCGCCCAGCAGGGGGCGCTCGTGAACGTCCACATCGGCCGGACGCCGGTCGCGAGCGCCCGGGCGTAGACCGAGTCGAACGGCGCCCAGTTCCAGGTCGCGGGCGTGCCGCCGGGGTTGGGCTGGAGCACCTTCCAGGCGATCCCCTCGCGGAAGCTGTCGGCCCCGCTGGCGCCCAGCTCGCCCCAGAGGTCGCCGTGGGTGCTGAAGTCCTCGAAGTAGCCGAAGCGGACGTCGTGGGGGGCCGCCAGGAGCGGCGCCTGGGGGTCCTCGCGGTTCTTGCAGGCGCTGACCCTGGTGACCCGCTTCTTGCGCGCGTTGAAGGTCGCCCTGCCGGTGCACCTGACCGGCACTCGGCCGCGCAGCTCGCCGCTCGCCTTCCACTTGCACTTCAACGTGGCCACACGGCCCGCCTTCCTGCGCTCGGCGCAGTTCGTGACCTTGATCCTCGTCGGCGAGCCGGGCTTGCTCAGGCCCGGCGTGCGGCCCCCCGGGAGCTCCTTCTTGACGGCCTTCTTGGTCTTCGCCTTGGCCTTCTTCTTGAGCTTGGCGCCCCCGGCTGCTGCGGCGGCGCGATCCAGGCCCTGCACCGCCGACGCGGGAGTGGGCAGCGTGGCGCCGGCGATCAGCGCCAGTACCGTCAGCGCGATGACCACCTTCCCCGTCACTGACACCCCCCAGGGATCATTGGTTCAGCGATCATCCCCCGCCCCCGCGCTCCTGTCAACGAGCTCAAGCGAGAGCGGTCGCGGCGGGTCGAGGAGAGCGCTCCACCGAGTCGACGCGCGGGCCGCGCACCTCCCGCGGCCCGCCCGATTACGGTGTGGGGCGTGGCCACCCGCACCTCCGAGCTCCGCGTCTCGACGCGCGGCGACGCCGACGTGGTCGAGATCACCGCCGAGCTGCAGGAGGCGGTCGCGGCCAGCGGGTTGACCGAGGGCCAGGCGAGCGCTTTCGTGCGCGGCTCGACCGCGGCGATCACGACGATGGAGCTCGAGCCCGGCGGCGTGCACGACCTGCGCGCCCTGCTCGACCGGCTGGTCCCGGTCGAGGGCGACTACGAGCACAACCGGCTCAACCACGACAGCAACAGCCACGCCCACCAGCGCGCCTCGATCGTCGGCCCGTCGGAGGTCGTGCCCGTGATCGGCGGACGGCTCGCGCTCGGCACCTGGCAGCAGCTGGTCCTGATCGACTTCGACGACCGCTCGCGCGAACGCACGGTCGTCCTCCAGGTCATCTCCTGAGCCCGTCCTAACCCTCGTCACCCGGCGCGGCGCGGGAGACGCCGAGCGCCGCGCGGACGGACTCCACCGCCGGGGCGATCTCCGGGTCGAGGCGGGCGAGGAGCCGGCCCCAGCCGTCGTGGGCGGTGATCGACTCGCGTACCCGCGAGGCGCCGGCCGCGAGGTCGCCGCCGGCCGCGATCCCGAGCCCGGACCAGAAGAGCAGCTCGAGGTTGCCAGGGGCGGCGTCCGCCGCCTCGCGGTAGAGGGCCGCGGCATCGTGGTGGCGCCCCTGGCCGGCCAGCGTGTCGGCGCGGTCGGCGAGCGCGTAGGCGTCGGCGAGGTCGAGCAGCCGGTTGAGCTCGGCGAGTGGATCCGGGTGGTCCTCGACTCTCAGCTCGACCGACCTGCGCCACGGCTCGCCGTCGGCCGGGACGACGAGCAGGGCCGCGGACTGGCGCCCGCGGACGTCGCCGCCGGCGGCCTCGCCGGCGGCGAGCGCCGCGGTGAGGCGGCGCGCGAACGGGCCCGCGGATCGCTCGAATGCCCCGGCGATCGCGGGCCAGACGTCGGGCGAGGACATCAGGTTCGCCTGGGCGCAGAAGCCGTCGCCGACCCGATGGCCGGCGTCCGGCATGCAGCCGGCTCCGGTGTGGGCGGCGACGCGGCCGCCCGCGTCCACGCACGCCACCTGCCGGAAGCGGGCGAGCTCGTCGGCGTCGAGCTCGGCCGCGAGCGCCTCCGCGGGACCCTCGCCGGCGGCCAGTCGGGCGAGCAGGCGCTCGCCGTAGGCGGGCTCGGCGATCGACTGGATGGCGACCGCACCGACCCCGGCGCGCGCCCAGGGGACGATCGAGCCGACCGAGAACCAGTGCGATCCTACCGCGACCCCGAGCTCCCCGCTGCCCGCATCGCGGGCGACGATCGAGTAGGTCCCGCTGCGCGCGCTCACGGTCCGGCCGGGACCTTCGCCTTCAGCGAGTCGAGCTTGTAGGGGGCGCCGCCGAAGCCGTTCGCGGGCACCACCTCGATCTCGACCTTGGCGCCGTCGTAGGGACCGCCGGAGGGAATCGCCACCGCGTGCGCGCCCTGCTCGTTGACGAACGAGCGCGTGATCTCGACCGACCCCGCGAGCGCGCTCGGGCGTCGAGCCGCGATGCAGTTCGCGCCGCTCCCGTATGCCCGCTGCAGAAAGCGCTCGGTGACGTACGAGCCGCAGGCCTGCTCGGGAGAGCCGGCATCGGTGAGGACCGCCCGGATCGCGGCGTCGACGCTCGGCGCGCCCTCCTCGGCGCTCGCCGCGGCCCCGTCGGCGCTCGCGGCGCCCTCGTCCCCGCTCGCCGAACCCCCGCCCGAGCCGCCGCTCGATCCGTGCGCCGCATCGCCCGACGCGCCGGCGGGACCGCCGGACCCCTCGCCCGAGGGACCGCCCGAGGCCTCGCCGTGCCCGTGCCCGCCGGCGCCCTGCCCGGTCGTCACGTCGGTTGCCACGTCGGCCGCGCCGGTGGTGCTCCCGGCGGGGCCGGGCTCCTCGTCGCCGCCGCATCCGGCGGCGAGCATCGCGATCGCGGCCAGCGCGATCGCCGCCGCTGCCGGTGGGCCGGCACGCGGGCGTGAGTCGAGGCGCACACCCGGCACGCTAGCGGTCACTCGGCGGCTCGGCACCCTCCGGCGCACCCCGCGGCTTGAACTCGATCTCGTGGATCACCTTCGCCGGAGCGCCCGCGGCGACCGTCCCCGCGGGGACGTCCTCGGTGACGACGGAGTTCGCCCCGATCACCGCCCGGTCGCCGATCTCGACCCCGCCGGTGACCACGCAGTTGACCCCGAACCAGACGTTGGAGCCGATCCGCACCGGGCCGCGCTCGACGAACCCCTGCCAGGTGACCGGCAGATCGGGGTCGTCGTGGCGGTGGCCCGCGTCGCCGACGAAGCAGTGGTTGGCGAACATCACGTGGTCGCCGATCTCGATCTCCTCCAGCGCCGCCAGCATCGTGCCGCGGTTGAGGAAGCACCCGGCGCCGATCGAGATCCGCCCTTGGGGCGCGAGCGTCAGCCAGCACCCCGGCTCGAACAGCGTCCCCTCGCCGACCGTCAGCCGGCCGGAGTCGAGTGCCTCGAGCACCTCGCCCTCGATCGGGAAGCGCGCGTATGCCCCGGCGCGCGCCAGGTGCCGGTTGATCCGCCACCGCCATCGCAGCCGGTGGTTGCGCTCGTACCAGCGGCGCTTGACCCACCAGGTCCGCCAGGCGTCGAGCTCGCTCACCGGCGCAGCTTCTCAGGCGGCGACGGCCTCGCGCTTGCGGCGCGCCCGCCGGGGCTTCGGGGCGGGCTCCTCGGCCTCGACCAGCTCGCGCAGGAAGCGGCCGGTGTGCGAGGTCGGCATCCCAGCCACCTGCTCGGGGGTGCCGACGGCGACGATCTCGCCTCCCGCCTCGCCGCCCTCGGGGCCGAGGTCGATCACTCGGTCGGCGGACTTGATCACGTCGAGGTTGTGCTCGATGACGACCACCGTGTTGCCCTGCTCGACCAGGCGGTCGAGGACCTCGAGCAGCCGCTCGACGTCGGCGAAGTGCAGGCCGGTGGTCGGCTCGTCGAGGATGTAGAGCGTCTCGCCGGTCGCCACCTTGGAGAGCTCGGTGGCGAGCTTGACCCGCTGGGCCTCGCCGCCCGAGAGCTGGGTCGCGGGCTGGCCGAGGCGGATGTAGTCGAGGCCGACGTCGTGCAGGGTGCGCAGCCGGCGCGCGATCTTGGGAATCGGGGCGAAGAACTCGACCGCCTCGCCGACCGACATCTCGAGCACGTCGGCGATCGACTTGCCCTTGTAGCGAACCTCGAGCGTCTCCCGGTTGTAGCGGCGTCCGTGGCACTGCTCGCAGGGCACGTAGACGTCGGGCAGGAAGTGCATCTCGATCTTGATCTGGCCGTCGCCGCGGCAGACCTCGCAGCGCCCGCCCTTGACGTTGAACGAGAAGCGGCCGGGCTTGTAGCCACGCGCGCGGCCCTCGCGGGTGCCCGCGTAGAGCTTGCGGATGTGGTCGAAGATGCCGGTGTAGGTGGCCGGGTTCGAGCGCGGCGTGCGGCCGATCGGCGACTGGTCGATGTTGATGATCTTGTCGACCTGCTCGATGCCGTCGATGCGGTCGTGGCCTCCGGGCCGCAGCCGCGCCCGATGCAGGCGGTTGGCGACCGCGCGGTAGAGGATCTCGTTGAGGAGGGTCGACTTGCCCGAGCCCGAGACGCCGGTGATCGCGACGAAGACGCCGAGCGGGAAGCTGACGTCGACGCCCTTCAGGTTGTGCTGGCGGGCGCCGCGGACGACGAGCTCGCCGCGCGGCGCGCGGCGCTCGGCCGGGATCTCGATCCGGCGCTTGCCCGACAGGAACTCGCCGGTCAGCGAGCCGGGCTGGGCCTCGATCTCGGCCGGGGTGCCCTCGGCGACCACCTCTCCCCCGTGCTCGCCGGCACCGGGCCCGAGGTCGACCACGTGCTCGGCGGCGCGGATCGTGCCCTCGTCGTGCTCGACCACGATCACCGTGTTGCCGAGGTCGCGCAGCCGCTCGAGCGTCGCGATCAGCTTCTCGTTGTCGCGCTGGTGCAGGCCGATCGAGGGCTCGTCGAGGATGTAGAGCACCCCCACCAGACTCGACCCGATCTGGGTCGCGAGCCGGATCCGCTGCGCCTCGCCACCCGAGAGCGTCGTCGCGGTGCGCTCGAGCGAGAGGTAGCCGATCCCGACCGAGTCGAGGAAGCGCAGCCGCTCGGCGATCTCGCGGACGACCAGGCGGGCGATCGCCCGCTCGGTCTCGGTCATCTCCAGCGACTCGATCCACTCCAGCGCGCGGCGCGCGGAGAGCTGGGTGTACTCGTAGACGTTGAGGCCGCCGACGGTGACCGCGAGGCTCTCCGGGCGCAGCCGGGCGCCGTGGCACGCCGGGCAGGGCCGCAGCGCCATCAGCGCCTCGACCCGCTCGCGGGTGTTCTCGGAGTCGGTGGTCTCGTAGCGCCGTTGGAGGCTGTGCAGCATGCCGTCGAAGCGCACCGTGTAGGTGCGACGCCGCCCGAAGCGGTTGCGGTAGGTGATCGTGTGACGCTGGTCGCCCGTGCCGTCGAGGAGCAGCTCGCGGTCGGGCTCGGGCAGGTCCCGCCAGGGAACGCCGATCTCGATCCCGTTCGCCTCGGCGACCGCCTCGAGCAGCCGGCGGTGATACATCGAGGCCGCCTTCGTCCACGGCTCGAGCGCACCCTCGGAGATCGACAGCGTCGGGTCGGGGACGATCAGCTCGGGATCGATCACCCGCTGGAAGCCGAGCCCGTGACAGCGCGGGCAGCAGCCGTGCGGGGAGTTGAAGGAGAAGATCCGCGGCTCCAGCTCGGGCATCGAGGTGCCGCACTTCAGGCAGGCGAACTTCTCGCTGAAGAGCAGGACCTCGCCCCGCTTGCCGGCGCTCGGGCCGCGGAGAACCTGCGCCCCCGGCGCCCCGTCGCCGTTGGTGATCCGCGCGCCCGCGGAGGCGCCCTCCGCGTCGGCGGGTGCCCCGTCGGCCAGCAGCTCCACCTCGATCAGCCCCTCACCGAGCTGCGAGGCGGCCTCGAGCGACTCGGAGAGCCGCTTGCGCAGGCCCTCCTTGATCACCAGCCGGTCGACGACGATCGAGATGTCGTGCTTGAACTTCTTGTCGAGCTCGATCGGCGCCGCCTCGTCGAGGCGGTGAAGCTCGCCGTCGACGACCGCGCGGGCGTAGCCCTGGGCGCGCATCTCCTCGAACAGCTTTCCGTACTCGCCCTTGCGCCCGCGGACCACCGGCGCGAGGACCATGAACCGCGCCCCGTCCGGCAGCGTCATCACCCGGTCGGTGATCTGCTCGAGCGACTGGCCGGCGATCGGCTCGCCGCACTTGAAGCAGTGCGGGGTGCCGATCCGCGCCCAGAGCAAGCGCAGGTAGTCATAGATCTCGGTCACCGTCCCGACCGTCGAGCGCGGGTTGCGCGAGGTCGTCTTCTGGTCGATCGAGATCGCCGGCGACAGGCCCTCGATCGAGTCGACGTCGGGCTTCTCCATCTGGCCGAGGAACTGGCGCGCGTAGGCCGACAGCGACTCGACGTAGCGGCGCTGGCCCTCGGCGTAGATCGTGTCGAAGGCGAGGCTCGACTTGCCCGATCCCGAGAGCCCGGTGACGACCACGAGCGCCTCCCGCGGGATCGCGAGATCGACGCCCTTGAGGTTGTGGGCGCGCGCCCCCGAGATCACGATCTGCCCCGAGCCGACCATTGCGAACAAGTGTACGGGCGAGGTCAGTCGCCCCGGCGGGGCGCTCGCACGGGCTCGGCGACCCGCCTGGCGCCTACTTCGCCTTCAGCGAGAGGACCTCGTCGACGATCGCGCCGGCGTCCTCGAGCGCGTAGCTCTCGCCCAGATGCGCCTCGATCGCCTCCCGCGAGGCGCCGTCGAGGGCCATGTTCATGGCCACCAGGCGAGCGCCGGCGGCGTCGGTCGACCTGGCGCCCGCACCGGGAGCGGTGTCGGCGGCCGCCTGCGGAGGTGTGCCCTCGTCGGGCGGCGGGGTCGGCTCGGGGATCAGCGGCGGCTCGGGCTCGGACGGCGGCTCGGGGATCGGCTCCGGCGTCGGTTGTGGCTCCGGCTCGGGGATCAACGGCGGCTCGGGCTCCGGGACCGGAACCGGGCCGGGGTCCACCTCGGCTCCCGGGCGGCCGTTGTCGGGCGCCGCCGTGGTCGCTCCGTCGTCCGCGACGCTGGCGGCCGCACCGGGGGGCTTCGCGCCGAACGTGCCCTGCAGCTCCTCGAGCGCGTGGCGCACCTTCTCGAGGCGCTCACGGCCCTCGGCCTCGGCCCGCTCACGGACCCGCTTCGCCTCCACCTCCGCATCGCGGACGATCCGCGCCGCCCGCTCCTCGGCCTCGGAGACGATCGCCCGCACCGCTCGGCAACCTCCTTCGAAATCCGCTCTGCCTCCATGTGCGCAGGGTATCGCGAGGCATGCGGCCGCGGCGTCAAGTTCGACGCGACCTATTTGGTCGGTGTCGGGCGGCGGCGCCGAGAGCACGACAGAGGGGGGCGAAACCCGTGTCCGCGTCGACTCAACCCCCATATGGCCCGTCAACACGACGCGGAGGCTGCGCGCGGGACTCCGCGTCGTGCTGCCGACCGCGGCGCGGCGATCAGCGCCCTGGCCCGCCGCCAGCACGGGGTGGCGACGCGAGCGCAGTTACGCCGAATCGGCGTCGGGGACCGCACGATCGACGCGCGGGTCAGGCAGCGCCGCCTTCGGCGCCTTCACCGGGGCGTGTACCTGATCGGCCTCGTCGCACCTCCTCACGCCCACGAGATGGCGGCGGTGCTGGCCTGCGGCCCAGGCGCGGTGCTCAGCCACCGCAGCGCCGCCTCACTCTGGCAGCTCCTCCCCTACCCGGGCCGGGCCGACGCGGTCGACATCACCGTCCCCGCTCGAAACCCTGGCCTCAAGCCTGGGATCCGCGTCCATCGCGCCGCGGACCTGCCCACGAGCGAGACGACGACCCGTCTCGGGATCCCGGTCACCACCGCGGCCCGGACCCTGCTCGACCTCGCCGCCTCACACTCCGCGCACGACCTCGAGCGCGCCGTTGGCGAGGCGTTCGCGACCCGGCGCACGAACCGCCCGATGATCCTGCCCCTGCTCGCTCGCCACCCCGGCCACGGCGGTGTCAAGCGGCTGCGCACCCTCCTGGACGCGGATCACGACCCGGCGCGGACGCGGTCGAAGGCCGAGCGGCTGCTCGTCCCGATGATCCGCAGAGCGAAGCTCCCGCACCCGGAGGTCAACGCACGCATCGGTGACTGGGAGGTCGACCTGTTGTGGCGCGAGCAACGGCTCGCCGTCGAGTTCGACGGCTACGCGGCCCACTCCTCGCCACAAGCGTTCGAGCGCGACTACCGCAAGACGGCGGAGCTGGAGTCGGCCGAGATCACCGTCATTCGCGTGAACTGGATGCAGTTGACGACGGAGCCCGAGGCAACCCTGGCGCGGATCGCGAGGGCGCTGCCAACGCGGGGATAGGGCCGGGCGCCGGCCGGGAAGGCACCGCCCCTCCCGGCGCCGCCGCGGCGGCCGGGGTCCCCGCCGACGGTGCCGGCTCAGGCGCGCAGCGACTCGAGGTCGCGGCGCAGCTCCTTGAGCTCGTCGCGCAGCCGGGCGGCCTGCTCGAAGCGCAGGTCCTCGGCCGCGGCGAGCATCTCCTCCTCGATCTCGACGATCACCCGCTCGAGCTGCTCGGGCGTGTGCGGCTCGCCGTCGGAGTTGCTGCGTACCCGCCGGCGGCGGTCCGGGGCGGCCCGCGACTCCATCGAGAGGAACTCGGCGATGTCGGAGATCCCCTTGCTGACCGTCTCCGGGGTGATCCCGTGCTCGCGGTTGTAGGCGAGCTGGATCTCGCGGCGGCGATCGGTCTCGGAGATCGCATGTCGCATCGCGTCGGTCTCCTTGTCGGCGTACATGAGCACCCGGCCGCGCACGTTTCGCGCCGCGCGCCCGATCGTCTGGATCAGCGAGGTCTCGCCGCGCAGGAAGCCCTCCTTGTCGGCGTCGAGGATCGCGACCAGCGAGACCTCGGGCAAGTCGAGGCCCTCGCGCAGCAGGTTGACCCCGACCAGCACGTCGTACTCGCCGAGGCGCAGGTCGCGGACGATCTGGATCCGCTCCAGCGTGTCGACCTCGGAGTGCAGGTAGCGGACCTTGAAGCCGTGCTCGAGCAGATAGCCGGTCAGGTCCTCGGCCATCTTCTTGGTCAGGGTCGTGACCAGGGTCCGCTCGGAGGCCTCGGCCCGCCGCCGGACCTCGTTCATCAGGTCGTCGATCTGGTTGTGGGTCTCGCGCACCTCGATCTCGGGGTCGACGATCCCGGTCGGGCGCACGATCTGCTCGACGACTCGCGCCGAGGTCCCGCGCTCGAACTCGCCCGGCGTCGCCGAGACCATCACCAGCTGGCCGACCCGCGGCAGGAACTCGTCGAACTTGAGCGGCCGGTTGTCGAGCGCCGAGGGCAGGCGAAAGCCGAAGTCGACCAGGGTCTGCTTGCGCGAGCGGTCGCCCTCGTACATGCCGCCGATCTGGGGGATCGTCTGGTGCGACTCGTCGACGAAGACGACGAAGTCCTCGGGGAAGTAGTCGATCAGCGTGTGCGGCGGCGAGCCCGGCGGGCGGTTGTCGAGGATCCGCGAGTAGTTCTCGATCCCCGAGGTGAAGCCGAGCTCCTTGAGCATCTCGATGTCGTACTGCGTCCGCTGCATGAGGCGGTGGGCCTCGAGCTCCTTGCCGCGCTCGCGAAACCAGGCCAGGCGCTCGTCGACCTCGGCCTTGATCTCGATCACGGCGCGCTCGAGCGTCTCCTCCTCCGTCGCGTAGTGGCTCGCCGGCCAGACCGCTACGTGGTCGATGACGTCGAAGATCTCGCCGGTCAGCGGGTCGAAGTGCTGGATCGCCTCGATCTCGTCGCCGAACAGGTTGACCCGGTAGGCGGACTCGGCGTAGGCGGGGAAGATCTCGAGCACCTCGCCTCGGGCGCGGAAGGTGCCGCGGGTGAGCGCCGTCTCGTTGCGCGTGTACTGCATCCCGACCAGCTTGCGAAACAGGTCCTCGCGGTCGATCGACTCACCGACCGCGAAGAGCTGCATCTGGCGCTTGTAGAGCTCGGGCGAGCCGATCCCGAAGATGCACGAGACCGAGGCGACGATGACGACGTCGCGGCGAGCGAGCAGCGAGGCCGTCGCCGCGTGGCGCAGGCGGTCGATCTCGTCGTTGATCGAGGAGTCCTTCTCGATGTAGAGGTCCTGGTGCGGGACGTAGGCCTCGGGCTGGTAGTAGTCGTAGTAGGAGACGAAGTACTCGACCTGGTTGTCGGGGAAGAACTCGCGGAACTCGTTGCAGAGCTGCGCGGCGAGCGTCTTGTTGTGGGCGATGACGAGCGCCGGGCGCTGGACCTCCTCGATCACCCCGGCCATCGTGAAGGTCTTCCCGGTCCCGGTCGCGCCGAGCAGGGTGACGAACTCCTCGCCTGCGGTCAGGCCCTCGGAGATCGACGCGATCGCCTTCGGCTGGTCGGCGGTCGGGCTGTAGGCGGGGTTGAGCTTGAACTCGGTCACGGGCGAAACGACGATAGCGGCCGCCTTCGATCGGCCCCGCGCGCGTGGGTGTTACTTGCCCGCGGATGCGCTGGCTCGTCGACGAGTGGCAGTGGCCCTATGCGGGGACGGTGGCAGCGGTCTTCCTGCTCGCCCTGTTGCCGCTCTGGTGGGATGCGACGGGAGCCGCACTGGCGCTCGTCTACGCGGTGCTGCCCCTCTACATGCTCCACCAGCTCGAGGAGCACGCCGGCGATCGCTTTCGGGCGCGCATCAACGCGACGGTCGCCCACGGTCGCGAGGTGCTCACCCGTCCGGCGACGTTCTGGGTCAACGCGCTCGGTGTCTGGGCGACCGTCGTTGTCGTGCTCTGGCTCGCCTACTTCACCGAGCCGGCCCTCGGGCTGATCGCCGTCTACCTGATGGCCGTCAACGCGGTCGCCCACATCGGCGACGCCGCGCGGACCGGGACGTACAACCCGGGCCTGGGAACCGCGATCCTCGTCTTCGTGCCCCTGTCCGTGTGGGCGGCGATCGAGGTCTCGGACGCATCCGGGGCCGGACTGGGGTATCAGCTCCTCGCGCTCGGCTACGCGGTGGGCCTCCATCTCGGCCTGATCGCCTACATCGGCGCCCGCCGGGCGCGCCTCGGGCGGGTGGCGAGCGAACGGTGAGGCGGGTCGGGCCGCTGCTCGGCGCGGTCGCGATCCTGCTGGCAACCGGCGCCGCGCTGGCGCTGGCCGCGGCCGGACGGGACCGCGGCGCCGGCGAAACCGGGCCGGCGGTGGCCGCGCCGAATCGCGCCGCCGACGAGGCGGCGGCAAAGGACGGAGCCGGCCGCTCGACCGACGCGGCGCCCGCGGTCGACCCGGACGAGCTCGCCCGGATCAGCGTCGCCGCGACCCCCGAGGTGGCGCGCCGGGTCGAGCGGATCCGCGGCCTGGAGTTCGCCCGGGTACCGCGCCCGGAGGTGGTCGGCGGCGGCCACCTGCGGCGCCTGACCGAGCGCGAGCAGGGGCGCCGGGGCGCCGCGGAGGGCGTCGCCGGCGACGAGGCGGCCGCCCGGATCACCGGCCTGCTGGCGCCCGACGAGCAGCTCGAGGACGCGCTCACCGCCGGGACGGACCTGGCCGCGGCGGCCTACGACACCCGCCACGACCGCCTCTATGTCGTCTCCGACGCCGTGGTCCCCAATCGCGCCCTGGTCGAGTTCACGCTCGCGCACGAGCTCGACCACGCGCTCGAGGACCAGCGGTTCGGCCTGCCCGCGGGCGGCCGGGTCAACGACGACGGGGCGCTCGCGCGGGTCGCGCTCAGCGAGGGCAGCGCCACCGCGGTGATGAGCGAGTACGCGAGCCGCCACCTCGGGGCTGCCGAGCTCCTCGCCGCGACCGGCGGGCTCGACGCCGGCACCGGCGACGTGCCGAGGTTCGTCGTCGACCAGCTGCTCTGGACCTACCTCGGCGGCCGGCGCTTCATCGACGCGCTGTACCGGATCGGGGGTGGCTGGAAGCTGGTCGACTACGCCCTGCGCACGCGCCCGCCGAGGACCACCGAGCAGGTCCTGCACCCCCGCAGCTACCTGCGCGACGAGCGAGCGCCGGCCGTCCGGGTCAGCGGCGGGGCCCTGCGCGAGCGCGGCTGGCGGCCCGCCGGTCGCGGGGTGCTCGGCGAGCTCGGGACCGGCCGCAGCTCTCTCGACTGGCAGGCGCCCAAGACCACGCTCGATCCCGCGATCTATCATGATGCCCACCGCTTT
>WHSW01000430.1 GCA_009379895.1 Solirubrobacterales bacterium
CGCCCCGGCAGAAGGCTGCGGACGGCATGGACGACGGGAGACGGTCTCAGCGCTGGCGCTGTACCGCTTCAACGGCGGTCAGGACATCGTGCTCGGCACCGAGCAGGAGCTGCTGACGAGTTTCGCCAGGCGACCGAGGGTGTCGAGGACACCGCCGCCGCGCTGCGCCGGGCGATCGAGGCGTTCGTCTCCCACCACGCGCACAACCCCCGCGAAGCCCTCGTCGGGAACCGCGAGGTCGCCAGCCTCGAGGAACCGGCGCGGTCCCGGCTCGTACAGATGCGCCGCGAGCACGAGCACGCGATCCGCGCCCTCATCGAGAGAGGCTGCGCGGCGGGCCGGTTCACTGTCGAGCATCCGCACTTGCCATCGTTCGGCATGCTCGAGATGGGCGTAGGAGTGGCGCGCTGGTTCCGCCACGACGGGCCGCTGTCGGCCGACGAGGTCGCGCGCTCCTACAGCGAGCTGGCGATCCGCATGTGCTGCTCGTGAGCCGCGTAGCAGGTCAGGCGGTGTACTCGACCGCGGCGTCCAGCAGCCAGCGGGCCAGGTACTCGGCGAAGGACGCGCGCACGTGCACCCGGTAGGCGGGCCGGTCGTCGAGCTGCTGCAACACCACCTGCGCCTTCGCCAGCATCGTCTGCGTGCACGAGCC
>WHSW01000431.1 GCA_009379895.1 Solirubrobacterales bacterium
CCATGGCGCTGACCATCGGTCTGCTCGTCTTCCTCGCCGTCGATGCTGGACTTGAGGGCATCGAAGTCGCCGGGGAGGGGTCGCAGGTCTTCGGCGGCGCGGCGCTCGTCGTCCTCGGCGTCATCCTCGCCTACCTCGCGCTGACCGCCATCGACGCCGGAATGCGCGCGTGGCAGAAACGCGCGCGAACGGGAGGCGAGAGCGGGTTTCACCTCGCGCTGCTCGTCTCCATCGGGATCGGCCTGCACAACCTCGGTGAAGGCCTTGCGATCGGCGCGGCCTACTCGCTGGGCGCGCTCGCCCTCGGCGCAGCGCTGATCGTCGGCTTCGCGCTCCACAACACCACCGAAGGGCTCGCCATCGTGGCCCCCATCACAGCGCGGCGCGCGTCCCTGCCGCGGCTCGCCGGCCTTGGCCTCATCGCAGGAGCGCCAGTCATCCCGGGGGCCTGGATCGGAGCCTCCGCCTTCAACCCGAGCGTGTCAGCATTTCTGCTCGGCATGGGCGTCGGCGCGATCGCCCAGGTGGTCGCCCAACTCGCGCCTCTGATCCGGAACAGCCACGGCCGCTACCTCCACCCGGCCAGCGCCGCGGGGATCACAGCCGGGATGGCCATCCTCTATATCACCGGCCTCCTCGTCAGCTTCTAGCTGT
>WHSW01000432.1 GCA_009379895.1 Solirubrobacterales bacterium
TCGACGCCGCGCCGCAGCCGGGCGAGGCGCTTGCGCCGCTCGTCGGGATCCATGCGCAGCGCCGCCGCCAGCGCGTCGGCGGTGCCCACGATGTCGGCCGGCGCCACCGGCAGCGCGCCATTCGACATCTGGTCGTACGCACCGGCCGTCTCGGACAGCACGAGCACGGCGTCGCGCTCGCTGACGACGACCGCCTCCTTGGCGACCAGGTTCATGCCGTCCACGAGCGGGTTGACGAGCACCACGTCGGCAATGGAGAGGCCTGCCAGCGCCTGGGCGTAGTCATTCTCGTAGAAGATCTGGATCGGGCGCCAGCCGGCGCGCCCGAAGCGGGCGTTGATGCGGTCGACCGCGTTCTGCACGCTGCGACCGTAGTCGCCGTACTCCTTGAGCCCGGTGCGCGACGGGACGAGGAAGGCGAGGAAGCTGATGTGGCCGCGCAGGCGCGGGTGGCGCTGCAGGAGTGCCTCGTAGGCGAGGAACCCGCGAAGGATGTTCTTCGACGGCTCCAGCCGGTCGACCCGCACCAGGACGCGCTCGCGGGTGCCGCCGAGCAGCTGGTCAGCGCGGCGACGCGCGGCCCGCGACGCGGCAACGCGGCGGGTCGCCTCGACGTCGATGCTGATCGGGTAGTGGCGGACATGGGTCGTGCG
>WHSW01000433.1 GCA_009379895.1 Solirubrobacterales bacterium
GGCTCGGGCGCCCTCGTAGGCCTCGGTTGCCCGCTCTGAGAGGTAGTGCACGCCCCGGTGCACGTTGGCGTTGTCCCTTGAGTAGAACCCCGAGATCGCGTCGATCACCGCCTGGGGCTTGTGGCTGGTGGCGGCGCTGTCGATCGCGGTGTCGACCTGGCTCTACGGCGGCCGCGACCTCGACACGGCGCTCGGCGCCTCGCTGCGGATCGTCTACCTCGTCGCGCCCGGCGCCGTCGCGTCGACGTACCTCGACCCGAGCGCGCTCGCCGACCACCTCGCGCAGCGCCCAGTGCAAGAGATGCGTGCCGGTGTGGTTGCGGCGTATCGCATCGCGACGCTCGACGTCGATGGCGGCGGTGGCGCCCTCGCCGGGGACGATCTCGCCCTCGACCACGCGTGCCACGTGGCGGTTGAAGCCGGGCAGCGCGTACGTCGTGTCGAGCACCTCGGCGCGACCGGCGTCGCACCCGCGCGGGCGGGCCTGGTCGGGTTCTGCATGGGCGGCTCCGTCGCGCTGAGCGGCGCCGCTCGGCTCGACCTCGGCGCCGCCGTCACGTTCTACGGCGGAGGTGTGAGCGAGGGCAGGTTCGGCTTCGGTCCGCTCGTCGAGGAGGCGACCCGGTTGCGGGCACCGTGGCTCGGGCTGTT
>WHSW01000434.1 GCA_009379895.1 Solirubrobacterales bacterium
GGGAGCGCCGAGCGGGGTCTCGTCTCTCCACGTCGTCGTCGTCGCCACCACCAGGCCCGAAAACACCAGGGCGGCGGTGACGGCGCTGACCAGGCGGATCCTGGCTTCGACGCTCGGTGGATATCCCCTTTCCATGCCGTTCACCGTACGGGCAAGCCACTTGGAGGGGAATCGGGAGTTCTCCCCACTCCGGCTCGGTTCCCGCGCCCGGGGCGAGGGACATGTCGATCTCGGACGATCCGCGCTAACGGTGACTGGCAGGGGTTCCCGGGAGGTCACCCCCGCGACACCATGCCATGCTCCATAGCGAACAGGATGGCGGCGGCCCTGCTGGATACGCCCATTTTCCGGTAAGCGTTCTGGATGTGGCGGTCGGCGGTCTTCGCCGAGATGTGGAGGGCGTGTGCCATCTGCTTGGTTTGCAGGCCGCGGGCCAAGAGACTGACGATCTCGGCTTCCCGCTCGGTCAGCCCGGCCGGACGCTCCACTCGGGGGGCGGGTTGGCCGGCTGCCTCCACCACCGCCCGGACCATGTCCGGGTCCAGCCGACCGGCGCCCGCCTCTCGGACCAGCTCCTGGGCAGCCTGCTCTGCCGACAAAGGGGCACGATGGGGCCTCGGCTCCGTCATCGCATGAAAGGCGTCAGCGG
>WHSW01000435.1:0-483 GCA_009379895.1 Solirubrobacterales bacterium
CCTCTTCGTCGCCGGGTTCATCGGGTCGCCACCCATGAACCTGTGCGTGGGTGCGGTCGACCGCCGGGACGATGACATCGTCGTGCGGTTCGGCAGCAACGAGTTGGTCCTGCCCCCGGCCTCGTTGAGCGCCTATCCGAAGGTCACCGAGTACGTGGGCCGAAAGGTCGCGGTAGGCATGCGCTCAGAGAGCTTCTTCCGTCCCGAGGCGACGGTCAGCGAGCGCTACCGGTTCCGTGCGGAGGTGAACCTGATCGAGGTCCTCGGCGCCGAGGCCCTGATTCACCTCACGACCGACGCGTCGCCGGTGATCACCGATGAGGTCGCCGACGCCTTCGAGGACGCCGACGCCTTCGAGGAGTACCGGGAGCACCACCGTGGCGGCTTCACCATGGTCGCACGGGCCGACCCCCGCAACCTTCCCGAGCGGCACCAGATGATCGACGTGCCGAGGCGCTTGAGGCGATGAAGGAGACCAGGCCC
>WHSW01000435.1:493-648 GCA_009379895.1 Solirubrobacterales bacterium
CCTCTTCGTCGCCGGGTTCATCGGGTCGCCACCCATGAACCTGTGCGTGGGTGCGGTCGACCGCCGGGACGATGACATCGTCGTGCGGTTCGGCAGCAACGAGTTGGTCCTGCCCCCGGCCTCGTTGAGCGCCTATCCGAAGGTCACCGAGTACG
>WHSW01000436.1 GCA_009379895.1 Solirubrobacterales bacterium
CCTCTACGCGACCGGAAACGCGGCCGCCACGAAGGAGCTGAGCGGGTACGTGACCGGCCTGGCCAACGCGCGCAACTACACCTACGGGTTCGTGGCCGCCGAGCACATGCTCGAGGAGCGCCTGTGACCGAATTCCTGGACGCCTCGACCGATGTTTCCGGTGAGCCCGACGGATCCGCCCTCCGGGAACTGGAGGACCGGGTGCTGTGGCTCTCCACGGCGATGGTGCACCACGCGAACCGGGTGCGGCCCAACCGGACTGGCCTCAAGGTCGGCGGGCACCAGGCGTCATCGGCCTCGTTGGTCTCCATCATGACCTCCTTGTGGTTCCGGCATCTCACCGCCGAGGACCGTGTCTCCGTGAAGCCACACGCCTCCCCGGTCCTGCACGCGATCAACTACCTTCTCGGCGAACTGGAGCGGGACTACGTCACCCGGCTGCGTGCATTCGGTGGCCTGCAGAGTTACCCGAGCCGGACCAAGGACCCTGACCCGGTCGACTACTCCACCGGATCCGTAGGCATCGGCGCGACGGCAACCGTGTGGGGGGCATTAGCGCGACGCTACGTCAACCGCGAACATGCGACGGCCCGCCCGGCGGGCCGCCAGTATGCGCTACTCGGCGACGCGGAGTTGGACGAGGGAGCG
>WHSW01000437.1 GCA_009379895.1 Solirubrobacterales bacterium
GGCCAAGGCCGACTTGGAGGCCGAGGCGGCCGAGGCCGCCGCGCAGCGGGTCCGCGCCAAGGCGCGCCGCAAGGCCGAGTCGACGCACGCCAACGACAGCGACCGCACCGACGACCCCGCCGCGGGCCGCCCCGCCCCGGCCCACGGCGCCGCCGACGACGAGCGCACCGCCGACGAGATCGTGGATGCTGAAGTGGAAGCAGCCGCGCTGGCCGCTGCCGCGGCTGCGGCGCCCAAGCCCAAGGCGCAGCGCAACTTCACCGACCCCGAATCGCGGATCATGCGCACCTCCGACGGCAGCTTCCACCAGTGCTACAACGGCCAGGCCGTGGTGGACGAGGCCGCGCAGATCATCATCGCGATGAAGCTGTCGAACCGGGCGGGCGACGCGCCGCACCTGCCCGACCTGCTCGACGAGGTGGAGGCCAACCTCGGCGCGGTGCCCCGCCTGCTGCTGGCCGACGCCGGCTACTTCTCCGCCGACAACGTCGAAGCCTGCGCCGCCCGCAGCGTCGACGCGCTGCTCGCCACGGGTCGGTTCAAGCACAACGAGCCGCAACCGCCCGCGCCCCGCGGGCCGATCCCCAAAGACGCGACCGTCAAGCAGCGCATGGCCCGCAAGCTGCGCACGAAGAAGGGCAGGGCC
>WHSW01000438.1 GCA_009379895.1 Solirubrobacterales bacterium
TGGGTCACCCGACCCAGTGGTTCGTCCGTTCACAGATGTACGCCTGCGTGTGCCCGGCGCCGTTCTTCGACACTGAGGTCGGCGTTGCGCCGGGAGAGGCGCTGACCTTCCGCTACGCGGTCGTCATCGCCGACGGCGAGGTCGACGTTGACCGCGCCACACAGCTGGCCGAGCTCGGTTCGGCGGCGCTGGCGGACTCGCTGCCCGGTGCGGCGTCGGTGCCGGAAAGCGCGACCGTACCGGCCGCGACGCCGAGCGCATCCGCGCCCAGCTCAGCGATCCTGGAGGCGAGGGCTGCGACCTGGTCCGCTTCGACAATCCCCTCCCGATCCGGGTCCATACCCGTGTCCTGGCCGGTCGACGGACGGCAGGCACGGGTCTGCGCGGCGCCCTCGCGGTCGTGGGCCCGTCCGTCCCGTCGGTGAGATCAGCGAGACGAGCCGCCGCACCGCCGACCGGTTCCCTTCCGGAATCGGTGTCGCCGACGAGCTCTCGGCTGGCACGTGCCTGGTCATGGCGTCGAGCCAAGGACGGTCGATCGTCGCGGCCGTGGCCGTTCCCGCAGGCCCGGCCACGACGGCGCACCAGCCGAGAAAACAGCTCGCCCCGCCAATGACCCCCCAACGAAGTGCCGCGCGACGAATCC
>WHSW01000439.1 GCA_009379895.1 Solirubrobacterales bacterium
CGATGGCCGCGGGCCCCGCCTCCGGCTTCGGCCGCTCGGCGGCACCGCAGATGTCCGCCGCGGCCAACGCTCCACCTCCGCGGGCCCAGCGGCCGTTGCTGCTCGACGCCTACCGCAGGCGGATCGAGGAGGTCCTCGGCCACGTCCGCTCCGGCGCCCGAACGGACGTGGCCGCGGCCGTCGCCCAGGTCATCGACGACCTGGAGAGCGTGGACGCACCGACGCGGTGGCTGGAGGCGTTGCGAGCACTGCTCGTCGCGGTCCGCGACGGCGGTGACGTGGACGCGGCAGCGTCCGCGGTACGGGACCTGCTGGCGGAGTCGCAGGCCGATGTCCGTTCGCCGTCTCGGCGGCGGGCGTTCTTCTGGCGCACGTAACGGCCCGGCAACTCGCGACGCAATGGCGTCCGCCGGTCAGCGCAGCGAGCGCGCCCGGGTATGCACGTGCTCCGGCACCGGTTCGGTGCAGTCGGCCGCGGTCTCCGGCTCGCCGGCGACCGCGAGCAGCGGCAGCACGCCGGCCCAGATCGGCAGGTCGAGGTCGGCGTCGTCGTCGTTCACACCACCGGCGCGCACCTTGACCGACGCCTCGGTCAGCGGGAGGGCGAGCACGGTGGTGGCGGCGAGCTCCTTGCGGGTCGGCTCG
>WHSW01000043.1 GCA_009379895.1 Solirubrobacterales bacterium
AGGCGAGGCCGATGTGGCCCTCGCCGAGCGCGCGCTCGCGCCGGCCGGGCTCCATTCCGGCGCCGTCGTCGGCGACCTCGAGCTCGATCGCGCCGGGGACGGTGCGCAGCTCGAGGCGAACGCGAGTCGCGCCGGAGTGTCGAGCCGCGTTGGTGAGCAGCTCGCGGGCGACGGCGAGTATCAGCTCGTCCTCGTGATCGAGCGCCCCGCGGTCGAGGTCGACCTCGACCTCGAACCCGCCCTGGCGCTCGGCCTGGCGCGCGACCGCGCCGAGCGCCTGCTCGAGGCCGCCCCGCTCGAGGGTGACCGGATGGAGGGCCATCAACGCCTCGCGCAGGCGCGCGATAGCGGCCCCGACCACCTCGTGGGCGCGCTCGACCTGGGCGCGCCCCGGGGCCGCCTCGATCAGCTCCTGGTGCGCCGCGAGCAGCGTCTGCAGCGAGTCGTCGTGGATCAGCTGCGCGATCCGGCGCCGGCCCTGCTCCTCGGCCTCGGCGACCCCGGCGACGAGCTGGCGACAACTCGCCAGCTCCGCCCGCGTCGACTCGAGCTCGGCCCGCAGGCGCGCGTTCTCGGCCTCGAGGGAATCACCGCTCACTCGAGCAGACCCCGTCGCATCGCCTCGGCGACGGCGGCGGCGCGATCGGAGACGCTGAGCTTCGCGTAGAGCGAGTGCAGATGGCTCTTGACCGTCGTCTTCGAGAGGTGGATCTCCCTGCCGATCTCGGGGGCGGAGAGGCCCTGGGCGACCAGTCGCAGCACCTCCTGCTCGCGATCGGTGAGCTGGGGCGGCCCGCCGGTGCGCTCGCGCTCCTGGATCTCGCGCGCGAGTCCTGCCTGGGCCTCGGAGGCAAGCGCGGTGCCGCCGCGACCGATGGTCAGGATCGCCTCGCAGACCTCCTTTCGGGAGGACTCCTTCGAGAGGTATCCCTTGGCGCCGGCGGCGACCGTCTTGTAGGCCAGCTCGGGCTCCATGAAGGCGGACAGGAAGAGCACCTCGGTTTCGAGCCCGTCGCGGCGCACCGCCGAGAGCACCTGGGTGCCGTCGAGCCCGGGCATGCGGATGTCGAGGACCGCGACCTCCGGCGACAGCTTGCGGATCTTGTCGAGCGCGTCGCGGCCGTCGGCCGCCTCGCCGACGAGCGTGAGGTCGGGCCGTTCACCGACCGCCCGGACTATCCCCTCGCGGTAGATCGGGTGATCGTCGGCGACCAGCACGGTGACGCGTTCGCGCTTCGAGCTCACGGTGACGCGAGTCTAGATCGCTGTGCCCGAAGCCACCCTAATAGCGGGGGGTTCCCGGGGGGCAACGCCCCCCGGGTGCGATCCCAGTGGCTCAGTCCGAGGCCCTCCGTGACCTCGGACTGAGGCCCCTGGGAACGGGACCGGGCGCCGGTGGGGCCGGCGCCCGGAACGCCGAAGAAAGCGTGTGGGCCTCGCGCATCGCTACCGGGATTCCTTCCCCGGCGTTACCTGCGACTGCGCCTTGGGTGTGTCGTCCATGGCTCCCTGTGAGGCCCACCTCACTCCCACGGCGTGGGGGTTAGGGGGATCTGCATCGTCGACCAGGCACCGACTTTGCGCCACGGTCATTCGGCCCGATTCCGGGTCGAATTCTCGATCCTCCGATCGGCCGCCCGATCGGGGGTCAACTGCGGTGCCCCGTCAGTAGTTGCCCGTAAGACCGATTGGCGACTGGTCCTAGCGCGGCGATCCCCGAGACGTCCCGGGTCTCAGCGGTCGTGGACCTCGCCGGGCGCCAGGACCACGACCTCGGACTCCGATCGCGATTCGACCTCGGCCCGAAACGCCTCCACGTCGGCCTCGATCTTCGGGAAGGTGTCGTAGTGGCAGGGGATCACGGTCCGCGCGCCGATCAGCTCGCAGGCGTGGGCGGCGTCGGCGCGGTCCATCGTGTAGTGGCCGCCGATCGGCACGATCGCGATCTCGGGCGCCTCGCGCTCGCCGATCAACCGCATGTCGCCGAACAGGCAGGTGTCGCCGAGGTGGTAGATGGTCACCCCGTCGATCTCGATCACCAGGCCGGCGGCGACCCCGATCGGGAGCGAGTGGTCGGGGCTCGAGTTGGTGTGCAGGGCGGGGACCAGCTTGACGCTCCCCCAGTCGAATCTCACGGTGCCGCCGAGGTTGGGGTCGGAGACGCTCTCGACTCCCTGCTCGCCGAGCCAGCGGCCGAGGTCGGTGATCGCGACGCAGTGCGCCCCGGTGCGCCGCGCGATCGCGACCGCGTCGGCGGCGTGGTCGGGGTGGCCGTGGGTGAGCAGGATGTGGGTCGGGTCGACCTCCTCGGCGCTCACCGGGGCGACCGGGTTGTGCGGCGCCAGGAACGGATCGACCAGGATCCGCGACGCGCCGTAGGCGAACTCGAAGCACGCCTGGCCAAGGAACCGAATCTGCATCTCGCTCACTCCTTCGCTGAGAGCTCCTCGGCGAGCGCCCAACCGACGGCGACGCCGACCATCATCCCCATCCGCGTCTCCTCGGCGAGCAGGGTGCGGACCGCCGCCCGCCGCTCCTCCTCCCCCGGGGGCTCGAGCGCCCGGCGGACCGCCTCGTCGTGCGACTCGGCGAACCAGCCGCCCGACTCGAGCGCCTGCGCGAGGATCCGCTGAAGCTGCGGCGCGGCCCGCGCGACGACCGACTCCGCCTCGCGAAAGCGGTCGCGCTCGGCGAGCGCCTCGACCGCCGCCTCGAGCTCCGCGTCGCTGAAGTCGTGCGCCACCGCTCGCGCCCTCGTCAGTTTCGCCGCTCGTACATGTGCAGGCGAAAGCATCGCTGGTATCCGAGCCCGGCGTAGAGCGGCTCGCCCATCGGCGAGGCCTGCAGCGACGAGGTCGCGCACCCGCGCTCGCGGGCCCCGGCCAGGGCGACAGCGAGCAGCCGGGTGGCGAGCCCGCGGCCGCGAAACGACGGGTGCGTGGCGACGAAGTAGATCCCGCAATCGGGCCCGCCGCCCGGCCCGGCCTGAGCGGGGGGATCCCGGGGGGCATCGCCCCCCGGGTGGAGGTGATCGATGGTGCAGAGCACCGAGGCGACCTCGCCGCCGACCAGGGCGCGGTAAAGGCGCAGGTCGAGCGCCTCGGGCCGGCGGGCGAAGCTCGGTGCCAGGCCGGGGCCGTGCGCGTCCCCGTACGCCACGTCGTTGAGCGCGCCGAGGGTCGCGACGTCGGCCTCGGAGTCGTGGTCGAGGTCGCCCGGGTCGGGCACCTCGAAGCCGTCGAGCTCGAGGATCATCGCCGCCGGCCCACCGTCGAGGACGTGGCCGGCACCCTCGAGCGCCGCCGCCGCCTCGCGGTCGAAGTCGGGCGTCCAAACGGTCCAGGCGTCGACCCCCGCCGACTCGTACTCCCCGGCGAGCTCGTCGAGCGAGGCGGCGAGCCGCCCGGCGTCGGCGTAGGTGACCGAATTCGGCAACGAACGCGTGGGCGTCGCGGGCACGATCGCGGCCGTCACCCCGTCGCGCTCCACCAGCCGCGAGTGTGGCTCGGCGCCGCCGAGAAAGACCATCAGGTCGTGCAGCGCGCGTTGCTGAATCGCCAGCGCCCGCTCGCGATCGATCATCGCTTGCGGGCGAGCATGATCCCGTCCGCGACCGCGAGCATGACCGCGTCGACCCGCTCGTCGGCGGCGATCGTCTCGTTGGTGCGGCGGATCGCCTCGGTCTGCTCGGCGGCCCCGTCGTCCGGGTGCCGGGCGACCACCCGGCCGTCGGCGAGCACGTTGTCGACCAGGATCAACCCCCCGGGCCGGGTGCGCGGCAGGACCAGCTCGTAGTACTCGGGGTAACCGACCTTGTCGGCGTCGATGAAGGCGAGGTCGAAGACCTCGCGCTCGGGCAGCGCGCGCAGCGTCTCGGCCGCCGGGCCGATCCGGATCTCGATCCGATCGGCGACCCCGGCGCGCTCGAAGTTTCGGGCGGCGACCTTCGCGTACTCCTCCGAGAGCTCGCAGGCGAGCAGGCGCCCGCCGGGCTCGAGGCCGCGCGCGATCGAGATCGCCGAGTAGCCGGTAAAGGTGCCGAGCTCAACCGCCTCGCGGGCGCCGAGCAGGCGGCAGAGCATGGTCATGAACGCGCCCTGGTCGGGCGCGATCTGCATGTCCGCGAGGCTGCCCATAGCGGCGGCCTCCGCGGCGATCTCGCGCAGGACCTCGTCCTGGCGCGAGTGCGCGACGACGTAGTCGTGCAGCTCCGCGTCGAGGGGGGTGAATTTGGTCACGCCGCCCGCCCGGTCACGCCGCCCGCCCGCCCGCTCACGCCGTCCGCCCGCCGAGCGCCGCGGCGAGCCCGCAGCCGGCACCGACCAGCCCGCCCACCAGCCCGGCCCAGACCGAGGCATAGTCCTCGACCACAGGCAGCAGCAGGAGCACGATCGCGGCCACCGCGAGCGCCATGCGATCGTAGTCGGCGGTCGGGTCGGCGCGGTGCTCGGCGTCGCGCAGGACCGCGTAGGCGGCGAGCGCGCCGAGCGCGATCCCGTTGCCCCCCGAGGCGAGCACCACCCCGTCGCCGAGCGAGGTGCCGACCCCGTCGGCGGCGAGCATCCCGAGCGCGCCGCAGCCGAGCAGCAGCAGCAGGGTCGCGATCGAGCCCACCCGCCGCTCGACCGGGGGCAGGAAGATCGCCACCGCCAGCCCGCAGGCGAACAGGTAGCCGAGGTCGTCGTAGACGAACGGGGCGGCCAGGTAGCGCCACCACTCGTCGCCGACCGGGCCGACGATTGACCCGAGGTCGACGACGGTCAGGTTCGAGGCACGGACGACGACCACCGCCACCGCCGGCACCGCCAGGGCGAGGATGCTGATCACCGGGCGGGCGGTGAGGCTCTCGGTCATCTCGCGGCGCTCGGCCAGGCGGCTGCGGCGCTCGGCCAGGCGCCGGCGGCGCCGGTCACGGCGGTCCTCGCGCACCCGCACCTCGTCGCCGACCCGCTCGAGCTTCGGGGCGCGCTTTCGCAGCCGCGTGCCGCAGTACGGGCACTCGGTGACGTATGGGCTCACCTCGGAGCCACAGCTCTTACAGACGACGGAGAGCTCGGGTCCAGCCTCGGCCACGCCTTCGAGGATAACCCTCCGCAGCCGGGGGGTCCCTCGTCAAACGAACAGCCTAGGGCGGCGTGTGGGCCGCGATCTCGGCGACCAAGCCGGGCAGATCGTCCGAGCGCTCGTACATCGCCTCCTGGCGGTGGGCCCCGGTGCCGCCCTCGAGCAGGTCCTCGACCCCCTCGAGCTCGGCGCGGCAGCCGAGCTCGTCGGCGTGCGGCAGCAGCAGCTCGATCAGATCGCGTGCCATCTCCGGCGCCGGCACCTGCTCGCCGGCGCGAAAGTCGACCAGCCGACCGTCGGTGCCGCGCAGCGCGGCGCGGACCTTGTTGTCGTCGATCAGCTCGGTCGGGTACTCGACCAGCGGCTCCTCGGCGTCATAGAGCGCGCACATGCGGTGCGCCAGGCAGACGTTGAGAGCCGCCAGCGAGACGGTGTGCTCGACCCTGGTCTGTTGGTCGAAGACGCGGGTCTCGACCGTGCCCAGGTTCGGGTGCGCGCGCACGTCCCACCACAGGAACGTGTAGTCGGGGATGGCGCCGGCGCGCATCATCAGCTCGACCCGGTGCTGGTAGATCTCCCAGGTGCCGTAATGGGGAGGCACCCCCTCGCGCGGAAAGCCGCGAAAGATCGGCACCCGCGATGACTTCATCCCGGTGCGCTCGCCCTGCCAGAAGGGCGAGTTCGTCGACAGGGCCAGGAACAGCGGCAGGTAGCGGCGGATCCCGTCGGCGACGTAGATCGCGCGATCGGGGCCGACGATGCCGACGTGCACGTGGGTGCCGAAGATCAGCTCGCGCCGGGCGAGGTAGCCGAGCTCGTCGATCAGCTCCCGGTAGCGGGCGCGATCGGTAATCCGCTGCTCGTCCCAGCGGGCGAAGGGATGGGTCGCGGCGGCGGCGATCCCCATCCCCCGCGACTCGGCCGCCGCGATCACGATCCGACGCAGCTCGGCGAGCTGGCGGCCGGCCGCGGCGACCCCGTCGCAGGGGTCGGTCGCGATCTCGAGCACCGACTGCATCAGCTCCGGCTTGACCATGCCCGAGATCCCGTCGGGGACCGCCTCGAGCAGGGCCTCGATCCCGTGTGCGAGGCCGTGGCTCTCACGGTCGAGGATCATCAGCTCCTCCTCGATCCCGACCGTGAACGCGGGCCCGCTGAAGGCGTGCTCGAGCAAGGACGCCAGCCTATACTCACGCCCCAGCCACGACCCGTAAAGGAGCCGCGAACACACAGATGGAAGTCACCGCCGCGACCGAGCAGAAGTCCCTTCTCGCCACCCTCTCGCCGGGCAAGCGCACCCGCCTGCGTCGCCTGCTCTTCGAGTTCGGGCCGGGCAACGGAACGCTGCTCCTGCTGCCGATCGACCAGGGCATCGAGCACGGCCCGCGCGACTTCTTTCCCAACCCGGCGTCGAAGGACCCCGAGTATCAGTTCCGGCTCGCCGCCGAGGCCGGCTACTCGGCGATCGCCTGCCAGATCGGCCTCGCCGAGAAGTACTACCCCGACTACGCGGGCCAGGTGCCGCTGCTGCTCAAGGTCAACGGCAAGACCGACGTGCCCTCCTCCGACGACGCGCTCTCGACCACCAACGCCTCGGTCGAGGACGCGGTGCGCCTCGGCGCCGACGCCGTCGGCTACACCCTCTACGTCGGCTCGCCGCGCCAGGACGCCGACCTGCACCAGCTCAAGGGGGTGCGCGAGGAGTGCGACCGCTACGGGATGCCGCTGGTGGTCTGGGCCTACCCGCGCGGGGCCGCGCTCGACGAAAAGGGCGGCCAGCACACCTTCTACGCGATCGACTACGCCGCCCGGATGGCGATGGAGATGGGCGCCGACGTGGTCAAGCTCAACCTGCCCAAGATCGACCCCGAGAAGGACAGGCTCGCCCCCGCGCCCTACAACGAGCTCGAGGTCTCCCAGGAGGAGGCGGTGGGCCAGGTCGTCGCCTCGGCGGGACGCTCGCTGGTGGTGCTCTCGGGCGGCTCGCGGATCTCCGACGAGCAGCTTCTCGAGCAGACCCGCTACATCATGCAGGCGGGCGGCTCGGGCGTCATCTACGGCCGCAACGTCTGGCAGCGCGAGTGGTCGGAGGCCAACGAGATCATCGAGCAGATCAAGGAGATCATGCTCTCCTCGGTGCGGCGCATCCCGTAGCCGGCGCGCGCGTGGACGGCGCGCGCGACGTTGCGGATTCGAGGCGGAGCAGCGGCCATTACCGCGCCGCGGTCGGCCACACTGCGACCCCGTGCGCCTCCCCGGACCCCTGCCCAGCCTCGGCTCGATCGCGCTGCTCGTCGTGCTCGTCGTGGTCCTCGTCACGGGCGGCGGCGGCGATGGCGCCGGCGACGATTCGCCGGACTCGGGCGGTGGCCCGGGCGAGTCGGTCACGGCTCGGGTCGATCGCGTGGTCGACGGCGACACGATCGAGGTCCTGCTCGACGGCGCCGAGGAGGACGTGCGCTACATCGGCGTCGACACGCCGGAGTCGGTCAAGCCGGGGACGCCGGTCGAGTGCTACGGCATGGCGGCCAGCCACTTCAACGAGCGGCTGGTGGGCGGCAGGACCGTGCGGCTCGTCTTCGACGCCGAGCGCCGCGACAGCTACGGCCGGCTGCTCGCCTACGTCTATCTCGGCGACCGCTTCGTGAACGCCGAGCTGGTCCGCCGCGGCTACGCGACGACCCTGACGATCGCGCCCAACGACTCACACGCGACGCTCTTCGACCGCCTCGCGCAAGAGGCCGGGAGGGCGGGTCGCGGGCTGTGGGGGGCCTGCGGCTCCTAGTGCATTAGCTCATCAACCAGGCGAGGGTCTCGAACATGACGACCGTGACCACCACGACGGTGGCCGTGAGCGCGACCAGCAGCACGCCGAAGCCGACGTTGCCGCGCTTCTCGGTCGCCTGGATGCGGCGGGCCTTGGAGCGCTCGGTGGCTCGCTGGCGAAGCTGGATGCGACGACGGCGTTCGTGCGCGGCCTCCTGCTCGAAGGCGACCTCGAACTGGTCGATGCTCTGGCGCATGCGCATATCGGACATCTTCAATCACCCCACGCGCGGCGCCCGGGCGAGACGACCCGACGGGGGCGACGCGTCGGCTGCGAGCCTAGCACTCGCCCATTTGGCGTACAAGCGTTTGCTCACACAACGCTCACAAACCGCCCGCTGGCGCGCGCGACGCGCCAGGCGGTCATCCGGCGAGGCGCGCTACTTGCGCTTGGCGAGCTCGTCGGCGGCCTTCGCAACCGTGCCCGACGCCCGCGCCTCGCCGTCGCCCGACCCCTCCTCAGAGGATCCCGACCCGCCGTCGCGGGCCCCCTGCTTGGCGGCCGGGGATTCGACCACCGACTCCTCGTCCTTGATCGAGAGGTAGACCTCCTTGCGGAAGACGGGCACGTCCCGGGGGGCGGTGATCCCGAGTCGGATCTTGTCTCGCGATACCGCGAGCACCGAGACCTCGATCTCGTCTCCGATCATGATGCTCTGGTTCGTCTTGCGCGTCAGGACCAGCATCTCGCCTCCATTCGAGGTGCGGCCGAGTGTCACCCCCCCGGTTGACCCTCACCCGTTAGCTCATTGCGGCACCTGCCCAGGGTAGCCGTTCGGGCGCGCTGGCCGCGCCACCGCCGGGGTCGAGGGCGGCGTTGGTTAGTATCGCCCGCTCACGAAGAGTTCACGGAGCTCCACTGAGATGGCCAAGCCGCTTCGCTCACAGTTGAATCAGATTCGCTCCTGGGTGCGCCAGGGGCGCACCGACGCCTGGATCGCCCACCAGCTCGACGTCTCGACCTCGGAGCTGCGCGAGTTCCGGCGCCGCCACGAGCTCGACGCCGACGAGGAGGACAACGGCGAGGCCGACCTCCGCGACGAGATCGAGGCCGAGATCGAGGCGGCGACGCGCGAGGAGGACGAGGCGGCCGCGACTCGCGAGGAGGAGGCCGCCGCGGCGCGGGAGGCCGAGGAGGCCGACGGAGCCGCGCGCGCGGATTCCGACGCCGACGAGGCCGACGCGGAGGAGGCGGCCGAGGGCGAGGCTGAGGGTGATGACGAGGGCGAGGGCGAGCGTCCCCGGAGGCGACGCCGACGACGACGCGGGGGTCGCGGCCGTCGCGGGGGGCGCAAGTCGCTGCAGGCGACCTTCGATCACGGCGAGGACGACGGCTACGGCCTGTGGCTCGACCCCGCGGTCAAGGACGACCCGGTCTACGGCGAGCACTGGGCCGGCGCCCGGAAGGTCGAGGTCACGATCGAGGCCGATCAGATCGTGATCAAGCGCTCGGACTCCGGCTAGCGCCGCGACTCCCCGCCCATCATCGAGGTCCCGAGCCATCGGCCACGCCAGCCGACGCTCGGCGCCGGCGCGGGCACCCCGGCTCTAACTTCTAGCGCTTGGTCTGCGCCGCGCGCAGCTCGCGCCGGCGGGCCACCCGGCGCCGCCGCGCCACTCCCGGCAGCTGCCGCGGTCGCTCGGCGCCGCGGGTCCCCTCCCAGCCGTCGTCCGGGACCCGGGAGAGGTGGGCGACCAGGTCCTCGAGCGATCGCAGGTCGTTCGCGTCGACCCCGAGCTCGAGCAGCCCGCGCATGGTCGCGTTGCGGACCGCCGTCGAGGCGTCCTCGAAGAGGCAGACCGCGATCGCCGCGTCGTGCTCGGTCGGCTCGCCGACGGGCATCCCGCCGCGCTGGCCCGCCCGGCGCAGCTCGCGGACCAGGCGCAGGCCCTCGTCCCCGGCCTCGGGGGCGAGGCGCTCGGCGGGCAGGCGGCCGACGACCGCGCGGCGCAGCTCCTCGCGCTCCGCCGGATCGAGCGCCCGGAGGCCGCGACGGGGACGGAAGCTCGCCGGCGTGCCGCGCCGGAACGAGCGCAGCATGTGGACCAGCGGTCGCCAGTGCTGGGGCGGGATCGCACGCAGCGGCGGCAGCAGCACGATCCAGAGCACGACCAGCAGCAGGGCGATCGCGAGCTCGACGAACCTATTGATCTCGGGCAGGAGCTGCGCCCCGCCCGCGATCGCGGCGGCCAGGACGAGCGCCGTGAGGACCTCGCGGAAGGGGAACGCGATCGGCTTGCCACCGAGCTGGCCGCGGAGGAAGAGCGCGATCGTGGGCACCCCGAAGCCGACGATCATCCCGATCGGGGCCGCGTAGACGCCGATCTCGCCCGCCAGCGCCCAGGTGACGCCGATGAACAGCGCCGCGGCGGTGACCGCCCCCGCGATGAACAGCGGGCGCTTGCGAGCGATGTTGACGTTCTGGTTGACAGTCCGGTAGAGCGCCGGCATCACGAACCCGATTGCGGTCAGCGGGATCACCCCGGCCGCGGCGGCGTAGGACGGCGGGGCGATGTCGACGAGGACCTCGCCGAGCAGGACCATCGCCAGGACGGCGAGGATGCAGACCAGGGTGAAGTAGCCGAGCAGCTGGCCCTGGGCGGTCGCCTTTCCGTACTGGTCCTTGAACGCGTCGAAGACCGCCGACTTGCGCAGCGGGCGCATTCCCATCCGAAACCCCTGCGGCAGGAAGGAGACGATGAAGCCGAGGCGCGAGGCGAGGCTGTAGACGCCGAGGTCGGAGTGGTCGACGAACCGCGAGAGGATGAAGATGTCGGCGTTCTGGACCAGCCAGAACGACATCACGATCGGCGCCCGGTAGCCGCCGCGCTTGATGATCTGGCCGATCTCGTGAAGGTCGAAGGAGGGCTCGAAGCTGCCGCGCAGCAGCACCAGCCCGGCCAGCCCGGCCAGCGCGGTGCCGACGAACGTGCCGAGCAGCGCCCCCTCGACGCCCGCGCCGGTGGCGAGGAACGCGGTGAGCACGGCCAGGCCGAGCAGCGGGCGCGCGGTGTCGGCGACCAGGTAGGCGCCCGGCCGGCGCTCGAGCCAGAGCACGATGTCGCAGATCTTGAACACGAGCAGGGCGCCCGAGAGCAGCCCCGCCAGCGCGACCAGGTTCTCGTCCTGGGGGTCGCCCAGCAGCACGTCGGCGACCGGCCGGCGAAGCACGTAGATCAGCACCGTGGCCACCAGGCCGAGCACGATCGCCCAGGCGAGGCCGGTGCCCAGCGTCCGCGGCGGCGATGAGCCCGTCTCATCGTCGTCATCGTCATCGTCATCGTCGTCACCGCCGCCGAACGTGCGCCGCACCGTGCCCGGCTTGCAGAGCAGCGAGGCGACCTGGGTCACCAGGCCCGCGAGGAAGATGAGCAGCGCGAAGCGCGCCATCTCGTCCGGGCCGAGGAAGGCGGCGACGACCATCACCGAGACGAGCTGCATCGCGTTGCCGACCACGAGCGTGATCGCCTGGACGCTGGAGTTGCGCATCACGCTCACCCCGAACACGGCGCCCGAGCCGCCGGGGTGATCGTGGAGCTGCTCTTTCTTCTGCTGCCTGGGCATCGCTGCGCCCGAGCCTAGGGCCGCCCCGCCCGGCCCCCGCGGCTCAGCTGTGCCAGACCTTCCAGTTGGAGAAGTCGCGGCCGGTCAGCTCGCGCAGGCGCTCGCCGTCGGCGCGCAGCTGCGCCAGCGTCTGTGGCGGCAGCGCCGCGCGCACATCGGGGCGCTTGATCTGGCGCCGCAGCGGTAGGCGGTCGTCGAGCACGAGCCAGAAGTTGGCGGGGAACATCCGCCCCCGCCGGCTGCGGCCGAGGCGCTCGAGCCGCACCGCGAGCCGGGTGGCGCGGGTCTTGCCCGAGGTCTGGTGGCGCTCCTGCGAGAAGCGCGGGTGGTCGAAGTCGGGGTCGACGCCGAGGAAGTCGAACACCCTGTGCAGCGTCTCGGCGCGCTCGTAGCGCAGCTCGGACTGCTGGATGACGAGCACCTGCTCCTTGGAGTAGAAGGCGAGGAAGCGCTCGAGCTGCATCGCGTACAGCGAGCGGGTCACGTAGGAGGTGTTGGGGTGGGTGAGCGTATCGGCGAGAGTCCCCTTCTCGCGGCGCTTGGCGTAGTTGTGCACCCAGTGGGCCGCGATCCGCTCCAGCGGGTCGCGGATCATGTAGATCAGCTTCGCGCCAGCGACCACGGAGTGCATGCGCTCGGGCACGCCCTGGTGCTGGGGGAAGGCCGTGTAGTTGGGCGAAGATTCGCCGCGCACCCGCCCGTCGGGGTCGAAGTGGCCGCGGTACCAGTCGACGCCCCGCGGCCAGGCGCGCTCGTCGATGAAGAAGTTGAGCTCCTTCGGCTTCGACATCGAGACCTCGGGATGCAGCCCGAGGTAGTAGTGCAGCACGCTTGTGCCGCACTTCTGCGCGCCGATCACGATCAGGTTCGGCAGAGCGCCGGCGATCGGCTGCGAATCGGCGCGCGAATCGGAGCCCGGCGCCGCTTGCTGAAGCGGATTTACGGGTGTGGAGGCCTCCATGGCGAGTCCTCAAGGGTACTAGTGCAACGTCCGGAATCACGACCCACGTCCGGCCCCACGCGTGCGCCGAAACGGCCCACGCCGCACTAGCCGCCGGGATCGTAGGGATGCCGTTCGCCGAGCTCGCCCTCCACCTCGGCGATCCAGTCCAGATGCGTTTGCAGCAGGCGGCGGCCGAGCGAGCGCACCAACCGCAGCTGACGCTCGCGGTGCGGGATCGCCTGCGCCCGCACCTCGTCCGCATCGATCACGGCGCTCAGCTCTTCGATCTCTCGGCGGAGCGCTCGCAGGCTCTCGATCACGACCCGCTCGTCGGTCGCCAGGTCGCTCGCCAGCACCCGTGCCGCCGCCTCGCTCTTGATCAGCGGGAACGTCGACGGTTCGGCGAGCCATTTTCTGAGCGCGACCAGTCCCTTCCTCGTCAGGGTGTAGTGGCTCCGCTCTCGCGTCCGCCCGGGTCGCCGTTCGGAGCGCAGGTACCCGAGGCGCTCGAGGCGCTTCGGCTGCTCATAGATCTTGCTCGCGGCGCCGGCGTAATAGAGGCGCTGGCCCTCGCGGGTCATCCGGACGAGGTCGTGCGGCGCCGCCCCGTCGCGACCGACCAGGGCCAGGACGACATACGACAGGGTTGTCAGCTCGCCGCTTGACACCACTCCCTTTGGGAGCTAGCTTCCTCCCAAAGGGAGATTAGCGACCGGGGAGGTCGAGATGTCGTTGCAAGCCGAGGCGCGATCGGAGACCGTCGGCGAGCCGGGGCCGCCTGCGTACTGGTTCTACGGGGACCTGGTCATCGTTCATCTGACGGGCACCCAGACAGACGGCCGGTTCACGCTTACCGAGTGGATCCAGCCGGCCGGGGAGTGGACGCCTCTGCACGTCCACCGCAGCGCCGACCAGACCGCCTACGTGCTCGAGGGCGAGCTGACGCTGCACCTGCCCGGCCGGTCGGTGACCGCCGGACCGGGCGAGTGCGTCCACGGGCCCAGGAACGTTCCCCACGCCGAGCAGGTGACCTCGGCCGAGCCGGTCAGGATGGTCGAATTCGTCTCACCGGCCGGCTTCGAGGAGTTCGTGATCGCCGCCGGGCGACCGGCGGCAGAGCGGACGCTCCCGCCCCCCGACCTCGCGCCGCCCGACCTCCACAGGCTCGCCACCCTCGCCGCCGAGCATGAGATCGAGGTGCTCGGCCCGCCGGGCGCCACGCCGTAGGCTAAGACCGTCCACGGGCGACGAACTCGGGCGCGGGCCGGCCACCCGACGCGGTCAGCACCCGGCGCGGCCGCGGACGCTCGGCGACGATCAGCCGCAGGCGCCCGCGCAGGAACTCCTCGTACGTGCCGCCGGCGAGCTCGGCCTGGCGCGAATCGCGGCCCGGGACGTGCTCGACCCCCACCCCGAGCCCGCGCAGCTCGGCGAGCGCGGCGAGCGCATCGGTGACCACCAGCGCCCGGGCGGGCTCCTCGGCGGCCCCGGCGAGCGCCTCACCGACGGCCTTCACGACCTCCCCCTCTCCGATCTCAATCGCGACGATCAGCGTCCGAGCGCGGGGCTGGGTGAGCTGGTGGCGCGCGAGGCGGACCGCGGTGCGCGGGGCGCTGGCGAGGAACTGCCCCCAGCGGCGCCGGAACGACCGGCGCGAGCCCTCCCGGGCAGATCTTCCTCCGCCGGGAGGGAGAATCTGCCCGGCGCCGTGGCTCCGGTCGCCTGCGCCCGTCTGCTCGTCCGGCGCGCGGGGGCGCCCGGCGGGCGAGAGCGTCGCGTCCGGCGCGCCGACGGCCAGCTCGGCGAGCCAGTGCGCCGCATCGGGCGCGCCGTTGGGCATCGCGAGGTCGGCCAGGCGCCCGGCGATCTGCGCGCGGGCGGCGGGGTCGAGCAGCCGGTCGAGGGCCTCCTCGAGGCGCCGGTCGGCCGGGCCCTCGACCGCGACCCCGACGCCGACCGCTTCGGCGTGGCGAGCGCGGGCCGGCTGGTCGTCGGTGTCGCGGCGCATCGGCACGTAGATGGCCGGGACCCCGAGCGCGATCAGCTCGTGGTACGCGTTGTAGCCCGCGGCCGCGACGGCCCCGTCGAAGGCGGCGAAGTAGCGGCTCATCGGATAGGTCGAGCGCAGGTGGACGACCCCCTCCGGCACCTCCCCCGCGGCCGCGATCGCCGAAGAGAGCGCCGCCACCTGGACCTCGTCGCGGGCGGCGAGGCGGCGCAGGCAGCGCGCGGTCGCGTCGCGCACCTCATCGCCCTGGCCGAGCGAGACGAGGACGTTGGTGCGCCCGGGCTCGAGCCCGAGCTCGGCCTCGGCCTCGGCGCGGGGCAGGAGCTCCGCGCGGTCGAGAAGGACGATCGGGTCGACGCGATGGGCGCGGTCGCGAAGCGCGACCGTCGGGCCGCGATCCTCGGCCTCGGCCAGCTCGCCGGGCTCGAGCACCGCGTCGAAGGCGCCCGCGCGGCCGAGCGGGACCCGGCTCGAGCCCCGCTTCCACAGCGGCCTTCGGCACCAGACGGCGACGCCATCGGACGGCAGGGAGCCGAGCAGCGCCTCGTAGGGGTGGGTGCCGTCGAAGACGATCGCCGCCGGGCCGGCCTCGGCGATCGCCGCGCGCAGGCGGGCGCGCAGGCGCCGCGACCAGCGGTAGTCGTTGCCCGAGCCGGGGGTCGCATAGGAGGCCACGTACTCGACCGCGAAGCCCATCCGGTCGACCACCGGCGCCGCCGCCGAGAGGGTGAGGAAGAGCGGCTCGAGCTCGGGCCCGAGGCGGCGAGCGATCGCCATCGACCGGGTCAGGTGCCCGAGGCCGGTCCCGTTCGAGGTCGTGAACAGGATGCGCCGCGGCGCGGGGCCGGGCGGCTCGCCCGCGCGGGCCGCGCCGGCGCTCAAGCCCCGCCCGCGGCGCTCGCGAGCTCGCGCTCATAGGAGCGACGGAGCACGGGCGCGCAGTGATAGCCCTCCGCCTCGAGCCGGTCGAGCTGGGCCTCATACAGGCCGACGATCTCCGCCTGCTCGACCTCGCTGAGGCCCTTGCGCCAGCGCTCGCGGTGGGCGGCGTCGGCGTTCATCTCGGTCTCGAAGAACTCGCGCATCGCCGGCTCGTCGGCAATCCCGAGGAACTCGCGCAGCTCGGTGTAGGCGCCCTCGCGGTCGCTCCAGACGAGCTCGTCGAGGCTGATCACGCGCAGCCGCTCGCGGTCGGCCGGCTCGAGCCCGCGCATGCCCTCCTCGGCCTGGCGCAGGCGCTCGGCCCAGAACTCGATCCCCGACGAGACGTCGGTCGGATGATGGGGCTTCTGGCGCAGCGAGACCTTCGACGCGCCGGAGTCGCGCCCATCGCGCACCGAGTGCACGAAGCGCGCCTCGGGGAAGATCGGGCCCAGCCCGTCGGCGGCCGCGATCGTCGCGCAGCTCATCTCGACCAGCGCGGGCTTGCCGGCCTGCTCGGCGAGCGGCCCCAGCAGGTCGTAGAAGAGGGTCCTCGACGCGTGGAGCAGATCCTCGCCATGGGTCGCCTCGAACCGCGCGGCCGCCTCCTCGAAGCGGTCGGGCGCGACCAGCGAGTGCAGGCCGCGCACGCGCCCCCGGCCGAACGCCCGCCAGCGTGCCTTGACGTAGACGCGATCGCCGATCCGCACCCGATGCCACCAGTAGCCGCGCAGTTTCCGCAGGAAGTCCTCGGGCTCGGTGCGACCCCGGACCACATCGGCCAGGCCCTTCGGGTTGCAGTGAAAGCGGCACTCGATCGGCACCCCGCAGAAGCGCGAGTGGCGGTCGAGCAGGTGGGAGAGGATGTGCGTGCCGCTGCGCCCGGTGCCACCGACGAAGACGAGGTTTGCCCCATTCACTGCCGCAGAGCTCATTCGGACCGCCCAGCGTAGACGTATACGAGCGGCGACAGCTCGGGGTCGCGGTCGCGGTCGTAGGTGCGCCGAAGCAGCGGCGCGCAGCGTGCGTCCCGGCGCTCGAGGCGCTCGAGCGCCTCGCGGTACAGGCCGTCGACGCGCTCGGCGCGGCGGCCCGAGATCCCCCGCAGCCAGCGATCGGTGTGCGCCTGATCGCTCGACATACGGTTGTTGAAGTAGCGCCGCGGAGCCTTCGAGACGTGCGCGCCGCAGAACCGAAACAGGGGCCGCAACGCGACCCGGCTGCGCCCGATTCCCAGCAGCTCGTCGAGACTGACGGTGAGCAGGCGCTCGGGCGGGATCGCGTCGGCGCCGGCCTCGATCGCCTCGATCCGCTCCGACCACCAGGCGATCCCGTCGGCGCGGGTCCGCGGGCGGACCAGGCCACGGGTCTGGGCGACCCGCGACGCCGAGGCGTCGCGGCCGTCGCGGACCACGTGGATGAAGCGGGCGTCACCGAACAGCCGCGCCAGGGTCGCCCCCTGGGCGACGGTGTCGCAGCTCTGCTCCAGGATCCCGATCGCCTCCGCGTCCTCGGCGGCGCGGAAGGCGAGCAGGTCGAAGAACAGCGCCCGGCAGGCCGACTCCCGGTCGGCGTCGAAGGCGGCCTCGAACCGGGCGGCGGCGGCGTCGAAGCGCCCGCGGTCGACGAACCGGTACATGCCGCGGAAGCGGGCGGTCTGAAAGCCCTTCCACCAGTAGCCACGCAGGCGCTTCATGAACCGCTCGAGCGTCACCTCGCCGGCCAGCAGGCCGGGAAACCCGTCGGGATCGGTGTGGAAGCGGACCTCGACCGGGACCAGCGCCAGGCGCGCGTTGCGAGAGAGCAGCTGCGCGAGCACGTGGGTGCCGCTGCGCCCGGTGCCGCCGATGAAGGTGACCGGCGCCACGTCGTCGGCGCGCGGGACCTGCTCGCCGCCGAGCACCGGCGCTCCCGCCTCCGCCGGGGTTCCCTGATGCGGCATCAGCGGCGCTCCGCGTGACGCATGAGCCGCTCCCGGGGACGCATCAGCCCCCCTCCCCGCGGCGCTCGAGCGTGAAGTGGTCGACGTAGCGGCCGCAGGCGCGCGCGATCGGCACCTCGCCGGCACCGGCGACCGGGCTCGCGGCGAGATCCCCGAGCCAGACCCGGCGCTCGACCCCGAAGGCGTCCTGAAGGCCGGTCGGCTCGAGCGCGCGCACGGTCACCTCGCGGGCGCCGGGGTGACCGCTGCGCAGCTCGCCCGCGGGCCAGAACGCGCCGCGCCCGGCGCCGCTCAGGTACATCCCGTCCAGCGACGGGGGCAGCCTGGCGAGCGTCTCGCCGTCAAATTGGACGTGGAGGGGCACCTGCGAGTGATATTGAAGCGAGAGCGCGTAGCGCCCCGCCGCCGGCAGGTCGAGATCGATCGTCGCCCGGCCGGGCGCCGCGAAGCCCCGCCCCTGGCCGGCGGCGGCGGGCTCGGCCGGGCGCGGGGTCTCCCAGTCCAGATAGCCGGCGACCGCAGGGGGCTCGAGCACCACGGCGGTGCCCGGCCGGCGCGCGAGCTTGGCGTCGTCGCCCTCGCAGTCGAGGATCGCGCCCGGCGACCCGCCCTCGTCGAGCACCCGGCTGCGCGGGGTCTCTCCCTCGCGCCGCCAGAGCACGTAGTCGCCCGACCGCTCGACCGGCTCGAAGTTCGGCGGCGGGGTCGACGCGTAGGCGGCGGTGGTGGTGATTGCGTAGTCGAACTGGTCGAGCTTGCGCGGCTCGAGCGTGTCGAAGTCCGCCGCCAGGCCCTGCTGCCATGGCTTGTCCTCCCGCGCTGTGATGTCGGCCGGCACGTAGCCGGCGGGGGCCCGGGCGAGCGTCCCGCGCAGGTCGTAGCCGGCGAAGCGATCGACGCCGAGGAAGACGACCGATTCGCCCTCGATCCGCTCGGCGAGCCGCTCGAGCCCGGCCGAGCGATCGTCGAAGCCGACCGGCGCCGCACGCAGCGCGAGCAGGGTCGAGCCGAGTGCGCCGACCAGAACGACGACGCCGAGGGCATAAGGGGCGAGGGTCGCGACTCGGAGTCGGCGCCCCTCGGCGGCCGGGTTCGCGCGCTCGGCGGCGGAGGGCGAGCGCTCACCGGCGGCGGGCGGGCGCGCGGCCTCCGGCGACGGGCGCTCGGGGGGTGCGAGCAGCCCCCGGAGGCCGACGAGCAACACGAGCGGCGCGATCACCGCGAGCGCCTTGGCCTGCACGTGGATCTCAGCGAACACGCGCGAGCCGAGGTAGACGATCAGCCCGGCCGCCAGCATCGAGACGAGGGCGAACCGCCGCCGGCGAAGCAGCGCCCAGGCCCCGTAGGCAACCGCGACGGCGCCGAGCGCGACCGCGACCAGCGAGCCCGAGACCTCGCCGCGGACGATCCGGAAATCACCCTCGGGCCAGATCCCGAGCGCCTCACCGCCGAACACCGGCGAGCTCAGGCGCCCGGCCGACGCCTGGACGTCGTCGATCTTCGAGAAGAAGTTGGTCGCCGGCTCGATCGCGATCACCGCCACGGCGATCAGCACCACCACGACGATCGCGGTCGCGCCGCGATGGCGGACGACCGAGTCGCGGATCCGCCGCCAGTCGAGCGGGCTCTCGCCGGCCAGCGCGGTGGCGAGGAGCCAGATCGGCAGCGCGATAGCGAACCAGGCGAGCCCCGGGATACTGAACGTGAACACGCTGGCCGCCGCGAGCAGGACGCCGACCGTGAGCACGCCGCGCCAGCCGGCCCGGCCGACGCTCGCCAGCGCGATCGCGAACGCGAGCACGAAGAGCCCCATCGCGGTCTCCTTGAAGGCGCTCTGGGCGAGAAAGGAGGCGCCGAGGTAGGGCAGCCCGCAGATCGCGGCGATCGCGATCCGGCGCAGGGGCGGTACGCGCGTCAGCGCGCCCAGCGCGGTCAGCGCGGTGAGCGCGGGAATCGCGAGCAGCAGGCCGTTGAAGGCGCTGACCAGGGAGGTGCCGCTGACCTGGGCCGCGATCACGGCGACCGACTGCGGCCCGATCGGATAGCCGAAGCGCACCCCGCTCGGCTCCGGGCCGAGCCCGTGCTGGAGCCAGTCCGCCCAGTAGAGCTGGGCGGCGTGGTCGTTGGTGTAGATCCCCATGCCGAGGATGCCGACGCGGTCGTTGAGCGCGAACGGGATCGTGGCCAGGGCGATGACGATCGCGGTCACGGCGGCCGCGATAAACCAGGCCGTGGCGGGAGGGTCGGGGGATGCGGCTGCGGGGGGATCGGAGAACGGTGGTCGCCTGCGACTTCCGGCAGGTGGGCTGGCGCGGTGCCGCAAGGCGCCGCGAGAAGCGTGTGCGTGGTCTTCGGCCGGCTTCTCGGCGACCACCGTCCCCCGCCCCTGCGCCCCTGACCGAACCCGCCCCCACAACACAACGCCCGCGGCCACGAGGAGGGCGAGGACGATGAGGGCGGCGGTGGTGGCGCGGCCGGGGAGGCGGAGGAGGAACGGGGAGAGGGTGACGAGGGCGGCGAAGCCCGTGGCCCCGGCCAGCCAGGCGGGGCTCGGCCAGCGGGCGAGGACGAGGATCGCCCGGCCGAGCAGCAGCGAGGCGGCGAGGATCAGGGCTGTCGTGGCGTAGATCGCGAGCACGGGCTTGGGGTCGGCCTCTAGGGCTGGTTCGCGGTCGGGTCGAGGTTGACCGAGTTGCCGTCGAGCTCGGCGGGGCTCAGGTCGGGGAGGTCGTCGCATCCGGCCGGGTCGGGCTCGCCGCGTAGCTCGAAGACGCTCACCGGGCCCTCGCGCAGGATCTGGCGGGCGGCGGGGTCGGTGCGCGTCCAGAGCCCCTCCTTGGTGTCGGTGAGCGAGCCGGGCTGGAACGGGTCGTAGGTGGTGACCACGTGGGTAAAGCCGCCGTCGGCGAGCGCCTGGCGCCACCGAGCGCAGGTCGGGATCCGAAGGTAGGCGCCGTCGGGGCCCTTCTCGCCGAGCCACTGGACCTGGTTGGAGAGGTCGGTGCCGTAGAACTGATACTGGTTGAAGACCCCCCGGACGCCGCCGACGGCGACCTTGGCGTCGCGCAGGTCGCGCGCCCAGCGCACGGCGTCGGCGAGCCGAAGCTGCGGGCTCAGGTTCTCGTAGCGGCGCTCGAGGTAGTGCTCCTGCTCCCACCAGCCGGCGCCGAGCGCGCCGGCGACGACCAGCGCCGCGAGGCCCGCCGCGAACCGCCGCGGCGCGACCGGCGAGAGCCAACCCCGGGCGCGGAGCCAGCGCAGGGCGACGAAGGCGACGAGCACACCGACGCCGGCGGCGACCGCACCCTTGACGTGGCCCTGCTGCCACTGGACGAGCGAGACGATCGTGGCCACGAAGAGGACGGACAGGCCGGCGAGCGTCACCCTGCGGGCGAGCTCGGTCCGCCGGGCGGCCGGCAGGCAGGGCACGAGCGCCAGGCCGACCGCCGCGGCCGGTGCGAGGTAGCGCACGTTCCACTCGAAGGAGATCGGCATCCCCTCCTCGCCGGCCGCGGTCAGCGGGGTGAAGACGTAGGCGATGGTCGTGAACAGGACGACCGCGCCCAGCACCCGCAGCAGCGGGTCGACGCCGCGCCAGAGCGCGTAGGCGCCGCCGCCGATGAAGGCGGCGAGCACGAGCGGCCAGAGGAAGCCGAACGAGTGGTCGAGCCCGGGGAAGAACCAGTCCGACCAGACGCGGGTGTCGGTCGCGTAGTGGAAGACCGAGTAGCCGGGGCGCAGCTCGAAGGCGCGCTCGGGCATCGGCAGCCCGAGCGGCCCCCACGACGTGAACGGGATCGGGTTGCCGACCGCGATCAGGTTGCGCAGGAACCAGTAGCCGCCGGCGGCGAGGGCGGGCAGGCCGAACCAGAGCGCGGCGCGAATGCGCGCGCCGTTCGGGGCGATGACGACCAAGCCGACGAACAGGGCAAGCACGGGGGCGAGGAAAGAGAGCTTGGTCCCGGCAGCGAGGCCGGCCGCGAGACCGGCGACGGCGAGCGTGGCCACGCCCATGCGTGGGCGGGCCGCGCCCCCCGCTGCCAATCTCGAGAACGGTTGGGCGGGTTTCGTCAGCGGAGTTGACGTTTCTCGCCCCACCCCCCCCATTGCGGTCGGCCCGGCGGCGGGGGGAGAGCCAGACGCCTCGCGCCCACGGGCCGGGGGGCGGGCATCGCCGAGAAACACAACATTCGGGTCGGAAGTCGCAGGCGATGCCCGGCCCCCGGCCTCCCAACGCACCCGCACCGCCGCATAGCCGTTGACCACCACGGCCACAGCCGCGAGGATCAGCGCCACGCCCATGATGTCGTTGAGCGCCTCCCCGGCCTGGAACTCGACGAGCTGCTGGGAGCCGAGCGCGATCGCGCCGCCGATCAGGCTCTGCGGGCCGAGGCCGTAGGGGCGCCCGACGCAGTAGGCGGCCAGCATGCCGAGCCCGAGCCAGCCGAGGTTGAGCAGCGGCGAGAGGATGTCGCGGCCGAAGGCGAGGATCGGGATCGCGTGGAAGATCTCCGAGTTCGCCGGATAGAACGAGGCGAAGAAGATCGGGTCGAAGTAGTCGATCGCCGTCAGGTCGCCGGTCTCGGCGAAGCGCGCCGCGAGCGGCATGTGGTACCAGAGCGTGTCGGCGCGGTCCATGCCGCCGGCGAGGCTGGCGAGCGTCGGCACCATCCACGCCGCGGCGACCGCGGCGCACGCCCCGGCGGCGAGCCAGGTCGCGAGCCGCGAGGCGGTCGGCGACGGCGGAGGC
>WHSW01000440.1:0-149 GCA_009379895.1 Solirubrobacterales bacterium
GCGCCGGGCTCGCGGCGCTGCTCAGCGGCGAGAGCGACGTCGAGGTCGCCGCCGCCGACGTTGTGGCATGGAGCGCCGCGACGAATGCCAACCTGTACCTGCCGTACGGCGCACGATGGGAGAGGGCCGGTCGGCGGGCGAGCGGCAGC
>WHSW01000440.1:159-645 GCA_009379895.1 Solirubrobacterales bacterium
TGGTATGCGGACCTTGGCGCAAGTGTCATGCTTCGTCGCAGCGTCGCACCCAATGTGCGGGAGCAGCTCTGGTTGGGCAGCTTCGACACGGGGCCGAAACGTGCGTACGCGGATCTGCGCATCGTCGAGCACGGCGCCGACGACAGCGGAGTGACCGCGAGCGTGACTGTTCGCTATGCGGGCAGCGGCTCCGCGGCGCCCCAGCCGTGCGCGTCCCTCGACGAGCGGAGCCTGGCCGGCGCGAGCGGCGTCGCGGTCGCGATCGGTGAGCCTGATCGTCCACCTCTCCCAGTGCCCGACGGTTCCCTCGACCACATGGTCGGCACGCACGTTGCCAGCGCCGGGCTCGCGGCGCTGCTCAGCGGCGAGAGCGACGTCGAGGTCGCCGCCGCCGACGTTGTGGCATGGAGCGCCGCGACGAATGCCAACCTGTACCTGCCGTACGGCGCACGATGGGAGAGGGCCGGTCGGCGGGCGAGCGGCAGC
>WHSW01000441.1 GCA_009379895.1 Solirubrobacterales bacterium
AGGTCTCCTGGGTCTCAAAGGACGCGGACCAGCCCGGGATGCCGGCGCAGATCGCGAGGGGTGCCTCGACGCGGCTCGTCAGGGCACGAAGCTGCGCGGGCGTGTACGACTCTCCTGCGAACACCACGTCGGCGCCGGCTTCGGCGTAACGGTTCAGCCGCTCGGCCGCCGCCTGCAGGCCCCGTGACTCGAGTGCATCCGTGCGCCCGATCACGAGGAAATCCTCGGTGCACCGTGCGTCGACCGCAGCACGGATCTTCGCGGTCATCGCCTCCACCCCGACCACCTCGCGACCGCTCATGCCTCCACAGCGCTTGGGGTCGGCCTGGTCCTCAATGTGTAGAGCGGCTGCTCCCGCTGCCTCGAGCCGGCGGACGGTCTCACCGACATGCTTCGCGTCGCCGTATCCCGTGTCGGCGTCACAGATCACGGGAACCTGGACGGCCGCCGCGATACGGCGGGTCACGCCTTCGATGTCGGTCAGCCCCGTGAACCCCAGGTCGGGACGTCCGAGCAGACTTGCCTCGACAGCATAGCCCGAGATCGCGACTGCGCCGAACCCCGCCTGTTGCGCCACGAGAGCCGAGATGCAGTCGTACACGCCGGGGACCAACAGGCAGGACTCGCTCGCGAGCCGGCTACGC
>WHSW01000442.1 GCA_009379895.1 Solirubrobacterales bacterium
GCTGCCGAGGGTCACCTCCACGGTGTTCTCCTCACCATCACGGAGATAGGTCAGCGTCACGGTGTCGCCTGGCCGATAAGAACGGGTGAAGGCGATCAGTGAGTTCGGATCGGTTACCAGACGGTCATCGATACGAGTAATGATGTCGCCCTCGGCGAGCTCGGTGTCTGCGGCGGCGCCGCCGGGCGCGATCGTTCTTACCAGCGCACCGGGCGTGTCCGGCGGGGCAATCTCGACCTCGATGCCGATCCGAGCGGTCGACGCGCTTCCTGTCTCGATGAGCTGGTCTGCGATCGCTTGGGCTTGGTTGATCGGAATCGCGAAGCCGAGGCCGATCGAGCCGTCGCTGCCGAACGAGGTGGCGATCGCGCTGTTGATCCCGACAACCTCACCGGCCATATTGACGAGTGGCCCGCCGGAGTTGCCGGGGTTGATCGGCGCGTCGGTTTGGATCGCGTTGATGCTGGACTCGCTGCCGCCCAGCTGGTCGCTAGCGGTGACCGGCCGGTTCAGCGCGGACACGATTCCGCTGGTGACGGTGCCATCGAGACCGAGTGGGGAGCCAAAGGCGACGACCTGCTCGCCAACCCGCAGCTGGTCGGAGTCGCCGAACTCGGCCGGTTGAAGGCCGGAGACGTCCTG
>WHSW01000443.1 GCA_009379895.1 Solirubrobacterales bacterium
GTATCGCGCGACTCGGCTACGTGGCCCGGTGGTTCCGTAACCCCGCAGCAGTACAAGGGTGACAAACCCGTGACCCTTGTACAAGGGACTTGTGGCGCTCGTCTCACTGATCTTAGGCATTTCTCAGGTCACACATCGCCTAAATTATGACAAAAACCGTAAATCAATAGACGACGTTGAGTGCGTGCGGCACCGAACGCAGCATCACCTGCTCGCGCTCGCCGATGTAGTCGCCGTCGACCTGGACCGGGGCCGGCTCGTCCGAGCGCAGCGTCAGCGCGATCTGGTCGTGTAACGAGATCACATCACCGCCGCGGGCGCCGCGGTCACTTGCCATGGTGATCGCCCGGAGGTGGCGGAGCGTACCGGCCAGGCCCAGCTTGGTGAGGGCGAAGACGTCGAGGCCGCTCTCAAAGCTGGATTCCGGGGTGGGGTTCACCGCCCGCCGGCCAAGGTACGTCCAGGGTGCGGAGTTGGTGACGATCGCCAGCGCGATGTTGTCCACCGGCGGGACGAAGGCCCGTTCCAGGGTGATGGAACCACCGCGACGCCGTCCCGATTGGGCGAAGAACCGCCGGACGGCCGTCCGGGTGTAGAGCGCGGTGGTGGCCTTGCGTCCTCTCGCTCGCTGCTGTTCCA
>WHSW01000444.1 GCA_009379895.1 Solirubrobacterales bacterium
TACGCCTCCGCTGGGGACCGCTCGGGCACATCTTCGGCGACCGGATCGACACGCGCGTGGTCCGCGACGCGTACGAAGAAGGCTTCGCCACCGACGCGCGCGTGCTGCCCGCCCCTGCACGCGGCTCGCCTCCGGCGACCTGGACGCCGCCTTCGCGTACCTCGGCGCCGTGCACGAGTGCGGACACGCGAGGGCACGGGGCCGGAGTACGCCGCCGCGCTGGAGCGAGTCGATCACCACGTAGGCCTGCTGATCGACGCCGTCCCGGGGAGGGCGACGTACCGCGACGAGGACTGGCTTCTCCTGGCGCTCACCGACCACGGCCACGTCGACGGCGGCGGTCACGGCGGCCAGTCCGAGGTGGAGCGCACCTCGTGGGTCATCGCCAGCGGCGCCGGTCTCGGGCAGCCGCACCGCCTCGTCGAGGTGGTCGACGTCGCGCCGACCGTGCTCGGTCACCGCGGGGTGCCGGTGCACCCTTCGTGGGGGTCGACGGCCGCTCGCTGCTCGCCGCCTGGCCGCGACCGCGGTGCTCAGCGCGCGGCGAACGTGTCGGCCAGGGCGCGCAGGCCCTCGTCCACCTCGTCGGTGGTGATCGTCAGGGGCGGCGCGATCCTGAGCACGTTGCCGTGCAGCC
>WHSW01000445.1 GCA_009379895.1 Solirubrobacterales bacterium
ATCGGCGAGTTCCAGGAAGTGACGGGCAGGATGCCCGGCCGGGATCTCATGCTCCCGGAGGGTGGCCACGACGGTCAGCCGCTGGCCGGCGAGGCGGCGCAGCACTATGCCGAGGACCTTCAAGCTGGACCCGTCCGCCCACTGGAGGTCGTCGACGAAGACCATGACGGGCAGCTGGGAGGAGAGCCGCTCGACGAGAGTGCCGGCCAGGCGAAGCTGGTGACCGTCGCGGCCCGGTCCGGCGACATCACCGACACCCTCGGTCGCCGCCACTGCCCGCCCGGGCGCCTCGGCGCCGAAGCCCAGGTCTTCCAGGAGGGCGTATGGGACCGACGTCGTGAGCTGGAAGCATTTGCTCTCGGCCAGCCGCGGCGGTGGAGTCTCCGCCAGCGCCTCCCGGACGAGGCGGGTCTTGCCGATGCCGGGCTCGCCGGCTACGACCAGCACCGCCGTCCCCTCGGGGCGCGCCAGCACCGATCGCAGCGCCCGCAGCTCCTCCCGCCGGCCCATGAAGGGCAACTCGCCGCGCCGCCGCCGGCGGACTGCCGGGCGGGTGCGGGGGGAGCCCCGCACGATCAGGGTGTAGAGCGTCTCGGTGTCGGACGACGGGGAGACCCCGAGAGCCTCACGGAGAGT
>WHSW01000446.1 GCA_009379895.1 Solirubrobacterales bacterium
TGCAGCGCGGCGGCGGTCTGCATCAGCACCCCCGGTCCCCGGGTGAATGGGTTGACGATCCCGGTGACCAGGCGCAGCCGTTCGGTTGCCGTGGCCGCGACCGCGAGCGGGGTGAAGCCGTCCGTACCGGTCGGACCCTCCGCCGACCAGAGGTCGTGGTAGCCGAGCGACTCGATCCGCCGGTACAGCTCGGGATGCTCCGGCAGCGGCACCCCGGCGAAGGCGCCCTCGTGGCGAGGCGCCGGCAGCGCCGATCGGCGGCAGCGCCGATCGGCTCGGTCGCCTCCGCCGCTGTGGGGCGCCAGGTAGGCCACCGAGAGGAAGAAGGGCCGCGGCTCCGGAGCGTGGCGGGCGATGTACCCGGCCGCCTTGTCGGTGAAGAGGTCGCTCGAGTAGCGCGGTCCGATAACGGGCGCTCGCCTCGCGCATCCACGCCGGCAACGTGTTCGCGTGCGTGGGCGCGAGCTGCCCGTAGCCGCCCTGCTCGCCCTTCTTGTTGCCCAGCACCCCGTGGTTGTGGGCGTACTGGCCGGTGAGCGCGACGGGCAGCAGAGGGGGAACGAGGCGAAGCTGCTCGCGAGGCTCGTGCCCTGGCGGACGAGCAGGCCGCGCACGCGGGGGAGCGCGCCCATCTG
>WHSW01000447.1:0-358 GCA_009379895.1 Solirubrobacterales bacterium
GTCGATGTTGGCCCGCGGTCGATTGAGGCGTATCGCGGTGTGGCGCCCGACGCCATCCTCGATGAGCTGGTGACCGCTGCCAAGGCATTGCGCGGCACGCGCGTGCTGCATGTCAACGCGACGCCGTACGGCGGCGGCGTCTCGGAGCTGCTGCGTTCGGCTGTACCCCTGCTCACCGACCTGGGCTTGGTGGCGCACTGGAAGATCATCCGCGGGGACGATCGCTTCTTCGACGTAACCAAGAAGATTCACAACGGGTTACAGGGATCAGGCGAGGTCCTCAGCAGCGCCGAGAAAGAGATCTATCTCGAGAACAGTCACCGAAACGCGGAGGCCTTGACCGAACGATATGACTTCG
>WHSW01000447.1:368-633 GCA_009379895.1 Solirubrobacterales bacterium
CCTGGGCACCTCCCGGCGCAATGCTGAGTTGCTCGAGGAGGAGTACGACCTCGTCTTTCTCCACGATCCGCAGCCGGCAGGCATCCTGTCGCTGCGCAACAAGGGGGATGCGCGGTGGATCTGGCGCTGCCACATCGACACGTCGCAGACCAACCCGAGCATTTGGGCGTTCCTTCGCGATCGTCTCGAGCCATTTGATGCCACCGTGTTCACGATGGAGCAGTTCGTGCCACCCGACTTCTCCGGCAGGCGGTTGGAGATTATG
>WHSW01000448.1:0-369 GCA_009379895.1 Solirubrobacterales bacterium
CCTCCCCCGCCCCATTTTGTTCGCTCAGACGCGCTGGAGGTGGGTGTCGCCGAACCCGCTTGGGTACTTGAGGCCGAAGCCGAGCGCCCGATCGATCCCGATGTGCGCGAGCCAGATCAGCGCGATCTGGACCGGGACCTGCGCGTCGGCGACGAGGCCGATCGCGCCGAGCGCCAGCGGCAGCGCCGAGGTGTGCACCGCGTTGTAAGCGAGCGTTCCGACCCGCTTCCCGGCCGCGAAGCCGATCACTGAAAGGTCGGGCGCCAGGAACAGGAGGACGAGGGCGAGGATGCTGAACTCGGCGTCGACGTAGAGCCCGATCGCGGCGACGAACAGGACGACGCCCTCGAGGCGAAGCAGCGGTCCCGG
>WHSW01000448.1:379-632 GCA_009379895.1 Solirubrobacterales bacterium
CGGCAGGCGCTCGAGCATGGCGGGATCTTCGCACGCTCCGGCCGGCGGGCGACGACGAGGCTCGAGCTGCATGGGCCGGGTTGGATTCGAACCAACGTCGAACGGATTATGAGTCCGCTGCTCTGACCAGCTGAGCTACCGGCCCGCTGCAGCCGATTATGGGGCGCGCGCAGGTCGGACGCGGTCCGCGCCGGGTCGGGGGCCGCGAGATCGTCGGCCTGCCGGGCGCTCATCCAGCCGCGTTCACGGCAAG
>WHSW01000449.1 GCA_009379895.1 Solirubrobacterales bacterium
CCCAGCGGCTGGCCCGGCTTGTCGGCCGGGCCAAGGCGATGGACCTCATCCTCACCGGCCGCACCATGGACGCCGAGGAGGCCGAGCGAGCGGGCCTGGTGTCCCGCGTCGTCCCGGCCGCCGATCTGCCGGCCGAGGCCGCGGCCACGGCCAGCGTCATCGCCGCGTACAGCAAGCCCGCGGTCATGACCGCACGCGAGGCGGTCGACCACTCCCAGGAGGTCGGCCTGCGTGACGGCATCGTGTACGAGCGGCGCGTATTCCACGCCTTGTTCGCCACTGACGACCAGAAGGAGGGCATGCGGGCGTTCCTCGAGAAGCGCGCTCCGACGTTCACCGGTCGGTGAGGTAGCGCAGCAGCAGGCTGCCGGTTGGCTGATCGTCGATGAGGTGGCGATCAGGTAGGCCCTTCATCCGACCTTGCGGCTTTGCAAGGCTTCGCTGAGGGCGGCGAGTGTCCCTTGAGCGTGGCGGCGCTCGGCGGCACCGGGATCGGCGACGAGGAAGTCAGCGTAGGACCTTGGTCCGACCGAGTCGGTGTCTTTGAACTGGTCGTCGATGAGCATGTGCAGCTGGGCGCGGACCTCGTCTGCGAGATCGCCATTGAGCAGCGGGCTTGCAGCGATCTG
>WHSW01000044.1 GCA_009379895.1 Solirubrobacterales bacterium
CCCCACCCACAGTGGCGGAACCTATCCCAGGCGCCGCAACCTGGCAAGCACGACGTCTTTGGCGGGAATGTCTCTTACGCGGATTCCAAGGCGAACACGAGGCGTGCGTTCGCTGCGGTCGCCGCGCCGATCTCGGCGGGCGGGTCCGGGGTCGCGCGGGTGAACGCGTGCCCGTGCCGATCCTGCAGCAGCCGCGCCTCCGGTGCGGCGATGAAGGCGGGCTCGGCGCTCGTCGTCGTGCCGTTTCGCTGCGAGGCGCGCGGCGCCGTTATCGCCTCGGGCAGCGTCTTGGCGAGGTCGAAGCGCTCGAGGAGGATCTGCAGCACCGTGGTGATGATCGTCGAGCCCCCGGGCGAGCCGAGCGCGAGCACCGGCTCGCCGTCGCGGGTGACGATCGTCGGCGCCATCGAGCTGCGCGGCCGCTTGCCGCCTGCGGGCGCGTTCGGGTGCGCCGGGTCGCTGTAGTCGAAGTCGGTGAGCTCGTTGTTGAGCAGGAATCCCCAGCCGGGCACGACGATCCCGTTGCCGCCGATCGACTCGATCGTGAACGTGTAGGAGACAACCATGCCGTGACGGTCGGAGACGGTCAGGTGGGTGGTGGACTTGCCCGGGGTCTCGGTGGTGTTCACCAGCGCCGGGTCGCCCTCGTTGTCGCGCGGCTCGCCCGCCTCGACGGGACCGGCGTCGGCCGCCTGGTCGGTGATCAGCGAGCGCCGCTCGGCGGCGAAGGAGTCCGAGAGCAGCCCGCTCAGCGGCACGTCGAAGTAGCCGGGGTCGGCGAGGTAGGCGCCCCGGTCGGCGAACGAGTAGCGCGAGGCCTCGAGGAAGCGATGCAGGGCCTGCGCCCGGTCGGCGCCCAGCGGCTCGTAGCCCTCGAGGATGTTGAGCGCCTCGCCGACCGTCGAGCCGCCGCTCGAGGGCGGGCCCATGCCCCAGACGTCGAGGCCGCGGTAGCCGACCCGCGTCGGCTCGCGCTCTGGCGCCGCGTAAGCGCCGATGTCCTGCTCGGTCATCAGCCCGGGCCGCCAGACGTGGTCGGCGTCCTCGCCGACCGGTGGGTCCTGGGCGGCCGCGGCCATCGCGCCGGCGATCGGGCCGCCGTAGAAGCCCCGCGGCCCGTGCTTGGCGATCCGCTTGTAGGCGCGCGCCATGTCGCGGTTGCGCAGCATCGTGCCGACGTCGCGCGGGGTGCCGTCGGGGTCGAGGTAGATCTCGGCGGTCGAGGGGACGTCATCGAAGTAGTCGACGTTCGACTCGGTCTGGTCGAAGAAGGTCTGGTCGACCTGAAAGCCCTTGCGCGCCACCTTGGCGCCGGGCTTCAGCGCGCGGCGCAGCGAGTCGGTCCCGTAGCGGTCCAGCGCCTCATCCCAGGTGGCGACCGTGCCGGGCACGCCCGCCGAGAGGCCGCTGTAGCGGGCGGCGTCGAACGAAAGCGGCGCGCCGCTCTCGAAGAACGAGGTCGGTTGCATCGCCGCCGGCGCGGTCTCGCGACCGTCGATCGTCGTCACCTCGCCGCCGGGCGTGCGGATGACCATAAAGCCGCCACCGCCGATCCCCGAGGAGAACGGCTCGGTGACGCCGAGCACGCCGGCCGCGGTGACCGCGGCGTCGACCGCGTTGCCGCCCTTGCGCAGGCTCTCGATCGCGGCCTCGGTGGCAAGCGCGTCGACGCTCGCCGCGGCGCCGCCGGTCCCGACCGCGGTCGCAACCTTGCCGGGCTCGCCGGGCGGCGTCTTGCCCGCCGCCACGGGCGGACCGGCGATGAGCCCGAGCGCAATGGCGCCCGCGAGCACTCCCCTCGCGAGATGCCTGATCGGGCTGCGGCCGGGGCGGGCTTCCACTGCTGACCCCCTACCCGTTGAAGCGCGATTCGATCTCTCGCCGGTGCGCCCGATTCCGGCGTGCGGGAACGAGGCGCCGAGCGGGCCCGCAACGCCGAGCCGGAGGCCCGACCGGCTGGCCGAGCTACGCGGACCTCAGGCTCTGGCCGCTCTCGACGTCGAAGAGATGGAGCGTCGTCGCGTCGAACCAGAGCTCGGCGTCGTCGCCGCGCTTGATCTCGCTCGCCGCCTCGATGCGGGCCACCACCTGCCCAGCGCCACCCGACGGCGTCTCGGCCAGGCCCGCGTCCTCGGCGAGCTCGGCGAGCTCCTTCGACGCCACGCCCTCGTGGCCAACCTCGAAGTAGGCGTACTTCTCCGAGCCCATCGACTCGACCAGGTCGATCTTCGCCCTGAAGGTGATGCCGCGATCGCGCGCGTCGCCGACCAGCGTGGCGTCCTCGAAGGCCTCCGGGCGGATCCCGGCGACCAGGTCGCGGCCCGCCCCGGCCGAGGCGGCCTCGGCACGCAGCTCGTCGCTCAGCGGCACCTCGCCGATCGCGAGCTTGGCCCGGTCGCCGTCGACCGTCGCCGGCAGGAAGTTCATCGAGGGCGAGCCGATGAACCCGGCGACGAAGATGTTGCGCGGATGGTCGTAGAGCTCGGCCGGGCTGCCAACCTGCTGCAGGATGCCGCTGCGCATCACCGCGACCCGGTCGCCGAGCGTCATCGCCTCGGTCTGGTCGTGGGTGACGTAGACCGTGGTCGTCGAGAGCTCCTTCTGCAGGCGCGCGACCGAGGTGCGCATCTGCACGCGCAGCTTCGCGTCCAGGTTGGAGAGCGGCTCGTCCATCAAGAACGCCTTCGGGTCGCGGACGATCGCTCGGCCCATCGCCACTCGCTGGCGCTGGCCGCCGGAGAGGTTGGCCGGCTTGCGATCGAGGTGCTGAGTGAGATCGAGGGTCTCCGCGGCGTGCTCGACCTTGTCCTTGATCTCGGCGGCGGGGGCGCCGGCGAGCTTGAGCGGGAAGGCCATGTTCTCGCGCACGGTCATGTGCGGGTAGAGCGCGTAGTTCTGGAACACCATCGCGATGTCGCGATCGCGCGGCGCGATGTCGTTGACCTCGTTGTCGCCGATCCGCAGCGAGCCCTCGGTGATGTCCTCGAGCCCGGCGATCATCCGCAGCGCGGTCGACTTGCCGCAGCCCGAGGGTCCGACGAGGATCATGAACTCGCCGTCGGAGATCTCGAGGTTCATGTCCTTGACGGCTTCGAAGCCGTCATCGAAGCGCTTACTGATGCCGTCGAGGACGATTTCAGCCATCTCTCTCAATGCTCCTTTGGTCGAAGGTCACGGCCGGCACGCCCGGACGCGAAGCGGAGGACGTGGCCGGTGTTGTCCATCATCCCTTGACCGCGCCCGAGGTCAGCCCGGCGACGATCCGGCGCTGGAAGAACAGGACGAAGATAATGATCGGGATGGTGACCAGCACGGCGGCGGCGGCGATGTTGCCCGTCGGCGCTGTGAACTGGGAGTCGCCGGTGAAGAAGGCGAGCGCGGCAGGCACCGTTCGCGACGAGTTGGTCGAGGTCAACGAGATCGCGAACACGAAGTCGTTCCAGCAGAAGATGAAGACGAGGATCGCGGCGGTGAACACCCCGGGCGCCGCGAGCGGGACGATCACCTTGCGAAAGGCCTGGAAGGGGGTCGCGCCGTCGACCGCCGCCGCCTGCTCGAGGTCCCACGGGATCTCGCGAAAGAAGGCGACGAGGGTATAGATCGCCAACGGCAACGCGAAGGTCAGGTAGGGGATGATCAGGCCGGGATAGGTGTCGTAGAGGCCGAGGTTGCGCCACATATCGAACAGCGGCCCGACCGTCGAGATCGCGGGGAACATGGCGATCGCCAGCGCGCCCCCGAGGATCACGAGCTTTCCCGGGAAGTCCAGCCGGGCGATCGCGTAGGCCGTGAACGAGGCGAGCACGATGGCGATCGAGGTCGAGATCAACGCGATCAGCACCGAGTTGATCAGGGGGCGCAGCAGGGGGCTGTCGAAGCCGCCCGTGAACAGGGCCTCGTAGTTGTCGAAGGTCCACTCGGAGGGGATCAGGCGACCATCGGCAATCGTCGCCGGATCCTTGAGCGAGAGCGAGAGGATCCACAGGACCGGGAAGAGCGCGGCGATGATGATCACGATCATCCCGACGCTCCAGACGGTGTACTCGCGCGTGCCGCGCTTCAAGCCTCACGCTCCCGGCCCGGGACCGCGGTCCCGAAGCCGCGCACGAAGACGAACGCGACGAGCAGCACGAGGAGGAAGATCAGCACCGAGACGGCCGAGCCCAGCCCCAGGTTCAGCCTCGAGATCAGCTGGTTGTACCCGACGATCGAGATCGACTCGGTGTCCTGCGCGCCGCGCGTCATGATGAATATCGAGTCGAAGACCCTGAACGCGTCGAGGGTCCGAAACAGAAGCGCGACCAGGATCGCCGGCTTCATCAGCGGCAGGGTGATCCGCCAGAAGCGCTGCCAGGCGTTGGCGCCGTCGACCTTGGCGGCCTCGTACAGGCCCTCGTCGATGGTCGTCATCCCGGCGAGCAGCAGCAGCGCGATGAACGGCGTCGTCTTCCAGACCTCGGCGGCGATGATCACCCCGATCGCCGTCCAGCGATCGCCGAACCAGGCCTGGTCGTCGGCGACGAAGGGCAGCCCGTTGACGAAGCCGCTCGCCGGGTCGAAGGCGTAGAACCAGGCGAAGGCGGCGACCACGGTGACGATCCCGTAGGGGATCAGGACCGAGGTGCGGATCAGACCCCGCCCGAAGATCGCCCTGAACATGATCAGCGCGAGGATCATCCCGATCACGAGCTCGATCGCCACCGAGACGACGGCGATCAGCACCGTGTTGAAGACGCTCTGCCACCACAGCGGCGAGCTGAGCACGGTCCCGTAGTTGTCGAGCCCCGCGAAGCCGCCCTCGTCGGGGAAGCGCAGATCGAGGTCCTGAAGCGAGAGGACGATCGCGTAGCCGATCGGATAGGCGGTCACGAGCAGCATCGCGATCACCGCCGGGGCGCAGAGCATGTAGGCGAGCCGGCGCTCCGAGCGCGTGCGCTCGGAGATCTTGCCCTTCTTCCGCGGCCCGGTGGCCTCGGCGGCGGGCTCGGCGGCGCCGGTCACAGTAGGCCCTCCCGCTTGACCGCCTGGTCGAGCTTCTCGCGCAGGTCGTCGTAGGCCGCCTGCGGGTCGTCGGGGTCGATGCTGTCGGGCGGGTGCAGCGCGCTCTGGATCGCCAGCGAGAGGTCCGTGTAGGCGGGCGTCAGGGGCCGCGGCGCGGCGCGGTCGATCGAGCGCTCGATCAGCTTCGCGAAGCCCGGGTAGGCGTCGCGCACGACCTTGCTCGTGTACAGGTCCTGGCGCGTCGGCGGCAACCCGTCGAGCTCGGTGGCGGTCAGCTGGCTCTGCGGCGAGCCGATGCACGCGGCCGCGTCGAAGGCCTGCTCGGGATGCTCGGTGAAGGCGCCGACGCCGATGTTGAAGCCACCGAGCGGCGGCTTCGACGGCAGGTCGGGGACCACCCGCGGGAACTCCGCGATGCCGAGGTTCTTGAACACTTCCGGCGCGTTCTCCTTCGCGCTCCCGTACGCGAACGGGTAGTTGATCATGAACGCCGAGCCACCGGCCTCGAAGCCGAGCCGGGCGGTGTCCTCGGTCGAGGTGCTGATGTCGGCCGCGGCGGCCGACGAGTTGGCGAGCCGCCCGATCGTCGCCAACGCCTCCTCGGTCGGACCTTGCTCGAGCGCGATCGTGTCGGGGTCGCTCAGGATCTGGGCGCCCGCCGACTCGATCAGCGAGTTGACCAAGACGGTGTAGCCCTCGTAGCGATTGGCCTGCACCTGGATCGACATCCCGAGGCGCTCCGCCTCGCTGATCATCTGTCCCCAGGTCTTCGGCGGGCGCTCGACCTCGTCGGTGCGGTAGAAGAGCAGCTGGGTGTTGGAGTTGAACGGCGCCCCGTAGAGCTTGCCGTCGAAGGAGGCGGTCTCGATCACGCTGTCGAAGACATCCTTGGTCACCTGCTCGCGCAGGTCGGCGGGAAACTCGCGCAGCCAGCCCGCGTTGGCGAACTCGGCGGTCCAGATCACATCCATGCCGAGCAGGTCGACCGAGGAGTCCTCGGCTCCGAGCCTGCGCACCAGCTGGTCGCGCTGATCGCTGGCGGTGGTGGGCAGCAACTGGAGGTCGATCGAGTACTCGCCGTTCGACTGCTCGCTGCAGCGCTTCGCGATCTCCTGGATCGAGCCGCCGGGCTGGATCGCGACGAACCAGGTCAGGTCGGTGCCCTGGCCGGCGTCGTCATCGCCGCCGCATCCGGCGCCGGCGACCGTCAGCGCGATCGCCACTAAGAGGGCGATGATCACGATCCGGCGGCGTCCTGATGCCAAACGGGTTCCTCTCTCCCTACCCGGCATGAGATCAGCCGGGCAACCGAGATGCTAAATGCCCAACCCTCGAATTGGCAAACGTCGCGCGTCGCGCGCAACGCGCGTCCCGAACGCTTGGCCCCTACTCGGACCCGTCGCGGAGCGCTCGCAGGCGCTCGATCTGCTCGTCAAGGATCGCGTCGCCCTCGCGCAGGAAGCGGAGCAGGAGCTCGAGCTGGTCGCGCGTGAGGTGGCGCGACTGGCGCTGCCAGGCGTTCGCCAGCGGCTCCCAGATCCGCCAGGCACGCTCGTGGAACTCCGGGGTGACCTCGATCAGCACGCGGCGGCGATCGCGCTCGTCGCGGGTCCGGCGCGCGTAGCCGATCCGCTCCAGGCGGTCGACGACCGCGGTCACCCCGCCCGTGGTCAGGCCCGCCTCGCGGGCCAGCTCGCCGGCGGTCGCGCCACCGAGCCGCTGGACGATGTCAAGGCAGCGGTGGTCGGTCTGGTTGATGCCCAGGTGCTCGGCGGCGATGTCGTCGAAGACCTGAGAGCGGTTCTGGTTGATCCGGAACTCGTTGCCGAGTTGCTCGACCAGCTCGGCCTTGGTCGGCTTGGCTGAGCCGGCCCGCCCGATGCGCCCGCCCGCTTGGCTGTCCGCAGAGTCTCTCGACATATAAGAATCTTACTTGCTAAGTTAATGGCCGCACAAGACATTCTATCCGACACGGGAGGTGATCGGACGATGTACGCAATCGAGGCCGCGAGCCTCGCAAAGACCTACCCCGGCGACGTTCGCGCCCTCGACGGGCTCTCGTTCTCGGTCGAGCAGGGCACCGTCTTCGGGCTGCTCGGCCCGAACGGCGCCGGCAAGTCGACGACGGTGAAGATCCTGACCACGCTCGCCCACCCCGACGCGGGCAGCGCCAGCGTCGCCGGCCACGACGTCCTCGCCGAGCCGGCCGGGGTGCGCGAGGCGATCGGCGTCGTCTCCCAGCAGGGCGGGCACGACCGCGAGGCCACGGGGCGCGAGAACATGCGCCTGCAGGGCCAGGTCTACGACATGTCCGGCGCCGACCTCGAGCGCCGGATCGATTCGCTGCTCGAGCAGTTCCACCTCACCGAGGCGGCCGATCGGCTGGCCCGCGAGTACTCGGGCGGCATGCAGCGTCGCCTCGACATCGCGACCGCGCTCGTGCACAAGCCGCGGGTCCTGTTCCTCGATGAGCCCACCACCGGCCTCGACCCCGAGGTGCGCGCCGAGATGTGGGAGGAGATCGCCCGCCTGCGCGGCGAGGGGCTCACGGTCCTGCTCACCACCCACTATCTCGAGGAGGCCGACCGACTCGCCGCCCAGCTCGCGATCGTCGACAAGGGCAAGGTCGTCGCCGAGGGCTCGCCGGACGAGCTCAAGCGCGAGCTGCGCGGCGATGCGATCCACGTCGAGCTCGCGAACGGCGCCGCCGACGGCGACGTCGCCACGGCGCTCGACGGGGTCCCGGGCGTGACCGAGGTGATGGTCGAGGACCGGGCCCTGCACGCCCGCGCCGACGACGGCGCGCGGACGGTTCCCGGCGTGCTCGCGGCGCTCGAGGCCGCGGGGATCGAGGCCGCGGCGGTGACCGTCGCCCGACCGTCGCTCGACGACGTCTACCTGCGCCACGCGGGCCGCACCTTCAGCGAGGCCGAGGCGCAGACCGACACGGCCGATCAGGAGGAATCACGATGAAGGCGATCGCAGACGCGAGGCACATGACCGTCCGCCACCTGATGGCGCTCTGGCGCCAGCCCTGGTGGATCGCGGTCTCGCTCGTACAGCCGGTGATCTGGCTGCTGCTGTTCGGCGCCCTGTTCAAGGCGGTGACCGACATCCCCGGGTTCGGCTCGGACAACTACGTCCAGTTCCTCGCCCCGGGCGTCGTGGTGATGACCGCGTTCTTCGGCGCCGGGTGGACCGGGATGCCCGTCATCGAGGATCTCGATCGGGGCGTCATCGACCGCTTCCTGGTCTCCCCCGTGCGGCGCTCGTCGCTGATCACGGGTCGGCTCGCGCAGGGCGGGTTGACGACCGCGATCCAGTCGCTGATCATCGTCCTGCTCGCCCTTGCCGTCGGCGCCACGTTCGCCAACGGGATCGTCGGCGTCGCGGTGCTGATCGCCGTTTCGGTGCTGATCGGCTCGGCCTTCGGCTGCCTGTCGATCGGCCTGGCGCTGCTGGCGCGCCGCGAGGAGACGCTGATCGCGACGGTGCAGTTCCTGCTCCTGCCGCTCTCGTTCGTGTCGGCGACCTTCATGCAGAAGGACCTGATGCCCGACTGGATGGCGACGGTGGCCGACTACAACCCGCTCAACTGGGCGGTCGAGGCGGGCCGCGAGGCGGTCACCGCGTCGCCCGACTGGGCCGCGATCGCCGGCAAGACCGGGCTCCTGATCGCCTTCCTGGTGGTCTGCGGGTTCTTCGCGATGCGCGCCTTTCGCACCTATCAGCGCTCGGTGTAGGTGTCCTGCCCGGGGGATTGAGAGGCAACCGACTCCAGGAGCCGACGCAGCGCGGACAGGTCGCCCGTGGCGACGACGCCTGCGTCGGAGATGGCAGCGTCGAGCGAAGCCGGGTTGGCGAGCAGGGCGTTGAGCGTCGTGGGGTCGGTGCGGAGGGCCACGTCGTGCGTCGTGGGCTCGCCGGGCTGGACGTGCAGCTGGCCGGCCGCTGCCCGGATCGTCCACACGCGATCATCGAGCTCGAGCCGGTAGATGGTCGAGGGCGCGTCGGGATCGAGGCGCGCGCAGGTGCGTAGGAACAGCAGCACGGAGGTGGCGCTCAGCGTGGCGGGCGCGAGCGGGCGCGGGGCGCGAATCCCCCAAGCGCCGAGCGCGAGCACGGCCGGTTCCAGCGCCCGTCCCCATTCGGTCAGCGCGTAGACCGATGAACCGGCCGGGGGTTGCAGCGTGCGGCGCTCGAGCACGCCGTGGCCTTCGAGCTCACGAAGCCGGTCGGTGAGCATGTTCGAGCTCGCGCCGTCCAGGGCGCGGCGCAGGTCGGAGAAGCGCTGCGGCCCGAGGAGCAGCTCCCGCACGACGAGCAGGGCCCATCGTTCCCCGACGACGTCGAGGGCGCGCGCGATGCCGCAGGCATCCCCGTAGCTCCGGCTCGTCGCCATAGTGGAAAAATACCACTATATAGTTGTCTTTTACAAGCGTAACCGTTAGGGTGGCGTCCATCCCGCCGAGAGGAGCCACCATGGGACAGCCGGTCGTGCACTTCGAGATCATCGGGAACGACCCCGCGCAGCTGCGCAGCTACTACGGCGACCTCTTCGGGTGGGAGTTCGACACAACCGGACCTGTCGCCGGGGCGGTTTCGGAGGCGGGCAACTACGGGTTCGTGATGCCGCCCGGCGACGGCGTCGGGATCCCGGGCGGCGTCGGCGGAGGCCCGGGCTACGACGGCCACGTTGTGTTCTACGTCGGCGTCCCCGACGTCGAGGCCGCGCTCCAGAAGGCCGAGAGCCTGGGCGGGACGCGCCGGATGGGCCCCGAGCAGGCCCCGGGAGGAGCCGTCGTCGTCGGCCACTTCACGGACCCCGAGGGCCACCTGATCGGCATCGCCAGCGCCACGTGAGCGCGACCGTGACACTGCCCGGCGTCGGCATCGGCATCGGTCGCTGGATCGGACGCCGCTCCGAAAGGGAGCGACATCCGGCCCGACGGCCCAGGTCGGCTCTGGTCCGCGGTGGATCAAGGGCGGCTATCCGGCGAGCTCGGCGAGCATGACGACGAGCGCGACGGCAACCAGCGCCGCGCCCGCGAGCGTCAACCTCACGGCGCGCTCGGACCGTCCCCGGACGCCCTGCACCGAGGCCGCGAGCCAGGCGAGCAGGCCGCAGGCCAGCACGGCCAGCCAGGTGACCGTCGCCGCGGTTGGCCCGTCGGGATCGAGGTCGCCGGGGCCGGCGATCTGCAGCAGATAGAAGGCAACGCCGACCCAGGCGACGAGCGCCGGCAGCGCGAGCGCGCCGAGCAGCACCCACGGCGCTCGCTCGGGCGCCCGCCCGCGAGCATCGGGTCGCCCGGCGCGAGCGTCCGGTCGCCCGCCCGAGGCGCGGCCATCCGCGTTCTCGTCACCACCGCCCGAGGGGCCGTCCATGGCGACGAGGCTAGGGATCGTAGGCGCGCCGAGGGCGCGCCGAATGTGGCGAGGGTGTGCCCTGCGAGGATCCGTGCGATGACGGAATCGCACGATGGTGAGCTGGCCCGCGCCGACCGAGTCGCGGCAGGGGTCTGGCGCCTGCGGCTGCCGCTGCCGTGGCCGGGCGTTCCGCACGTCAACGCCTACGCGGTCGCCGGCCACGGCGGCGGCATCCTCTTCGACACCGGGGTGACGACTCCGCCAGCAAAAGCAGGCGGCTTCTCAGGCCACCGCCGCCAACGCGGCGGTTTGCGCCTGACGGCCCCGTCCAGGCCGCTCGATCCCCTCCTGCGCCAACGCGCGGGCGAGGATCACGTTGGCGGCGTTCACGTCGGCGTCGTCGGCGCGCCCGCACGCGATGCAGCGAAACCGCTTTGCGCTTCGGCTGCGCGCATCGACAGCCCCGCACGCAGAGCACGTCCGCGACGTGTTCGCCGGGTCGACCTTGACCACCCGCCTACCAGCCTCCTCCGCTTTGTAGGCGAGGAACGAAAGCATCTGCGCCCAACTCTGGTCGGCGATCGCGCGGTTTAGCGAGCGCTTTTGCGCGACGTTAGTGGCGGGCTCTGCGACGGTGCCCCTGGCCGAGCGCATCATGTTGGCGACGCGAAGGCTCTCGACCGCGATCAGGTCGAAGCGCTCGACCAGGGTGCGGGACAGCTTGTGGGCGCTATCGCGCCGGCGGTTGGCCTCGCGCTCGCGCCGACGGGCGAGCAGCGCGGCGGCCTTGCGTCGGCGCTGGGAGCCGCGCTTTCGGCGGGCGACCCTGCGCGCCGCACGGCGCACCGCCGAGCTCGCCTCACGTTCCGCTCGGGGCCCTTCGAGTTGCTCGCCGGTCGACAGCGAGACCAGCCGGCGCACGCCGAGGTCGATGCCGACCGCCTGTCCGGTCGCGGGCCGCGACGGCGGATCGGGCAGCTCGGCGCAGATCGAAACGTAGAAGCGCGCCCGCGGCCCCGAACCCCTGCGCGTCACCCGCACTTCACCGAGCGTCGCCTCCGTGGGGACCGAGCGGTGCCACTTGACCTTCAAGCAGCCGACCCCCTGCAGGCGCAGACGCCCCTCCTCGGTTACCGCGACGCCGCCGGCGTGTCCCTTCATCGTCCAGGCGAGCGTGTCGAAGCGGCGAGCCGACCTAAACCGCGGGTAGCCGGCCTTCTCGCCTCTCTTCACCCGCCGAAAGAACGCCGCGAAGGCGCGGTCCAAGCGTCGCAGCACCTCCTGCGCCGACCAGCAGTTCATACCCTCGGGCGGGCAAAGCCCGGGAGCCTGCCGGCGAAGCTCGGTCAACTCCGCCGACTGGGCGTGGTAGCCGACCGACTTCCCACAGCGCCGATACGCCCAGCGGCGCTGCTCGAGCGCCGCGTTGTAGAGCTCACACGCGAAGCGGAGCTGGGCGGCCAGCGCCCCTGCCTGGCGGCGCGTCGGATACAGCCGGTAGCGGTAGGTGCGCTGCACGAACATAGGTTCGCACGTGGATCGGACGCCGTTAAGGAGGTGGAGCCCGAGGGTTGCGGGCGGGCGCGACTCGAGTCGGGGCCGCGGACGGCGTTCGAGGTGGCAACCGAGCTGATCGGGCCCGAGAGCATGAACGCGGCTACCGCGGCGTGGGGGCTGCAGCTCGCGCTCTCCTACCTCGACCACCTGGTCGCCGGCGACGAGGCCACCGTGAGCGAGGACGGCGAGGCGCTTCGCTGGTCGCCTCGCTGACGTCCCGCCCGCGCCCGCGCTCGCGATGCACGGCGACGGCGGCGACGACCAGCGCGACTCCGAGCGCCTCCTTGGCGGTCGGCACCTGGCCAAGCACGACGATCCCGATCACGGTCGCCGTCGCCGGCAGCAGCGAGACCATCAGCGCGTAGGTGCTGCGCGCCAGCCGGCGCATCGCGAGCTGGTCCGAGACGTAGGGGATCACCGACGAGCAGACGCCGACCCCGAGCCCGGCGAGGATCGCGACCGGATCGCCGAGCGCGGGCACGACCGCCCAACCGCCCAGGGGCGTGACCGCGACGGCGGCGATCAGCATCGAGGCGCCGAGCCCGTCGATGCCCGACAGCCGTTCGTGGCCGGCGACCCGATGGGCGAGGACGATGTAGAGCGCAAAGAGCGCGGCGTTGACGAAGGCGAACGCGATCCCGAGGGGGTCGGCGACCAGGACGACCTCGGTGAGCAGGTAGACGCCGGCGACGGCCGCGAGCAGAGCGGCCGCGTTACGTGGGGTGCGGGCGCCGATCGCCGCCAGCGCGATCACGGGCAGGAACTCGATCGCGGCAACCGTCCCGAGCGGCAGGCGGTCGATCGCGGCATAGAAGCAGACGTTCATCACCGCCAGGACGACGCCCCACCGGACGAGCAGCCGGCGCCCGTCGGCGTCGAGCTTCGAGAGCACGCGCCAGGGACGGCGCCAGGCGGCGAAGACGAGCGCCGCCGAGGCGATCCGCAGCCAGGCCACGCCGAGCACGTCGACGCGGGCGAAGAGCAGCACCGCGAACGCCGGCCCGAGGTAGTGAAAGACGGCGCTGACCAGGAAGTAGGCCTGCGGTGGAAGCGATCGGGTCCGCACGCGCGAAATCGTGGCCCGAAAGCCGCGCGACCGGAAGGGCCGATCCAAGGTAATCTCGTCGAGATGCCTAAGGATCAACGGTCGATCGCGCACTTGGCCGAAGCTCAACCGCCCGAGACGGCGAGCCGGCCACCCGATGCCACGGCTCGCCCGCTCGACGTGACCAACCGCCGCATCCTGGCCGAGCTGCAGGCCGACGGGCGGCTCAGCCTCGCCGAGCTCGGGCGGCGCGTCGGCCTCTCGGCTCCCGCGGTCGGCGAGCGGCTCGCCGGGCTCGAGGCCGACGGCACGATCCGCGGCTATCGCGCCGAGATCGATCCGCGCCGGCTCGGCCTGGCGCTGAGCGCGGTGATCAGGGTCCGCCCGGCGCCCGGCCAGCTCGAGAACGTCGCCGCCGCCGCGCGCGCGACCCCGGAGGTCGTCGCCTGCGATCGGATCACCGGTGAGGACTGCTACCTGCTGCGCGCCCACCTGCGCGACGTCGACCACCTCGAGCGGGTGATCGACCGCTTCGTCGCCCTCGGCCAGACGACGACCTCGATCGTCCAGTCCTCCCCGGTCGCCGCCCGCGCGATCGCGCTCGAGGGCTGACGCCGGCGTCGGCCGGCGGGCCTCAATCGAGCGCGGCCAGCGCGTCGTCCCGGCTCAATCGAGCGCGGCCCAGCGGGTGCAGGCCCCGGCGGCGGCCGCGAGCGCCGGCTCGAGCGTCTCCGCGGCGCGCGCGGTGTCCCATTCGCGCTTGGCGAGCTCGGCGACCAGGGTGCCCATCAGCGCGTCGCCGGCGCCGAGGCTCGAGACCACGTCGACCTCGGGCGCGGGGGCCTCGGCCTCGCACGCCCCGCGCATCACCGCTCCCTCGGCGCCGAGCGTGACGACCGCCAGCTCGGCGCCCATCGCGGCGAGCCGGTCGGCCGCGCGACGGGGGTCGTCGACCCCGGCGATCGCGATCGCCTCCGCGCGGTTGGTGCGGACCACGAACGAGCCCTCGATCAACGCCCGTGAGGCCTCGGCCGCCGGTCGGGGGTCGCCGCCCCAACGGTTCGGCCGGATGTTCGGGTCGAAGCAGACCCGCGCGCCCCGCTCGAGGGCCAGCTCGCGGGCGCGCAGGGTGACCTCGCGCTCGTCGGGGGTGGCGAGCGTGGTCGAGCTGTAGACGAGCGCGTCGGCGGCGTCGATCGCCGCCTCGAGGCGTGGCGCGACTGACGCGACCGCGATCGCGATCGCCTCGCCGTAGATCTGAAACGACGACTCCCCCGCCGCGTCGGTGGTGGCGAAGGCGACCGGGGTCTGCTCGCCCTCGATCAGCTCGAAGAAGCGCAGGTCGACCCCCTCGCGCGCGAGGCGTTCGCGCAGCCAGCTCCCCCACTCGTCGTCGCCCGCGGCGCCGGCGAGCCCCGCCTCGGCGCCCGCCCTGCTCGCGGCGACCGCCACGTTGGCGAGCGCGCCGCCGAAGCGCGGAACGAACGAGTCGGCCTCGACCAGCGAGCCGACCGGGCGCTCGCAGATCAGGTCGACGAGCCCCTCGCCGAGGCAGACGATCACCCGCCGAAGGCTAATCGTCGGGCGAGCGGGAAACCGCCCGGGCGCGCGGCGCGCCCGGGCGGTCTCAAACGGAGGCCCGGCCCCGGCTCAGACGGCCGGTGCCGGGGTGGGCGTCGCCGTCGTCAGCTCCGACTCGCCGCCGAGGTCGAAGAACAGGATGCTCGCGACCAGCGCGGGGATCGGGGCGGTGATCACGCCGGCGAGGATGGCGAGGATGATCACGCCGACCACGCCGATCGCGGCGCCGATCGCGACCAGGACCGCCGAGACAACCGCGGCGATCAGGAAGGCGACCAGGATCGCGCCGAAGACCGGCCAGCCGTTGCCGCGAACCAGCTCCGCGCTGCGCCCGAAGGCGCCGATGATGCCCTGGCGCTCGGCGACGATCGAGGGGGAGGTCACCGCCCAGATCGTCAGCAGGTACAGGCCCGGGATGATCAGCAGGACGAATCCGATCGCGACCGCGATCCCCTTCAGGATCCCGTTGACGATCAGGCGCCAGATCGACTGCCCGCCGACCGCGAACAGCTCGCCCACGCTCAGGTCCCGCCTCCCGTCGCGCGCGTCGGCGACCAGCCGCACGACGAAGCCGGTGTAGAGCGCCTGGCCGGCGAGCACCACGATGTAGGCGATCAGGTTCAGCAGCCAGCCCCCGGCCTCGTTGACCAGGCCCTGGACGATGCCGACGATGAAGAAGACGACGAACGCGCTGCCCATCAGGGCGGCCGCGTTCGCTCCGTACAGCGAAAAGCTCTCGTTGATTACCCGCCCGACGTCGATTCGCCTGCTCGTGGCTTCCATAGGTCAGACCTCCGGTCGCGATTGACGCTTGCGTGTTTCGTTCGGCACAAGTGTTGTCCTGCTTTGGCGGCGCTGCGAAACCTCGCCGCGCGCCACCGGGTCGTGGCCGTCGCCGCGGATCCTCCCACAGCGGGCGCTCGGCCAGCCGACGGCCGGCGCCGAGGAGGCGGAGCCGTCGTCGAGCTAGGCTGAGCACGAATGCTCCGCCTGATGGGTCTTCCCGCGCTCGGCCGCTGCCCGCGGGCGACGGTACGACGATCGGCGGGCCGGATCGAGTTGCGGTTCCGAGGGCCCGACTGCGACGAGGGCCACGACATCGACCTCGGGCTGCTCGGCGAGGGGCAGGATCCCGAGGCCGCGGAGCTGCGGCTGCTGGCCGACCTCGAGGCGCGCGGCTACGCGGTCGAGCGGCTCGCGCCCGACGACGCCGGCTGAACGCCCAACCGCGCCGGCTACTTGTCCAGTTGGCCGCGCAGCGCCCCTCCCGGGAAGTCCGGCTGGCTGTGCACGTTCACGTAGTAGGCGGACGGGTGCTTGCGGATGTCCTTGATCAAGCCACGATCGAGGTCAGCGACGCAGCCGCTGACCGAGTCGGTGCCTGCGAACGAGCCCTCGAACAGTGGCACCACGATCGGGCCGGGCTCGCCCGCCGGCGCGAGATGGATGTGTCCGGCGAACACCTCTCCGTCCACGTCGGCCCAGTTGATGTCGAAGCAGACCCGGTGCTGGCCCTGGTTGAGCCTCAGGTCCGCGGTCCCGGTGGCATTCGCGTCGCCCGGGCCCGGCGCCTCCTCGGCCCCCGACATCGGGGTCGACAGCGGACGGCCCCCGTTACCCGCGACCGCCACGCTCGCCAGCACGAGGACGGCGGCGGCGGCGGAGATGAGCACTGCGAGACGGCTGCCCATGCCTCCTCCTCTCCCGGGCCGAGCCCGGATTGATCTCGAAACCCTGAATACCCAGATGCGGCGTTTGATTCACCTCGCCCCCGAGGCGGAGCCACCGCCGCGCCGCGGGGGCGAGCCGCGGCGCGGGCGTTCGGCGGCGGAGGTCAGGCCTTGATCAGCCCGTGCGGGTTGAGGACGAACTTCTTGGCGGCGCCCTGGTCGAAGTCCTCATAACCCTGAGGCGCCTCGTCCAGGGTGATGACCGTCGCATTGACCGCCTTGGCGATCTGCGCGCGGTCGTTGAGGATCATCTGCATCAGGCCGTGGTGGTACTTCATCACCGGGCACTGGCCGGTGGTGAAGCCGTGCGACTTCGCCCACCCGAGGCCGATGCGGATCGACAGCGAGCCTTCCTTCGCCGCGTCGTCGGCGGCGCCCGGGTCGCCGGTGACGTAGAGGCCCGGGATGCCGAGCTTGCCCGCGACCCGGGTGACGTCCATGATCGAGTTCAGCACCGTCGCCGGGGCCTCGTGCTCGCTGTCGGAGCCGTGCCCGCGGGCCTCGAAGCCAACCGCGTCCACCGCGGCGTCGACCTCCGGCACCCCGAGGAGCTGCTCGATCTGATCCTTGGGATCGCCCTTCGAGACGTCGACGGTCTCGCAGCCGAAGCTGCGCGCCTGCGCGAGCCGCTCCGGGACCAGGTCGCCGACGATCACCACGGCCGCCCCCAGCACCTGAGCCGCGTGCGCGGCGGCGAGGCCGACCGGGCCGGCGCCCGCGATGTAGACGGTCGATCCTGAGGTCACCCCGGCCGTGTAGCAGCCGTGATAGCCGGTCGGGAAGATGTCCGAGAGCATGGTCAGGTCGAGGATCTTCTCCATCGCCTGATCCTTGTCGGGGAACTTGAGCAGGTTCCAGTCCGCGTAGGGCACGAGCACGTACTCGGCCTGGCCGCCGACCCAGCCGCCCATGTCGACGTAGCCGTACGCCGAGCCGGGCCGCTCGGGATTGACGTTCAGACAGACGCCCGTGTTGCCGGTCTTGCACATGCGACAGCGGCCGCAGGCGATGTTGAACGGCGCGGAGACGAGGTCGCCCTCCTTGATGAACTCGACTCCCGGCCCGGTCTCGATCACCTCGCCGGTGATCTCGTGGCCGAGGATCAGCCCCTCGGGGGCGGTCGTGCGGCCGCGGACCATGTGCTGGTCGGAACCGCAGATGTTGGTCGCGACGATCCTCAGGATCGCCCCGTGCGGGGTCTTGCGACCGACGTTCGCGGGATTGACGCCCGGGCCGTCCTTGAGCTCAAAGGTCGGGAAGTCGATGTCGTGCAGCTCGACCTTCCCGCGCCCGATGTAGGCGACGCCTCTGTTATCAGCCATGTTGGCTCCTCCTTGTTTTAGAAATCGTCTATCACTCCCGCCTGCCCTCGATGTCGCCAAGCGTCCCCTGGGGCGGCTCGGGCTCGTCGAACGCGCGCGGGCGCGCGATCACGTCGTAGCTGACGGTTGCGAGCACGGCGCCGATCAGGGGCCCAATCACATAGGCCGCGAGGTCGCCCCATTCCGCGTCGCCGCCGCCGATCGCGGTGACGAGCAGGGGGCCGAACGTCCGCGCCGGGTTCAGCGAGCCGCCGGTCAACGGGCCGATCACCAGGATCGCCGCGGTCACCGCGAGCCCGATCATCAGACCGGCCCAACCGTTGGGCGCGCGCCGGTCGACGGCCAGCGCCATGATCGCGATCAGCAGCAGGTAGGTGCCGATCGCCTCGGCGACGATCGCCTGGCCGTAGCTGACGCCGTCGGCGATCGTCGTCTGGCCGGTCCCGAGGTCGACCGCGTCGCCGCCGAAGGCCGCGGCGATCAACGCCGCCCCGACCGTGCCGCCGACGAGCTGGGCGACGACGTAGGCGGGGACCTCGCCCCATGGGAAACGGCCGACGGAGGCAAGCCCCACCGTCACCGCCGGGTTGATGTGGGCCCCGGAGGTCGTCCCGAAGGCGTAGACGGCGATCGCGATCGCGAGACCGAAGGTGATCGCGATCATCCCGAGGCCCGGATAGTCGAGCGCGCCCTCTCCCAGGGTGAGCGCCGCAACCACGGAGCCGGCACCGAAGAAAACGAGAATCGCGGTGCCGATCAGCTCGGCGAGCAACCTGCGGGGCAACTCGCCCGTCATTGGAAGGCTCTCATCCAACCGCTCCTTCGCGTCGAGCGCGCGGCCCGACGCACTCTACCTCTCGGGTGACCTACCCGCGTCGCCGAGCTCTAATCCGGCGCGATGCTCGAACGTCGTGGAGCGGCTCCGGCCCCGAGGGGTCAGAGCTCGTGCTCGGCGAGCCGCGCGCGGAGGTCGCGACAGCGGGCCTCGAGCCGCTCGGTGCTGGCCCGGGTCTCGCGGTGAACGGAGTGATTCTGGCCGCCGTGGCAGCTCGACCCCATCGCGAAGGCGTACTCCCAGCTCGCCATGTGGGCCTTCAGCTCGGCGGTCGCCTCCGCCAGCTCGGCTTGCAGCCTCTCGCGCATGCCGCCGCTATTGAAGCGTCAGGTGCGGACGGACTCCGGTTCGCGTCGCTGAGCGCGAAAGCCCTCGCGATAGCTCCCGTAACGTGGCGCCCAGCCCAGCTCGCGCTTCGCCTTCTCGTTCGAGGAGCAACCGCGGTACCAGGCGCCCTCCGATGGCCACTGGCGCCGGCGACGAAGATCCTCATTGTCGCTCCTACCTCTTGCCTGCCTCGAAGTGCATTCGCTCCCATCCGCCTCAGCGAGCGTTCGCCTCGACGGGCCGGCGGCCCGGCTCGGCCCTCGCCTCCTCCTCGGGCGGTGCGGTGACCTCGCTCGGCGCCCGCCAGAGGACGAACCCGGCGGCGACCGCGAGGGCGGCGGCCGCGATCAGCATCGCCAGCCCGAGGCCGTCGACGAACGCCGCCTGGGCCTGACCCGCCAGCCCGGCTCCCTGCGCGCCGAGCCGCTCGGCGAGCGCCAGCGCGGCCGGCAGCGCGTCGTGCGCGCGCTCGACCAGATCGGCGGGAGCGTTTGCGATCGCGTCGGGAATCCCCGCCTGGTAGCGGTCGGCGAGCGCACTGCCCAGGACCGCGATCCCGAGCGCGCCGCCGACCTCGCGCGCCGCGTCGTTGACCGCGGAGGCGACGCCCTGCTTGCTCTGCGGCAGCGAGGAGACGATCGCGGTCGTCGCCGGGGTCGTCGCCAGGGCGGCGCCGGTGCCCAGCAGGAGCAAGCCGGCGAGCAGCAGCCAGTAGCCCGAGTCGACGCCGAGGGCGGAGAAGACGGCGAAGCCCCCCGCCATCAGGAGCAGCCCCAGCGGCCCGACCCGCGCCGGCCCGAAGCGCTCGAGCAGCCGCGGCGCGCGCGGCGAGAGGCCCATCATCAGGATCGCGATCGGCGCCAGCGCGAGCCCGGCCTCGAACGGCGAGTAGCCGAGCACGAACTGGACGTACTGCAAGATCACGAAGATGAACCCGAAGAAGGCGAAGAACTGGACCGCCATCGACACGCTCCCGGCGCCGAAGCCCGGCAGCCGGAACAGGCGCGGGTCGAGCAGCGGCTCGTCGCGACGCAGCTCCCAGGCGACGAAGGCGGCGAGCGCGATCAGTGCGATCGCGAAGGCGGCCACGGTCAGCCCATCCGTCCAGCCACGCTCCGGGCCCTCGATGATCCCGTAGACGAGCGCCGAGAGGCCGAGCGCCGAGAGGATCCCCCCAACCGCGTCGAGGCGGGCGCGGTCGAGCTTCGAGTCGGGCGCGACGCGGGCGGCGGCGAGCAGGGCGAGGAGCCCGAGCACGGCGCTGAAGGCGAAGATCGATTCCCACGAGAACGCCTCGAGCAGGGCCCCGGAGACGAGCAGGCCGAGCAACGCGCTGCCGCCGGCCACGCCAGCCCAGATCGAGACCGCCCGGTCGCGCTCGGCGGGCGGAAAGACGTTGGTGATGATCGACAGCGTCGAGGGCATGATCGCCGCCGCGCCGAGGCCCATCACCGCCCGAACGGCGACCAGAGCGCCCGGGTCGTCGACCAGCATGCCGGCGGCGGAGGCGAGCGCGAAAGCGGCCAGACCGGCGAGCAGCACCGGCCGGCGGCCGATCCGGTCTCCGAGCGCGCCGGCGAGGAGCAGCAGCCCGGCGAAGACGACGGCGTAGGAGTCGACGATCCACTGCAGCTGCGTCTGGGTCGCGCCGAGGTCGCGCGCGAGATCGGGCAGCGCGACGTTGAGGGAGGAGACGGCGCTGACCACGGTCCCCAGCGCCACGCACATCGCCGCCAGCACGAGCGTTCGCTGCCGGTTGGAGATCGCCGGGCCGTGCTCTTGGTTCATTGGTGCGTCCTCCTTGGCCTCGCGGTGCCCACCTGACGGCCCCCCAGCACCTGTGTCCGAGGCTGAACACCGTTGACTTTACGACGTTGACTTTACACCGTTGAATAACTATGTCAAGCTCTCCGTCATGACTCAGAGAGAGACGGACCAATCGACCAGAACCCCGCGCACCGGCCGCCGGCCCGGTGCGAGCTCGACCCGCGAGGAGATCATCGCGGCCGCCCGGCAGCTGTTCGCCCAGCGCGGCTACGACGGCGCGACGATGCGAGCGATCGCCGGCGAGGCGGGCGTGGACGCGGCTCTCATCGTGCACTTCTTCGGCAACAAGCCGACCCTGCTGGGCGAGGCCGTCCAGTGGCCGTTCGACCCCGACGTCGAGATCCCGAAGCTGCTCGCCGACGGGCGGCGCAACGTGGGCAGGCGGATGGCCGAGCTCTTCGTGCGGACCTGGGACGACGAGGGCGATCGCAATCCGATCCTGACCCTGTTGCGCGCCGGGATGACCGAGCCGCAGGCCGCCGAGATGCTGGGCGGGTCCCTGCGCCTGTGCCTCTTCGGTCCCCTGCTCGAGCGCCTCGGCTCCGACCGACCCGACCTGCGAGCCAACCTGGTCGCCTCCCAGCTGGTGGGAATGGGCACGGTCCGCTACGTGCTCGGCTTCGAGCCGGTCGCCTCGGCGAGGCCGGCCGACGTCGTGGCCTGGCTCGCGCCGACCCTGCAGCGCTACCTGACCGGCAAGCTCGAGCGGTAGCCGCCGAGCCGCCCCGCGAGCGCGGGCGGCGCCGAGGCGCCTAGGAAACGAGGTCGGCGGCGAGCCCGATCGCCGACGGCGCGGGCAGCCGGTGGCCGACCTGCGGCTCGTCGAAGCCCTTCAGGGTCAGCTCCTGGCGCTCCCACTCCAGCCCGCGCTCGCCCAGCCACGGCTCGACCCGTCGCTGCGTCTCGTCGCTGAGCAGGATCTCACCGGCGCCCGCCGCGGCCTGCAGCCGCGCGGCGAGGTTGGTCGCCACGCCGGTGACGGCCATGTTCGCGTCCGAGGCGCCTCGTCCGAGGATCGCCGCGCCGGTCGCGATCCCGATCCCCAGCGGTAGGTCCATGAGGGCGGCCTTGTCGCGCAGGGTCAGCGCCGTCTCGAGCGCGTCGACGGCGTGGCTCACGCTCGTCCCCGAGACGTTGAAGGAGGCCATCACCGCGTCGCCGGCGAACTTGTCGATGACGCCCCCGTGGCGCTCCACCGTGCTGCGCGCGAACCGGTACAGGGCGGCCATCCGCTCGGCGATCTCGGCCGGCGCGCTCGTGGTGAACGACAGCCGCAACGTC
>WHSW01000450.1 GCA_009379895.1 Solirubrobacterales bacterium
ATCGCTCGGCTCCGAGTACTACGCGCACTTCGCGGTCGAATCGGAGCGCGTGTCGGCGAGCGAGCTGGAAGAACTCGCGCAAGACGCCGACTCGGCGGAACTCGGGCGGTCCCGTCAAGGTGTGCAAGTCCTAGCCCGGCTCGACGCCGCCAGCAGGGCCGAGGAAGGTCAAGAAGCCGAACTTTGGTTCGACTCGAAGCGCTTGCAGCTATTCGACCCTGAGAGCGGCCGATGTCTGACTAGCCCGAGCGCAGCGCAACCTCCATCAGCGGCCGCAACGCCCTGAATCGACGGCTCTGGCAGCGAGCTCACACCGCTCCCCAAGAGATTCCGATCGCAAACCCAAGTCTCGCCTCGATGACGGCTCCGGCGACCAACCCGCTGCCCGCGGTCGGTGACGCCGATCACGTCATCGGCGCCGACCCACCCCGCCTCACACTGGTCGAGTACGGGGACTTCGGCTGCCCGTTCTGCTTCCAGGCAAAGCGGCCTGTGATGTCGCTCCTCGACCGCTTCGAGGCTGTGCGCCTCGTGTGGCGACATCTCCCCGATGCCGAGCTTCACCCCGGCGCCGACCTGGCCGCGGAGCTGTCGGAGTTTGCCGCGGCCCACCGGAAGTTCTGGCG
>WHSW01000451.1 GCA_009379895.1 Solirubrobacterales bacterium
CACCAGACGTTCGGGTTGGTCGATGCGGGCGTAGCGCTTGACCGTGTTCAGCGCCAGGTTCAGACGACGGGAGATCTCGAGCAGTCCGACGCCGCGGTCGAGTAGATCATGCACCTGCCGCCAGCGTTCGCGGGTCGTGGCGGCGCGTTTCCCTTCGCGGGGTGGTGGGCCGGTTTTGCCCCAGCACACGCTGTGGGCGGCGACTTCCTTGAGGACCGCCTCGGCGAGGTTATGCCAGAGATGCCAGCGATCCGCGACCTGCACCGCGTCGGGCAGTGCACGCCGGATCGCTTCGGCGTAGGCGCCGGAGCCATCTCGACAGACCACGTGCACGCCGGGATGGTCCCGTAACCAGGCTTCGAGCGTGTCGGTAGTGCGGTCGGCAAGGACATCGACGCGCTCGCCGGTCTCCGCATTGATGATCACGGTCGCGTAGCGCTGCCGCTTACGCAGTGCGAAATCGTCCACCCCGAGTACCGCTGGCACCGGCCGCTCCGGCACTGGTAACCGCAACAGCGCCCGCAGCGCGGTGTGCCGTGACAATCCGACGCCGAGGCTGGCCAGGACGCGGGCACCGGCGCGTCCGGCCAGCTCCCGCACGACATGACCCACCTGCATGGCCAGC
>WHSW01000452.1 GCA_009379895.1 Solirubrobacterales bacterium
ATGGAGCCGCCGCCTGCGCTCGAAGCCGATGCCTTGCATGACGAAAAAGTGAAGGTGTTGCGTTCGATTCGCCCGATTGCCAAGCAAGCCGTGCATGCGCATGCAATCCGTGCGCAGTACGCGCGCGGGATGATCGATGGCAAGTCGGTGCCGGGCTACCAGCAGGAAGAAAACGTCGAGCCGAATTCCATCACCGAAACCTTTGTTTCCGCCAAGTTCTATATCGACAACTGGCGCTGGCGCGGGGTGCCGTTCTACCTGCGCACCGGCAAGCGCATGCCGCGCCAGACCTCGATGATCGCGATCCGCTTCCGTCATCCGCCGCAGCAGCTGTTTCGCGAAACCCCGCTCGAAACGATCGATCCCAACTGGATTCTGCTGTCGATCCAGCCCGACGAATCCATGCGCATGGAGATTCACGTCAAGCAGCCGGGACTCGACATGGACACGCGGATGATGCAGATGAACGCGAGTTTTCTGAAGACCGACGAAGAAACGCTCGACGCTTATGAAACCCTGCTGCTCGACGTCATCGAAGGCGACCGTTCGCTGTTCCTGCGCTTTGACGAAGTCGAGTGGGCGTGGCGGGTGGTTGATCCCATTCTCAAGCATTGGGCGGTTGAA
>WHSW01000453.1 GCA_009379895.1 Solirubrobacterales bacterium
GACCATTGCCTGTCCAACATTGTTTTCGGATAGACTCATGCAGCATGAGCATGAATCTTGCTCTGCGTCATTTGCGCGTCGTCGTGGCGGTCCACGACGAAAACGGCTACACGGCGGCCGCGAAGTCGTTGCACGTGGCTCAGTCGTCGGTGAGTCGCACCGTCGAGGAGGTCGAGCGTCGAGTTGGAGTTCTGCTGTTTGACCGAACCACCCGTCGCGTCACGCCTACGCCACCCGGTGAGCAGTTCGTCGCCATTGCCCGGAAGCTGCTGGCGGACTCCGAGACCGCTTTCAACCACTTCGATGGTTACCTTCGCGGTAGGCATGGCCTGGTTTCGGTGGCGACGCTCGCGTCGGTGGCAGCGACCATGATCCCGACGGTCCTGTCAGGGTTCAGGCAGCATCGGCCGCAGGTGGAGGTCGCGGTCCAAGACGCGTTCTCGCTGGAGGTTCTCGACCGCGTGTCGCATGGCGCCGTCGACTTCGCGATAGCGGCCATGCCCAGTCCACCGAGTGGCCTGTGCGCTGAGCGCATCGCCGCAGACCGCTTCTTCTGCGTGTATCCCCCCGGACACAGGTTCGAGCGGTCGTCGCGGCTGACCTGGGCCGACTTCGACGGAGAG
>WHSW01000454.1 GCA_009379895.1 Solirubrobacterales bacterium
CGAACCGTGATCCGCCGCCGGCTGCTCGTCGCCATCGTCACCGCCATCACCGCCGTGCTGCTCGTGACCGGCGCGGTGGTCGTCAACGTGCTCGAGGACCGTCTCGTGGCGGCCGTCGATGACCAGCTCACCGAGTTCGCCACTCAGCAGCCCGTCCACGCGTTCGTCTCCCTCGGCCACGGCACACCCACCGAACCGTTCGACGACCGGCACATGGCAATCCTCCAGCTCGACCCGGACGGGACCGTCCGCACCGCCATCCCGTCCGGCCCGAGCACCGACCCCGACCCGTTGCCCGAGGTCACCGGCATCGACAGCGGCCTCGTCGCCCGCCCGCACACGGTTCCGTCCACCGGCGACAGCGGCCCCCTCTACCGCGCCATCTCGGTGCCGCTACCGGACGGTGGCACGGTCGTGGCCGCCGTCCCGCTCCGCGACGTCCACACCACCGTGGCCGAGACCCGACGCATCCTGCTCGCGGCCGGCGCTGTCGCGCTAGCGGTGGTGGCCGCGCTCGTGTGGGCCAGCATCCGCCGGGGGCTACGCCCGATCGACGACATGATCGGCGCCGCCGAGCGGATCGCTGTCGGCGACATGTCCGCCCGCACCTCCGTGCCCGACC
>WHSW01000455.1:0-280 GCA_009379895.1 Solirubrobacterales bacterium
AATCGCCCCGACGCGCCCGTCCATCATGTCGCTCGGCGCGACGGCGTCGGCACCGGCCTCGACGTGGCTGGCGGCGGTGCGCGCGAGCAGGTCGAGCGTCTCGTCGTTCTGCACCTCGCCGTCCCGCAGCACGCCGCAGTGCCCGTGCGAGGTGTACTCGCACAGGCAGACGTCCGTGACGAGGACGAGCTCCGGCTGCTCGGCGCGCAGCGCCCGCAGCGCCCGCTGCACGATCCCCTCGTCCTCCCAGGCGCCGGAGCCCTCGTCGTCCTTCTCCTCC
>WHSW01000455.1:290-622 GCA_009379895.1 Solirubrobacterales bacterium
GCCTCGACGCCGAGCGAGGCGAGCTCCCCGGCCTCCGCGACAACGTCCTCGACGGAGTACCGCGACAGGCCCGGTAGCTCGGCGTTCGGGACGCTCGAGGGGCCGACGAAGAGCGGCTGCACGAAGTCGTCGAGGTCGAGGCGCGTCTCGCGTACGAGCGAGCGCAGCGCGTCCGTCCGGCGCAACCGGCGCAGCCGCGTGGCGGGAAATGCGCTCACGACACCAAGGGTACGTCAGGCGCCGAGGCGGCGGACCGCGCTGCGCGCGGCCAGTCCGTAGAGCAGCGCCAGCCCGGCGAGCCAGGCCGCCTCGCGCGCGAGCGAGCGCCACGG
>WHSW01000456.1:0-384 GCA_009379895.1 Solirubrobacterales bacterium
GTCCACCGCTTCCAAACGGACCGGTCCGTCGGCGTCGACCTCGACGCACAGCAGCCCATCGTTGCGCACGTGTTCGTCGGCAACGTAGTCGTCGATGAAATCGCCCAGGTCGTACAGCACCGCGCCGCGGCCCAACGCGCTGCACGCCGTGGAACACGTGCGCGGAGTGGCCGGCGACCACTTGCGCGCCAGCTTTGACCAGCGCCGGCGCGGTGCGCGGACGTGCGGTACCGGTGCGGTCGTCATGTTCGGGCCCCAGTGTGGAGTGGCGACGACGACATCGACGTCGGCGATCGGTCAGCCAGGTGGGCCACCCGTGCTGTAGCCCCGCGTAGGCGATGCCGGCCCGATCCGCCTCGGCGGCGACGTCGGCGGGATGGTCAG
>WHSW01000456.1:400-622 GCA_009379895.1 Solirubrobacterales bacterium
CAAATGCACGAGCGTGTCGAGCAGCGCGGTGACCCCAAAGTCCAGCGCATGGTCGTTCGCCAGCGTCACCGCGTCCACGCCGAGGTAGGCCAGCGCTTCGACGGCGGCCGGCGGGGCGCGGAAGAAGAACGGCTTGGCCGGGTCGAGCCAGCGCTTGCCGCGCTCGGAGATGCAGCACACGAGGTCGGCCCCGGCGGTGACAGCAGCGTGATCAACCCAGAG
>WHSW01000457.1 GCA_009379895.1 Solirubrobacterales bacterium
CGGCTGCGGCTCCGACGGCAACGACAACGACGTGGCGTCGGCGAACGGCGAGACTCAGGACGATGGCGCGGATCGGGACGACGGGTCCGATGCGTCACTCAGCGAGGAAGAGGCGTACCGGCAAATGCTCGAGTACGCACAGTGCTTGCGAGACAACGGACTGGACGTGGAAGACCCGGCGCCCGGCGAGGGCATCGGGATCGAGGTGGAGGGCGACCCGATGCAGGTGGACGCGGCAATCGCGGCCTGCGAAGACTTGTCGCCGCCGCCGCCAGCGGGCGCCCCGGACGAGGATGAAGATCGAGAGGGCATGCTCGAGTACGCCCAGTGCATGCGCGACAACGGCGTGGAGAAGTTCGCCGACCCCAAGCCGGGCGAGGGTATCAACATTGGCCCGGAAGTCCTGGAGGATCCGGACTTCGAGAAGGCTGAACAGACGTGCAAGGAGGTCTTTGGTGGCCCCGACGTCGACGAGCGCCAACGGAGCGACGCGTGATGAGCGAGGACGTCATGGCGGTGACGATCGAACATGACCGCGATACCGACGTCGAACCGCCGCGACGGAGCCGCCGCATGGGATTGTTGTGGTTGATGCTCGGCGTCGTGGGTGTGGCTGGGGCT
>WHSW01000458.1 GCA_009379895.1 Solirubrobacterales bacterium
CTGTCGCTCCCGCGCGAGGCGGACGGCTCCGCGGCGCCCGCGACCGGCGCCGGGCACGACGTCCGCGGGGCGGTTGCGGCGTTGGAGTTCCGCGACGTGTGGTTCGGGTACGAGCCGGGCCGGCCGGTGCTGCGCGGGGTGTCGTTCCGGGTGCCGCCGCGGGGCCATGTGGCGCTGATCGGCCGCTCCGGCGCGGGCAAGTCGACGGTCTTCGCGCTCGCCGAGCGCTTCTACGACCCGGACCGGGGTCAGGTCCTGTGCCACGGACGCGACGTGCGGGCGGTGGCGCGCGGCGAGCACCGGGCCGGCATCGGGCTGGTCGAGCAGCACGCGCCCGTCCTGCACGGCACGCTGCTGCACAATCTCACGTACGCCCGTCCGGAGGCCTCCGACGACGAGGTCCGCCGGGTGGTGGAGCTGGCCAGTCTCACCGACCTGGTGTCCCGACTGCCGGACGGGCTCGACACCGAGGTCGGGGAGCACGGGGCGCTGCTGTCCGGCGGCGAGCGCCAGCGGGTCGCGATCGCCCGGTCGCTGCTGACCCGACCGCGGCTGCTCCTGTTGGACGAGCCCACCGCGCACCTGGATCCGGTGAACGAGGCCGCGCTCGCCCGGGCGATC
>WHSW01000459.1 GCA_009379895.1 Solirubrobacterales bacterium
GGAAGAACTCGACGTCCTGGTCGAGCGTGTCCACGTCGTGATGGGCGATACGCGCCTGACCCCGAACCAGGGTAAGTCGACGGCGAGCCTTAACGTGATGCGAGGCTCGCAACCGCTGCGGGTCGCTGCCGCCGAAGCGCGGGCAGCGCTGATCACCATGGCAGCCGAGCAGCTAGGTGTGCCCGCTGCCGAGCTCGCCGTGACGGATGGCGTCGTATCACCGAAAGCAGGAGGAAAGGGCATTTCGTATGGCGACCTGATTGGCGACCGGCAGTTGTCCATCACGCTCGAAGTAGCGTCCAAGGCCGCCGCCGAGATCACGCGCGGCATCTTGCTCAAGCAGAAGACACCGCTGAAGGCGTTCAAGGACTATAAGGTCGTGGGGAAGTCCATTCCCCGGATCGAATTGCCGGCTAAGGTGGTTGGTACCTTCGAGTATGTCCACAACGTCCGTGTTCCGGGAATGCTGCACGGGCGCGTCATCAGGCCGCCGGCGATCGGTGCGAAGCTCGTCTCGGTATCGAACAAGTCGATCAGCGGTATTCCGAATGCGCAGGTCGTGCGGCGAAATGACTTCCTCGGTGTGGTTGCGCCGCGCGAAGAGGATGCGATCAAGGCTGC
>WHSW01000045.1:0-234 GCA_009379895.1 Solirubrobacterales bacterium
GAGCCCGGCGACAGCTCTGCTCGCCCTGTGGTGCACCCGGTGTTGACATGTAGCGAATCAGGGTTCGCACGTAGAGCTTGCGCTGGGGTCGTGGAAGGGCCTTGAGGTCCATCTCGGCGATCATCCGCATGGCGACGTCCGAGCACACCCGGCTTCTGAGTAGCTCGCCATCGGCGACATCGAGGCTGTCCAGTGTCCAGAGCGACCGGTCGAGCGGCTTGCGCGTACGCCAGA
>WHSW01000045.1:244-21873 GCA_009379895.1 Solirubrobacterales bacterium
CGCGTCGCACGCCCACACGACAAGCCCGAGTGCCATCGGCCGCGGCGACTCGGTAGCGCGTCCAGAACCGCCACGGCTCCTGTCGAAGGCCCCCTTCTCAGGTCGGGCCATATTTGTGCGCCTTGCTTCGCTCGTCGTCGGGTCGCCCTCGCTGGGGGAACCGTGGCCCTGCCGACCGGCCCATCTTGGCACGCCTTCGGCGTGCGGGGGCACGGCCCATGGCAAGACCACGGACCCCCAGCGAGAGAAATCCCGACGGCGAGCGAAACGCAAGGCTGACCGAGTGGCTGATGACCGAGAAGCGCCAGTACCTGCGGGCGGTGGCGGTGCGCGCAGGCGCTCCCGAGTGGCAGCTCGAGGACGTCGTCCAGGGCGCCCTGCTGAGCTTCTACCGCTCCTTCCCGGGCCCGGACGTCCCCGAGAAGGCCCTCGCCTACTGCGCGGCCTGCATGGCGTCTGAGACCTCGAAGGCCCGGCGGCGCTACGCGCGCAAGGAGAGCCGGGAGCAGGCGATGCCCGAGCGCCCGGTCAGCGGAGAGTCGGAGCCGATCCGAGACGAGGGCGCCGCCGACCCGGCCGAGGCGGTCCTTGAGGGCGAGCGGATCGCAGAGCTTCGCCGCCGACTCGAACGGCTGCCCGCCGACCAGCGCGCGGTACTCCTCCTCGCCGCTGCCGGCTACGGCCCGGCCGAGATCGCGATGCTTCGCGGCCTCACGGTGCGCCAGGTCAGAAAGCGGATCGAGAAAGCCAACCGCGCGCTGCGCGACGACGCCTGAGGGGCGTGGTCATCGGCGCCGGGGTTATCCGGGTGCATGAACCATGACGAGGGCCAGCCCAGTTGAAAGACGAGGACGAGGGGACACTCGACTTCGCCGGAGCGCTTGGCGAACTTCAAGGGCTGATCGGCAGGCGCGTCTCGGTCGAGTCGGGACCCGAGGGTGCCGGACCCTTTCATGAGTCGCGGGGCGTTCTCGAGCGCTCGATGGACCTGCAGATCACGAGCGGCTGGCCGCTCGATCGCCCAGCGCGGGTGGCCTTCTTCCTCGCCCACGCCGACGCGCAGTTCGTCGTCCGCGAATCGGGCTTCCTGATCGCGCTCGCCTACACGCTCGAGCTGCCCGAGGGACCGAGCCGCACGGTGCAGTTGCACTACGTCGGCGGTGCGGTGCTGATCGTGCGCGAGGAGCTCGACTGATCGAAAGCTGGCCCGGATCTCAGCGCCGCAGCCGGGCGCTGATCTGAGCGCGCGCGAGCTCGGCGGCGGCGAGCGCGGCGACGGTTGCGACCAACGCGCCGAGCGGATCGCCGGGATCGCCGCCGAGGACGGCGAGCCCGATCAGGAGCGCGAACCACAGCGCCGGACCGCCGCCGGCGAGAAAGCCGGAGACGAACGCGGCGAACAGCACGAGCACGACGCCCCACATTCCCTGGTCAAGCCCAGCGAAGCCATCCGCGCCCCCCTTCGCTGCAAGTCGGGCCGGACTCATGCCTACCTCGCGCCACTAATCCATAGAGGCCGAGAGAGATGCCAAGCGCCGAACAGCTCGCGATCGACCCCGATCCCCGGGTGCTCGTTGGTGCGACGACGCGGGTGCGCGACTGGGAGATCGTGCGCTGGGTGGGACGCCTCGGCGCGGTGACGCTCGCTCAGCTTCGGCTTCGCTTCGGGCTCGGTCGCACCGTCGCATACCGGCGAGTTGCGGCGTGCGTCGAGGGTGGGCTGCTCGAGCGGGTGTATCTGCTTCGCGGCCAGCCGGCTCTGATTCGAGCCACCCGACGGGGCCTGCGACTGACCGGGCTGTCGCTCGGCGTCGCCCAGGCGCCGCCGGAGCTGGTGGGCCACTGGATCTCTTGCGGGTGGGTGGCGATCGCGCTCGAGGCAGAGTTCGGACCGGACGCGGTTCAGTCTGAGCGGGAGTTCCGGTTGGCCGAACGCTGGAACGAACGCGCGATCGCGAGCGCAAAGCTCGGTGAGAACTCCGACGGGTCGGACCACCTTCATCGCCCCGACCTCGCCGTCCTTCGCGAGGCCACGGTGATCGCAGTCGAGGTCGAGCTCACGCCGAAATCACCGAAGCGACTCGAAGCGATCGTCAAGGCCTGGCGGCGCGCGCGGTGGGTGGAGTCGGTGCGCTACTACACGCGAAGCGGTCCAACGCAGCGCGGCTTGGAGCGCGCGATCGAGCGCATGCATGCATCGGAGCGAATTGAGGTGCGTCCGATCGAACCGCTACTTGGACTCGCAACGCTCAACGACGCGGGTCATGAGCGGAACCGCGCATGAGTCGGTCGCTATTGACTGCGGAGAGGTCGCCGAGCTGTTCGGCGTTCAGAAGTCGTGGGTGTCCGAGCCGTCGTCGGTTCTACCGATTCTTGGCGGCGAAGGCTGAGGCGTACGATGGCTGAGCGAACCATTGTCAGTACGGACGTTTACATCACCGATCTCACGCACGACCAGCGGCGTCAGCTCGTTGAGGATCTTGCGAAGCTACGGGCAGCCGGCGCTCCCGACAGCACGGCCGCAGTCTGCCTCGCGGTCCACGAGGCGGCGTTTAGGTTGCACCAGTCGAGGAGCGATGAGGAGCTACAAGGCGCACGTCGACGGCCCCGCGCGAGCAATCGATGACCGGATTCCGACCATGCTGGGCGCGAGAGCATTTCGTGGCGAGTTCTGGAGACGGGGAGCAGCACTCATGAGGGCGCTGGATGGGATCTTGGCGGCCTGGGCCGATCAAGAGCGAAGGGGGATCAGTGCCCAGTCGGTTACAGCGCATTCATGAGGATGGAGCTCAGGCCGCAATGAAGGCGATTATCTACGCAGCGAAGTCGACTGCCGACCAGCGCGGCTCTATCCCAGCGCAGCTCCGCGATGGCCGACAGCTGGCGGAGCGCGAAGGTTGGACCGTCATGGGCGAGTACCACGACGAGGCGGCCAGCGCCTGGTCCGGCGATCGCGGCCCGGGCCTTAGCGCCGCAATGGAACACGCCGAACGGATAGGCGCGAGCCTCGTCGTCCAACACTCGGATCGTCTCGCCCGGGGCGACGGGCGCTCGGCCCGACATCTCGGCGAAATCTACTTCTGGGCGATCAAGCACGGGGTGGTGCTGCGTTCGGTGCAGGACGACTCGACATTTACCAATCCACTCCTCGCTTTCGCGATGGGGGAACGCAATGCGGAGGACTCCCGGCGGAAATCTCTGGCAGTCAAGGCGGGCAAGGCGCGCCGCGCGGCTCTTGGCCTTGCGCTCGGTGGCCCTCGCCCGTACGGGTATCGCTGGGAGAACGGCGACCTTGTCATCGTCCGCGAGGAGGCGGAGATCGTTCGACGGATCTACGCCGAGACTCTCCAGGGGCGCTCGCAGCTCGCGATTGCTCGCGACCTGAATCGCGAAGGCATTCATACGGCCCAGGGCCGCCGTTGGCAGCACCGCGCTGTCGCGACCGTCCTCAGCAACGCGATCTACCGCGGTCAGGTCACCCACCAGGGCCAGACGTTCCAGGGCCGCCACAAGGCGATCGTCGACGATGAGAGCTGGGCCAAGGTTTCCGACCTGCGCGACGCTCGCCGGCGAACCCACAAGCGCGGCCGCGGGCCCGCGGGCTCCCACCTTTTCCGCAAGGGAATGCTTCGCTGCGCGGAGTGCGGCGAAGCGATGCTGCCGCGTACCGATCGCGGCACGGTTGAGACCTATCGCTGCTTCGGTCGCTACTTGGACCCTGAATCGTGCTCGATGCTGCCGGTGCGCCGCGAGCTAGTGGACGATGCCGTCTTCCGATACTTCGCGAGGGTCGGGCTAGATGTCGAAGCAACCCGCAGTGCCCTCGCCGATGCTCGAGATAGAAAGCTCTCCGAAATCCGAGCGCTCCGCGATGGCGCAGAGCGAGACGTGCGAACGTCGCAGGAACGCCTAGCGCGCGTCCGGCGCGACTACACGGATGGCGCCATAGCCGCAGCCGACTGGGCCGAGTTCCGCCGGGAACTCGAACCCGAACTCGCCGCCGCGGAGGCGAAACTTGGGCAAATCGAGCGCCAGCACGACGACGTTTCGCGATGGGCCGAGGTCGCCGACGCCGAGGAGGAGACATACCGCCAGCTCGCGGAAATCCGCGCTGCGATTGCCGGCGAGGTCCAAGGCGCCAATGGTGTGGAGGCGGTCCGCGCCGTTCTCGCGCGAATGTTTGATCACTTTAGGCTTCATCTCGCCGATGGCGGCCCGGTGCACTTGGAGCTACTCGCCGCCGAGGTGTGGATCGAGCCGGTCATTGCCGACCGCGCGATCGAGGGTTACGGTCAACGAATGCGTCCGGTTCTGCGCCGGGAGCCGCTCAACAGAGCCGAGAACAATTGGGGGGAGGCGAAGGTCAACCGCTGCCTCGCCGAGGGCCGGGCGGCGCTGAAGGCGCGACGCGCGCCGGCGGCGGCGGGTCGGCGAGCGCCCTGACGCCGGGCGCGTACTCGAGCCAGCGGCGCTTTCGCATGTGGTTGCGAAGCGCCCGCTGCGCCCCCGGGTAGAACTGCAGGTTGTAGGAGTTCTGGGTGTCGACGCCGCGGTAGTAGATCGCCATCTTGACCCGGTTGTGGGCCTCGGCCCAGCGCAGCAGGCGGCCGGTGAACGCGCCGCCGTGGTCGTTGTCCCAGGGCCCGTACTCGCCGATCACGAACGGCCAGCGGTCATAGCGCCGAAAGAAGGCGACGCCGCGGTCGAAGGCGCCCGCGAACTTCGAGTAGATGTCGATCCCGACCCAGTCGACGTAGCTGCCGCCGGGCCAGTAGTCGTCCGGCTGGTTGCCGGCGATGTTCGGCGAGCCGAAGCTCTGCGGCACCCACATGAGCGCCACCCGGGGCTGCGGCAGCTGCGCGGGGACCGGCAGCGGGATGCCCTCGGGCCCGCCCGCGTAGACCGGATCGCTCTGCGAGCGCGCGCGCAGGATCCGCGGCATCCCCATCCGCACCAGGCGCTCGTTGATCCGCTTGCGCGGCCCGCCGCGGATCAGCAGGGTGAAGCGCCGCCAGGCGCGCTTGTACCAGCGCGCGGAATGCCCGCCGTGGCGCGCACTGCCGTCGGAGTCGAAGGCCGAGTAGGCATTCCAGTGCCCGTTCATCTCCGGCATCAGGCGGATGTAGACGGTCTGGCCGGTCTCGGCGATCGTGCGCGCGAGGCGCAGCACGTAGCGGTCGTCGCGCCCCTCGGCGATCTGCTGAGGCGTGATCATCTCCTCGCCGGAGCCGGAGGCGGTCGAGAGGCTGAGCACGCCGCGCGTGTCGGTCGCGCCCCAGCGATAGAGCGCGCCGGTGGTCAGCGGCACGCGCCAGTGAAAGAAATCCTGCAGCACGGCCGGGTGGGCTCCGACCTGGTCGGCGAAGGCGAACAGATCGGCGGTGTCGCCGGTGTCCGAGACGCCGTGGAAGGCGCGACCCTGGCCCGGCGCATACGGCTTGCCACGCGGCAGTGAAGCCGACGCGGTCGACACCGCGGCCAGCGTCAACGCCAGGATCAGCGCGACGAACGCCGCGCGTGCTCTCGCCTCCATGAACCGGTGAACACGCTAGCGGCGCGACCGGCTCGGTCGCGGCCGGCGATCGTGCCCCGCGCGGCCGCCTGACTAACCGAGGAGCCTCGCCTTCTGGGCGGCGAACTCGTCGTCGGTGAGCACACCCTGCGCGTGCAGGTCGGCGAGCTGCTTGAGTTGCTCGACGGTGTCGTTGGCCTGCGGGGCGGGGGCCGCGGGGGTGTTCATGCCGACGAACGTCTCGGCGACCTCGCCGAAGAGCTGGCGCATCGTCGCGCGGCCCTGGTCGTCGTTGATCGTCGCGAAAGCCCACTTGCCCGCGTCCTGGGGGTCGTACCAGACCGGGTAGCGGTCGCCCTGGCGCGGGATCTAGATCCGCGGGACCGTGACGGTCTTCTCGGCGTCGAAGGTCGGGTCGCCGTCGAGCGGCTCGATGCGGAAGGTCATCTTCACCCGGGGGTTGTTGTTCACCGTCGTCCCGGTGTCCTGCACCGAGAGGACCGTACCGGCGCCCTTGGACCCCGTCTCGAACAGCTCCGCCGCTCGCTTGCGCTTGCTCTTGAACATCGCGCAACCCTAACGCGAAGCCCGCCGCGTCAATGACAGCGGAGGGGGTGGGATTCGAACCCACGGACCGGGGGTTGCCCGGTCAACAGCTTTCAAGGCTGCCGCATTCGACCACTCTGCCACCCCTCCGGGCCGCGTGCCCCGGAGTGTGACGGACCGCCACGAATACGCTTGCGCGCGATGGCCTCGCAGTGGCGCAACTGGGCTCGAGATCAGGCCTGCCGGCCGGCCGCGATCGAGACGCCCGGCTCGCGGGCGGAGCTGGTCGAGGTGCTCGAGCGCGCGGCCTCGGCGGGGCTCCCGGTCAGGGCCTCGGCCTCGGGGCATTCGTTCACCGACGTCGCGCTCACCGACGGAGTCATGGTCCGCTGCGACCGGCTCGGTCGGATCCTCGCCGTCGACCGCGCCTCGGGCCTGGTCAAGGTCGAGGCCGGGATCGTGCTCGGCGATCTCAACCGGCGCCTCGACGAGCTCGGGCTCGCGTTCGAGAACCTGGGCGACATCGACCGCCAGACGCTGGCGGGGGCGATCTCGACCGGCACGCACGGCACCGGGGCGCGCTTTCGCAGCATCTCCGCGCAGGTGGAGGCGGTCGACCTGGTGCTCGCCGACGGGTCGTCGCTGGAGATCTCGGCGATGGGCGACAGGGCGGCCCTCGACGCGGCGCGGATCGGGCTCGGCGCGCTCGGCCTGATCTACGCGGTCACGGTCCGCACGGTGCCCGCGTACACGATCGAGCGCGTCGACAGCCCGCGCCCGCTCGCCGAAGCGCTGGCCCGCCTGGACGAGCTCGACCACGGCAGCGACCACTTCGAGCTCTACGTGTTTCCGCACACCGAGGTCGCCCTCTGTCGCGAGAGCCGGCGCACCGACGACCCGCCCCGCCCGCGCTCGCCCGCGCGCGTCTACGCGCAGGAGGTGATCCTCGAGAACTGGGCCGGCGGGCTGCTGGTCGAGGCCGGGCTGCGGCTGCCCGCGCTGACGCCGCGCCTCGCGCGACTCGCCGCCGCCGTCACCGGGCGCTCGACGACGATCGACCGCAGCTTCCGCGTCTTCGCCAGCGACCGCAGGATCCGGTTCACCGAGATGGAGTACGCGATCGGTCGCGAGCACGCGGCCGAGGCGGTGCGGCGCGTGCTCGAGGTCGCGGCGCGCCCCGAGCATCGGGTCGCCTTCCCGATCGAGGTCCGGTTCGCGGCCGCCGACGAGCTGATGCTCAGCGGCGCGCACGGGCGCGACACCTGTTACGTCTCCGTACATCAGGATCGAAGGCTCGACTGGGAGCCCTACTTCCGCGCCGTCGAGGCGATCATGGACTCCTACGAGGGGCGCCCGCACTGGGGCAAGCGTCACTTCCAGGCCGCGGCGACCCTGGCGCCTCGCTACCCGCGCTGGGACGAGTTCGCGGCCGTGCGCGACCGGCTCGACCCGGGCCGCCGGTTCACCAACGCGTACATCAAGCGGGTGCTCGGTTGAGCCGGCGGGTGGTCCGTGACGACGCCGCCGAGACCGGACGCGAAGCGGAGGATCTCGGCGGAGTGATCAGAGAAACGCCTTGCCCTCGCCGCGGTAGGTGGCGACCTCGTCGACGATTCGATCGCCCTCCAGGAGGTGCAGCGAGTTGAAGCGCTCGCAGAGCTCGCCCGCCTTGGCGTGGCGCAGGTAGACGCGATCCCCGATCCGCAGCCGGTAGGCGGCGGCGCCGATCAGCGGGGTCTGTACCTCGCCGGCGCCCTCCTGGCGATCGAAGCGAAGCCCGCCGGGCAGATAGGGCTCGGGCAGGCGGTCGCCGCCCGCCGGACCGGAGGCCGCGTAGCCGCCGCCGAGCACCGTCGCCACCCCGCCCACCGGCCGGCGGACCACCGGCAGGCAGAAGAACGCCGCGGGCTCGAGCTCGAGCGCGCGGTAGTTGTCGAACAGCGCCGGCGCGAAGAACCCCGAGCCGGCGCTGAGCTCTTCGACCGCGCCGAGCGCCGCCGTGCGGGCGAGGCTGCCGGTGCCGCCGCCGTTGACGAAGCCGAGCTCGCGGCCGCGCTCGGCGAGTGCCGCGCGCACCGCGGCGACGACCCCGGGCAGGCGCCGGCCGATCTCGCGCTCGGACGCCGATTGCATCGCGCGGATCGCGGCGCTGCGCAGCGGGCGCCCGGGGATCCGGTCGCCGACCCCGGCGATCTGGCCCTCGTAGGCCATCAGGCCGGCGAGCCGGGTGCCGGGCCGGTCCTCGATCTCGCCCGCCATGCGCCGCGCCCGCGCCGCGTCGTGGACCGGCGAGCGCCGGGGGCCGATCCGCGCGCCGCGCCCGCCCAGCGGCCACCAGCCGAGGTCGACGTCGAGACAGACCGGCATCTGCGCCGCGCCGCCGCCGATCGCCCCCTCGATCAGGTCGAGGTGCGGCCGGTCGTCGACCATCAGCACCGGGGCACGCCCGGGCGCCTCGGCGGCGAGCCGCGCCGCGCGTGCCACAGCGCCACGGTCGACCGACGGATAGGCGACGAGCAGGTCGTCGAAACCCCGCTCGGCGAGGTGAAGCGCCTCGGGAAGGGTGAAGCACAGCACCCCGCGAAAGCCCGGGTCGAGCTCGAGGATGCGGCGCAGCAGCGGCGTCGAGCGCACCGACTTGGTCGCCACCCTGATCGGCAACCCGCCCGCCTGCTCGCGCATCCGGTGCGCGTTGCGGGCCAGCGCGTCGAGATCGACGAACGCGAAGGGCGGCGTGACCGGGGCGAGAACCGAGTCATAGCGCGCGCGCAGCGCCTCGCGGTCGATCGTCTCGGCGGGCGGGCTCAAGGGCGAGCGAGCGTACCTGGATGGGTCCCGGCCCGGCATCTAGAATCGGGCCTCCCCAGGAGAGGTGGCCGAGTGGCTGAAGGCACTCGCCTGCTAAGCGAGGGTCCCCAGGTGCCGGAACCCCGCTGAAACGGCTTGGTTTCGCGCGAAACAGCTCGCTTGGGGGGTTGTCCGGTGACGCCGTAGAGGGCCGTTTACACGGGTGTTTGGCCCAACGAATGGCCCAACGAGTTACGGCGACGTCCGCGCCGCGGCGGGAGCCCCGAGCGTCGGCAGACCACCGCCGCTGTCGCGCCCGCGGACGCCACACCAGCAGCCACGGCAGAGCGGCGATCGAGAGCCCGTTCAACGCGCTCACGAGCTGCGGGCCGCAGCTGAGTTCGACCTTGCGTGGGCTCGCCGCTGGGGGCGCTCAGCAGCCCCGCTTCGGCTTGAACTTCTCGGTGGGTTGCCCGGGCTCAAGGAGCTGCGAGCCGAAGACGACGATGCCCTGGTGGCGGATGTGCAGCTCGCCCGGCGACCAGCGGACGAACAAGGTCTCCCAAAAGTCGGTGTACGCGTCGGCGAGCTCGGCGATGATCTCGGGGTCGAAGTCGTCCGACGCCTGGATCGTCAGGTTTACGTCCTTCAACCTGTGCCACTTGCGCGTCACCCGGAGATCCGCGTGGGCCACCTGGGTGATCTGGGTCTCGCCACCCTCCGAGTGGACGCGGGAGACGAAGTCGTAGGTGCCAAGCATTCTCCCCGAGCACTTCTTCGCCGACGTGTGGCCGGCGCTGACGCCGGCGCCCCGCGCGTCGATGAAGTCCTGGAAGACGTACTTCCACGCCGACGCGGAGGCCGGCAACGTGAGCGCTGCGGCACAGACGGCCGCGACGAGCAGAGCAGGGCGGCGCGTGATTTGCAGGGCAGCTCAGCCGACCCTGATCGCGGTCATCTTCATGTGCCCCCCGTGCACGTCGCCGACCGCATTGTCGGAGCAGGTGAGCGTTGGAGTGGCTCCGGCGTTGACGGCCATCAGGGCCTGCAGCGACAGAGTGTCGTCGGCGAAGCTACCGTCGGTCCTGTTATAGACCGCTGCCGTGTCATAGGAGTTGCTGCCAACACGGATGTCGCATAGCGCAAAGAGCCTGCTCTCGTCGGCCCTCTGGTTGAGCACGATCTTGGCGGAGACATGCCAGATGCCGCCTATGGGAAGCGGCAGGAGCGAGCCCTCGACGCAATCGAACCGGGTGTTGCAGATGATTCCCGTGTCGTTGACGGCGGCGTACCTATAGGGGATCTGAAGGTCCAAGCTCGGCTCGTAGATGTCGTTGCCGGTGAGCGAGTTGTCGGCAATGTCCTCGGAGAGCAGCGTGCCGTGGGTGCGGCCCGGAGAGACGTGCTTCGAGACGATGCTGTTGTCGTGCATGTCGGCGTAGACGATGCTCTCGTCGGCGATGTCGGCTCCCGTCAGTGAGCCGTCGGCAACCCGGCCGCCGCCGACCGAGTTCGGGGCCAGCTTGTTGGTCGTGACGGCCTGGGCGCCGAGGTCGGGAGTCTTCACCTGGCCGTCGACGATGTCGGAGCTTCGCACGACCAGATGCGACGCGGTGGCCGTGCCGCCGAGGGCGATGAAGATCGCCACCACGCCGAGGACGTTGTGGCGGATGTAGTTCCGGATCCTTCTCGAGACTGGCACTTGCCTTACCTCCGGTCGGTCGTTGTTGTGGCGATGAGGGGCGCCACCATCGCCAAGGCCAAATCCACCGCGCCTCGCTGCGATTTCACGAGGCAGAGCATCGCCGTCGGCACGGCCGCCCACAATGGGGGAGGTCCCTACTTCTCGGGTCCCGTCAGGCGTCCGCGGCGGGCCGCCGCACCGCCATTGCTCGTCCCGGGCGGGCGTCTGGCGCGACCATCCCGTGAGCCCGCTTTCCCCGCATCCGCAACTTCGGTGACCCCGAGGGCGCGGCGCACTCGCGATCTGCGACACTCGCCTCGTCGAGGCAAGGCAGATGCAATAGGGAGGCGTCGGGACCTGACTATGCCGCTGCCCGCAAGAGCCAGACCACTCGGGGGCCCGGTGCCGTGACCGAGCGGCTCGCCGTCGCTGCCAGTAGGCGTCCCGCACGGACCCTGGCTCTCTGGGGCGTCGCTCTTGTGGCGGCGATCGCGATCGTTGCCTCCCTCCTCGGTGACGCCCTATCGGGTGACGAGGACCTGACCAACGAAACCGATTCCAGCCGCGGCGACGAGCTACAGGCTGAGCGCTTCTCGAACCAGCCCGGGGATGACGTCAGCGAGGTGATGGTCGTTCGCGCGGCACAGGGGGGTGAGCGGGCCGTCCGCGCTGTCGTCGGCGAGCTCGAAGACGAGCTGGAACGGGCTGGCATCGGGGCTTCGTCGTTCCTCGGCAGCGAGGATCCGCGACTCGTCTCCGCCGACGGTGACAGCGCCGCGCTGCTGCTGGACCTCGGCCGAGACGCCGAGGACAAGGCCGAGCGCGCCGTGGCGGTGGCCCAGTCAGCCGACCGCCAGCCCGGGATCGACGCCGCCGTGACCGGACAGTTCGTCCTCGACAACGACTTCGACCAGCTGGCCGAGGACGACCTGCGCAATGGCGAGCTCAGGTTCGGCCTGCCGGCGGCTCTGGTCGTCTTGTTGCTCGTCTTTGGATCGGTCGTTGCCGGCTTGGTGCCGCTGGTGCTGGCGGTGGTTTCGATCGTCATCGCGCTGGCCATGTTGGCGCTCATCGGCCAGGCATTTCCGCTGTCGGTCTTCGCCACCAACATGCTCACCGCGATGGGGCTGGCGCTTGGGATCGACTACTCGCTGTTCGTCCTGGCTCGCTACCGCGAGGAGCGCCACGGTGGCGAGGACAAGGCCGGCGCCATCCGGCAAAGCGGCGCTACGGCCAGCCGCGCGGTGTTGTTCAGCGGGGTCGCCTTTAGCTTGGCCATGCTCGGCTTGCTGCTGGTGCCGAGCGCGATCATGCGCAGCCTTGCCGCGGGCGCGATCGCCGCCGGCGTGGCGTCGATTGCCTCGGCGCTGACTCTGTTGCCGGCGGTGCTCGGTCTCTTGGGCGACCGGGTGAACGCGCTGCGCCTGCCGCTATTCGGCCGTGCTGCAACCGGGGAGGAGAGTCGGTTCTGGTCGCGCGCGGTGGCTTCGGTCACGCGCCGGCCGCTCGTCAGCGCCGTGGCGGTGACGGCCGGGCTCTTGGCGATGGCCGTTCCGGTGCTAACGATGAACACGGGCCAGGCCGGCGTGAAGACGCTCCCGGACGACCTGCCGGCCAAACAGGGCTTTGCCCTTCTCAACGAGGAGTTCCCGGGACAGACGACGGAGCCGGTGCAGATTGTGATCGACGGCGACGTCGGCTCGGCCGGTGTGCGGGCCGCGATTGGGCGACTGGAGGCGGATCTTGCGCGAACGGCGATCTTCGACCAGCCGGAGGTCGAGGAGAATCCGGCGGCGGACCTCGCCGTGGTCAGGGTTCCAGTCGCCGGCGACTCCGTGGGCCCCGCCGCGATCGACGCCGTGAGCGGGCTTCGCCGGCAGGGTGTGCCGGCCGCGTTCGCCGGCAGCGGAGCGGAGGTGTTCGTGACCGGCGATACGGCCGAAGCGATCGACGTCGCCGAGACGATGGACCAATGGCTGCCGATCGTCTTCGCCTTCGTCCTCGGCCTGAGCTTCGTCTTGCTGACCGTCGCCTTTCGGTCCCTGGTCGTCGCGATCAAGGCGATCGTCGTCAACCTGCTCTCCGTCGGTGCCGCCTACGGGCTCATGGTTCTGGTGTTCCAGGAAGGCGTGGGCGCCGACCTGCTTGGCTTTACCGAGGTGGCGACCATTGAATCCTGGGTGCCGCTGTTCTTGTTCGCGGTCCTGTTCGGCCTGTCGATGGACTACCACGTCTTCTTGCTCAGCCGCATTCGCGAGCGCTTCTCGGCCAGTGGCGACAACACCGACGCCGTCGTCCACGGCGTCGCCTCGACCGGGCGAATCATCACCGGCGCCGCGCTGATCATCGTCGCGGTGTTCGGCGGCTTTGCCCGCGGCGACCTGGTCATGTTTCAGCAGATGGGCTTCGGGTGCGGTGTGGCGCTGCTACTCGACGCCACCGTTGTCCGATTGGTCTTGATCCCAGCGGCGATGCAGCTCCTCGGCCCGGCCAACTGGTACCTGCCCAAGTGGCTGTCGTGGTTGCCGCAGGTTCGCGTCGAGGGACCGCCACCGGGTCGGCCGAAGGCGCCGCTTCTCGGGGACCGCCAGCGCGCCGACCAGTATCCATAAGCACGAACGGAGGGTGAGCATCCCGCTCACCCTCCGCTGGCTGCTGTGAGGCCCTACTCGGCCGGTCGCCTACGGCGAAAGGCAGTATGCCTCCACGCTGAAGTCGCGGGCGGCACCCGAGAGGTTCGTGCCCCGCGCACCCCAGCCGTTGCCGCTCATGAAGGTGTGCACGAGGAAGCGAGCCGGGTTTGAGGTTCCCGCAACGCCTTCCCAAACGGCACCACCGGAGATCGCCTGCTCCCCCGCATTGCAGTCCGCCGTGACGAAGAGGCTCTGATTGTCCGCGATGGAGACCGTATTCGTCCGCGTCACGAGCGGCCCAAGCTCGGAGGACCCGACGGCGTTGGCTTGAATCTTCGCCGCGTCGATGGCGTCATTCGCGACCTTGTTCGTGCTGATCGCGTTGTCTGCGACCTTGTTCTCCGTCACCTTCTGATCGCCGATCGACGGATCCGGATAGGTCCCGGTCAGATCGCCTCCCGCGGCTCCGCTAGGCGCCGCACTGTCGGCCGTCTGCGCGTGGGTGGCGTTCTGTGCGTTCGTCGCGTTCGTCGCGTTGGCTACCGAGAGGCCGCCGGCCCTCTGCTTGAGCACCTTCTTCGCCTGCTTCTTCGCGATCTTCTTGACCTTCGACTTGTTGATCTTCTCGGTCGCGAAGTCGGGCGCGGCGATCGCCGTGCCGCCGAGCGCGACCACCAGGGCCAGGACGCCGACGAGCAACGCCGGCGATGGCCGAGAGCGCATCCTGAGGCTCATGTTTCCCCTCCGTTCGTGAGGGAGGAGCGACCTCCCAATGAGATCTCGCCCTCCCTCGTGACTTGGTCGGGCAGAGCATCACCATCGCCAAGGGCCGCCCACAATGGGGGAGGTCCCTACTTCTCGGGCGCGGTCAGGCGCGCGCGGCTTCGTCGCCCTCGGCCGCCAGCCTCGCCCCGATTGCGGCCCGGCCGCTTACCCCGAGCTTGGCGAACACCTTGGAGAGGTGCTTCTCGACCGTCTTCTCGCTGATGTAGAGGGTGGCGGCGATCTCGCGATTGGTCTTCGCCGCCGCGGCGAGCTCGGCGATCTCGCGCTCGCGCTCGCTCAGCGCCGCGACGCCGACCGCGGCCGCGGCGCGGCGGCCGACGCGTGGCATCCGCTGCCCCAGGCGTCGCAGCTCACGCGCGGCCTCGTCGCGGTAGCGGATCACCTCGCAGGCATCGAGCTCGGAGTACGCTCGCTGCAGCTCGGCGACCGCCCGGTCGGGCAGCTCTGCCGCCGCGAGCGCCTGGCCGGCGAGGATCCGCGAGCGCGCCGCCTCGATCCGCGCGCCGCGGCTCTCCTGTCCCGCGGCGGCCTCGAGTGCCGTCTCGGCGGCGGGGTCGGGAACACCGCGGGCGAGCAGCAGGCGGGCTCGCGCGCGGCGGGCGACGGCAACGGCGACCGGCAGGTCGAGATCCTCGGTCAGCGCCTCACAGCGAGCCACCCAGTGCTCGGCCTCATCGGGTTCACCGAGGCCGAGCGCCGCTCGGGACAGCGCCTCCCAGCAGCGCAGCCGGCGCTCGACGTAGAACCGCCGAAACTCCGGCGCGCCGGCTCGCTCCATCTCCCTCACGCAGCGCTGGTGGTCGCCCGCCTCGACGCAGATTGCGGCGAAGTGGGCCCGCACCGCGACCGAGATCACGCTCGCCTCGAGCTCGGCGTCGATCGCGAGGGCCTCCTCGCCCACCTTAAGCGCGTCCTCTAGGTGGCCGGTCGAGCCCGCGATCCGGCCCCGAATCCACAGCGCCCAGACGACGCCCTGGCGGTTGCCGGCGAGGCGGGCGGCCTCCAGGGTCTCATCCGCCAGGTCGGTCGCCTCTTTGGCGCGCCCGAGCTCGATCAGGTTCAGCGCCTCACCACCCTTCATCTGCGTGAGGAGCTGTCCCCGTCCCGTGGACCGGGAGATCGCGACGCCCCGACGGTGGTGGCGAACGCCATCCCCGTAGCGCTCCAGGAAGTACTCAGCCCAGCCGAGGTAGAGAGCGGCGTCGAGACGCATTGCAAGCTGCGGATCACCGAGCGAGTCCATCAGCTCCCCGGCCGCGCTTCCGTGCCGCTCTCCGTCGGCTATCCGCCCGAGTGCGAGGCATGCCAGGCAGATCAGCGCCTCGGCGGTGATTCGATGCGGCACCTGATCGGCGGCTTGGGCGCCATCCAGGGCACGCTCGGCCCACTCCCGCGCACCCTCCCAGTCGGCGGCGTAGTATGAGCCGACGGAGAGTTCGAGCTGCAGGGCGATGGCAGCGGGGGACGCCAAGTTCGCAAGGCTCGAAAGCTCAGAGTGAAGCACCGCTCTGGCCTCCTTGTGACGGCCGAGCAGGTGATCGACGGTGGCGAGCCGCGTGATCAGCCGGGTTCGTTGCGTCTCGGCCTCGCCGGGCAGGAGATCAAGGGCCTCCACGATCGCGTCTCGCCCCGGCTGAAAGCGCCCGGAGGCGGCAAGCGCGGCCGCCATCGGCACGAGCAGCTCCAGCCGGCGGGCCACTTCGGACTCGGGGAGCAGCCTCAGCGCCGCCCCAAGCCAGTGGGCCGCGGGGCCGGGACCGAGCCGCGCCGCCGCCTGTGCCGCGCGCTCGAGCACCGCGATCGCCTCCTCGTCCCCTGGCGTGGCTGCCTGCGCGACGTGGTGGGCGAGCTCGGTCGCCGAGGCGCCCTGCTCGTTGAGCGCATCGCGCACCCGCGCGTGGGCGCCCAGCCGCCAACCCTCCTTGGCGGCTGCATAGACCGTCCTGCGGGCGACCGGGTGGCGGAAGCCGAACCGGCGCGGCACCTCGGTCGGATGGACCAGCTCGCGCGACAACAACTCGTCGAGGGCCTCGCGGCTCTCGGGCTCCGCGAGGCCTGCAGCGGCGGCGGCGAGCTCGAGCGAGAAGGGATCACCCGCCACCGAGGCTCCCTCGAGCAGCGCGCGGGCACCCGAGCTCAACGCGCCGACCTCGCCCGCGAGCGCGGCGGCGACCGCGGCCGGCACGTCCTCATCCACGCCGTGCGGCTCGGCCCTGCTCGCGGCACCCGCGCCCGCCTCCAGCGATCGCCACAGCTGCTCGAGATAGAACGGATTCCCGCCGCTGTCACGGTAGAGCCGAGACCGGGCCTCGGCCTTCAGGTGGCCGGGGAGCAGCTGCCCCATCTCGGCTTCCGAGAGAGGGCCGAGCTCGACCAGCTCCAGGCGGTCCTCGCGGATGGCGACGGCGACGGCGTCGGCCAGCCGCGAGGGCGCCTCCCCGGCACGATAGGCGAGGGCGAGCAACCCCCGCGTGCTGCCCGGACGACGGAGCAAGTGGGAGGCAAGCTCCAGCGAGGCCTCGTCGGCCCACTGGAGGTCGTCCAGGGCCAGCACGACTGGGCGCGCGCGAGCGAGCGAGTCGAGCAGGCCCCGGACGGCGTAATGGGCGCGGTAGCGCTCGGCCTGCACGGCGCCTCGGGCCGGGCCCCCGAGCTTCCCGAGCGAGGGGAAGATGCGCGCGAGCTCCGTCAGGTGCGCGCTACCGAGCGCCTCGAGCCGCCGGGGGTTCTGCGATGCAAGATAGCCATCCAGCGCGTCGACGAAGACCGCAAAGGGCACGTCGCGCTCGAATTGCGCGGCGCGCCCGGAGAGGGTCAGGCTTTGCGCATCCTCAGCCACCTCGAGTAGCTCGGCGAGCAGACGGCTCTTGCCGATCCCCGGCTCGCCGGCGATGGCCACGGCGCTGATGCCGCCGCCGCTTCCCATTCGCCGCAGCACAGCGCGGAGCCTCGTGCACTCCTCCCGACGCCCAACCAACCGGTAGTCGCTTGTGCCTGCTGGGATCCGCGATCCGATCCCCCCCTCACCGACACGCGTACTCGCGCGCATCCTACCCCGAAAGTAGGGATCTCCCCCATTCACAGGCGGACGCTGTTGCGCGATCCTCGGGCGAGCGATGCCCTCCTATCTGCTGACCCATCACCACCCGCCCCGCAACTGCGCCGCCGCGTTCGCCGCCTGGCACGGCTTCCAAAGCCCGCTCCGCGGGCGGCCGACGATGTCCTCCTGCCTTGCGGGCGGTCACGGACTGTGGTGGACGGTTGAGGCGCAAAGCGCGCAGGAGGCGCTGGGGCTCTTGCCCCCGTTCGTCGCCGAGCACAGCGAGGCGGCCGAGGTCAGCGAGGTACCGATCCCATGAGGGCCGAGGGAGGGCTCGTGGGCGAGCGGCGACCGTTCGCCGGGGGTTCGGTCGTGCTCCGACGGGCATTGCGAATCGGGATCGGCGGGTTGCTCGCCGGCGGGCTGGCGTTGGCGATCTCAGCGCCGCTCGCCGGCGCGCGCCCCGGTGACCTCGACCCGGCATTCTCGAAGGACGGCAGGCTCAGGACGAGCTTCGGCGCGTATGACGCCGCGCGGGCGCTGATCGTCGAGCCGGATGGGGGCCTGGTCGCCGTCGGCACTGGTGACGCCGGGCCACCAATGGGAAGCGCGTTCGCCCTCGCGCGCTACGCGCCGGACGGATCCCTCGATCGCTCGTTCGCCGCTGACGGCAGGCAGACGACCGACTTCGGCGTCGAGGAGAGCGGCTCCCTCGGTGCGGAAGGCGCGCTCGGCGCGGCCCCCCAGCCCGACGGAAAGATCGTCGCCGCCGGGGTGTTCGATCCCGAGCCCGACATCATCCCGGAGCCGATCGGTTCGGCCCCGAGCGTCTTTGCGCTCGCCCGCTATGAGGCCGACGGCAGCCTCGATCCGTCCTTCGAGACCGACGGCATGCTGACCACCGGCTTCGGCGCGGGCGACGCCGCCGCGTCCGGCCTCGCATTGCAATCGGACGGGAGGATCGTCGTCGCCGGGACCGTCGAGCAGACCTCGGGGCAGGCCGACCTCGCCCTCGCGCGCTACAACCCCGACGGCAGCCTCGATCCTTCCTTCTCGGCAGATGGCCTCGTGACGACCGACCTCGGTTCGGATGAGACGGCGACCACGCTCGCCATCCAGGCCGACGGCCGAATCATCGTCGCCGGCAGCTCGGGCGGCGACTTCGCCATCCTCCGTTACAGCGCTGACGGGAGCCTCGATCCGTCGTTCGGCGGCGATGGGGCCGTCGGCGTCGACTTCGGGGGCACGGACGGGGCGGCGGACGTCACGTTGCAGGCCGACGGGAAGATCGTCGCCGTCGGCGAGACCGGGCGCTTCCAGCCCTGCTGCGGCACGAGTCACGGGCGCTTCGCCCTCGCGCGCCTCAATCCCCACGGGTCGCTCGACTCCTCGTTCTCGGGCGACGGGAGAGTGATGACCGATCCCGGAGGCGATGTCGGCGCCTCGGCGGTGGCGCTGCAGGCCGATGGCAAGCTCGTCGCCGCCGGCGCCGAGGCCGGGCTTGGCGAGGATCTCCTGGTCGCGCGCTATGACCCCGACGGCAAGCTCGATCGCTCGTTCGCCGGCGACGGCACCGTGATGACCGGCTTCTTCGCGCGCGGCGCGGGCGCCCACGCCGTCGCTCTGCAGGCGGACGGCGCGATCGTCGCCGCTGGCTACGCGTCGTTCTCGGGCGAGGACAACTACGACGACAGTGATTTCGCCTTGGCTCGTTACCGGGTCGACGCCGCGCCCGCCGACGCTGACGCCGATGGCATCGGCGACCGCAAGGACCGCTGCGTCGACCTGTTCGGCCCCGGACGCGCCGGCTGCCCGCTGTACAGGCGGCGGGTGAGCATCGAGTACTCCCGCCAGGAGGGGGCATTCAGGGGCGAGCTTTCGGCGAGGCTGGTGACGATGCCAGCGGAGAGCCACCGGGCGCTGGAGCGCCGGTGCGAGCTCGGTCGCAAGGTGGCGGTCCTCCAACGCCGTCGGGGACGCGACCGCCGCCTCGGCGTCGATCGTACGAGCCGCTCGCGGCGCTTCCGCGTCGAGGCCCGTGGCCTAAGCGGTGCCTTCTATGCCAGGGCCGTGCTCGAGCTTGATCCCGACGTCGGGATCTGCAGGCGGGCTCGCTCGCCGACGGTCAGCACCGGGCGGTGAGGCCACCGTTCGCGCCCGCCGAAAGCGGACGAGCACGACCAGCTCCAGGCGGACCTCGCGGCACAGCATCCCGATCGCCAACGGCCGCCCAAAATCGGGGAGGTCCCTACTTCTCGGGCCCGGTCAGGCGCTCGGCGCCGTCGCGGTCGGCTGCCAGCCTTGCCCCGATCGCGGCACGCCCGGTCACCCCGAGCTCGGTGAAGACCCGGAAGTGGTGCTTGTCGACCGTCTTATCGCTGATGTAGAGGGTGGCGGCGATCTCGCGATTGGTCTTCGCCGCTGCGGCGAGGGCGGTGATCTCGCGCTTGCCCGAGACGCCGGCCGAGGCGATCGAGATCGCGGCCGAATCAGAGCTCGTCCTGCGCATCCTCGGCGAGCACCTTCAACCGTTTCATCGAGGTCAAAGCGCGAGGAGTGGGAGGAGTGCCGCGTCCGGGTCACCCCTGGGGAAACCGAGAGGTTCCTGCCGGTGCTCTGAGGCCGATGGCGGCCGTCAGTCGCCGAGGCGCGAGGAGAGGCCAGAGGCGCCCTAAATCGGTCCGCTTGCTTACCCCCCGAGGCAGTAGGCGATGGCGATCCCGTCGAGCGTGCTGCTGTCCTCGTTCTTGAAGTGCGCCGTCCAGCCGTTTCCAACCCGTCGACTCTCGGTGATCTGAAGAATGCGGTCGGGTGAGTTAAAGCCGCCCCCGATCACACGGGTGCCCGCCGGGCAGGGAGCCGTCACCCCTGCATGGCCATTGGGCGAAACGCTCACGGACTTCGTCACCTCAGAGATCCCTCCGAGCTGCGTCGCTTCAACCGAGCCGGGGGCGATCTGGCTGCCTCCAACGGCCCAGAGCCCGATCTCGCTGCGCCCGACGGCGCGGTTGGCGATCTTCGGTGAACCGCCGAAGCAGAATGAGGTGCATGGGTTGGCGGGGATCGCGTCGGGGGCGAGCTTCTTGGCCGTCACGGCCCCGGCGCGGATGTCGGGGTTCCTGACCTCGCCGTCGACGATGTCGGAGCTTCGGACGACCAGGTGCGAGGCGGTGGCCGTGCCGCCCAGGGCGATGAAGATCGCCACCACCCCCAGGACGTTGTGGCGGATGTAGTTCCGGATCCGTCTTGAGAGTGGCACTCGCATTACCTCCGGCCTCGCTGGCTGCCGCGATTTCACGAGGCAGAGCATCCCCGTCGGCAGGGCCGCCGACAATGGGGGAGGTCCCTACTTCTCGGCCGGGTCAGGCGCGGGGGCGACGCGGCCACGCGCCGCCCCGGGCGTCGCAGCTCAAGCGCGGCCTCTTTCCAGACGCCCGGTCGAGGCCGCGACGCGACCCCGAGTCCATCGCGCCCAGACGACACCCTGGCGTTCCCGGCCAGGCGCCGGTACGACTCGCGCCTACGGGGCCGCTCGCTTGATCGTCAGCCTGAAGCAGCCGACGGCGCCCGTGTCGGCGCCGGCCTGATCGGCGACCCGCAGCCGCCAGGTGCCGCCGCTCGGCAACCCATTCATCGCGTTCAGCGAGGCCTCGGGCTTAAACGCGCCGGCGAACGGAACGGCCCCGGCGGTGATCGGGGTCGCCGCCTGGTCGTCGAAGCGGGTGTGCGTGCCGGAGCAGTTGTTGGGGCCGCTGCCGTAGTTATCACCGCCGGCGCCATTGTTGCTCGACAGGTCGACGACGGTTCCGCCCCCGGGCGCGACCAGTGAGATCGCTAGGTCGCCGTCGAAGCTGTGGTTGAGGCGCACCGCGGCGTTGAGGTCGAAGATCGTCGTGCTCGGGCCGACACCGAGCGGCACCTCGACCATGCCCAAGTCGGGGATCGGGACGGCGATGTTCCCGGTCGAGAAGGTCTGGGTCACCTTCGGCGCCGCGGTCACGATCACCGTGGCGGTGCCGGTGTTGTTGGCCTGGCTGGCGTCGGTGTCGGAGGTCGTCGCCTTGGCCGTCGCGACCCGGGTGCCGGCCGCCGTCCCGAGCGCCGTGACGTTGCGCTGCACGGTGGTGCCGGCCGCGATCGTGCCCAGCCGACAGCCGATGAAGCCGTTGATCAGCTCGCAGGAGCCGCCCCCGCCCACCGCCTGGTAGGTCAGCCCGTTGGCCGGCGCGAGGCTGACGAACGCGTCGCGGGCGGAGTGGCCGATCGCGGTCGCCCGGACCCGGAGCGTCGTCGTCTCGCCCTCCTCGATCGTCGCCGGGACCGGCGTCACCGTGACCCGCAGGTCGGTGGAGGTGACCGGAGCGCTCGTCGCGATCCGCGCGATGCGGACGATAGGAACCTGCTCGCGGCAAGTGCCTCGTCACTGTTCTGTCCGCCCTTCCCGACCGGACCGCCCTCCCGGATCGAAAGGACGGCATGCACAGCATGAAGCAGGACACCCTCGTCATCGGCGGGGTTGACGCCCACGCGGATACCCATCACGCCGCGGCGCTTGATCAGCACGGCGCTCTGCTCGCCACCAGGGGCTTTCCCACCACGACGGCTGGCTACGGAGAGCTGCTGGACTGGCTCCGCGCCTTC
>WHSW01000460.1 GCA_009379895.1 Solirubrobacterales bacterium
CATCGCCAAGATCGTTCGGTGTGTCCAGAAGCTCGATCCAGTGCGAGAGCATGGCCGCCGTGTACTCCGCGGTCTGGAACAGCCCCGGCACAACATTGTGCTCGTAGATGCGGAACAGCGTGGTCTGCTCGTATCGCTCCATGGTGTGCGGCCCGAGCACCCGTTTCATGCCTGCGCGGATCGGCGTTGGTGCTCGCTGGCGGAAGGCGAGGCGGGCGTGGCCTGAGCGCGCGCCACCTCTGGATGGTGGCTCGATGGGTAGTACCTGCAGTAGCATTGTGGGTATGAAGCTCAGTGTCAGCTTGCCGGAGGACGACGTGGCCTTCGTCGACGACTATTCGGCGAAGGCCGGCATGGCGTCCCGGTCGTCGGTGATTCACAAGGCGATCGCGCTGCTGCGTGAAGCGAGCCTGCAGGACTCGTACGCGGCGGCGTTCGACGAGTGGGATGACACCGAGGACGCTCGACTGTGGGACGCGACGGTCGCTGACGGCATCGGCGATGCGGCGCGGTGACATCTGCTGGGTGGACCTGAATCCATCCAGAGGATCCGAGGCGAACCAGACCCGCCCAGCCGTGATCGTCAGCAACGACGCCGCCAACCGAGCCGCCGAGCG
>WHSW01000461.1 GCA_009379895.1 Solirubrobacterales bacterium
CGTCGGATTGTATCCGAACTGGCGTTCACGGGTTGGCCTCTCGTCGGCGGGCTTCGGCGGCTGCGGCGCGGTACATCGCGGCGTGGTTGTTGGGGGAGTCGCGGGTTTTCGTGGGGCCGTAGTCGCTGCGGAGCCAGTTGCGGAACCCGGCGTCCCAGTCGACGAGGGTGCGGCGTTTGGACAGGGCGTGGTCGCGGAACCGTTCGGTTTCGCGGTCGATGTCGCGGCCGAGGTCTCGGGCGATCTGGTAGTGGTTTTCGTTGGGTTGCCATGCGTCGGGGAGTTGGCGGGCGCGTTTGCGGCGGTCGGTGAGGTCGTTGTCGTGCGCCGGCTTGTCCGGCGCCATATGCCTTTCTGTCTCTGTCTCTGTCTCTGTCTCTGTCTCTGCGGATTCGCTATGCGATCGGTCTACCGATCGGTGACCGAATCGGTGGACCGATTCGCAGTAGGGGCAGCCATCCGCAGGGGTGTTTTGGTGCCATCTGCGGTGGTTTCCGAGCACCCCGCCGGACTTCTTCGCGGCGCGCTTCTCGGCGACTTCCTCGGCGGAGGCGTTGTGTTTGGCCCATGCGGCGATGACCCAGCCGCCCTCCACCTCGGTCCACAGGCCCGCCT
>WHSW01000462.1 GCA_009379895.1 Solirubrobacterales bacterium
AGCGCGGCCAGGACGGAGAGCGCCGGTAACCCGGTGGCCACCAGGTCGAACACGGCGGCGAGGTTGCGAATGGCGAACCAGGTCCAGGGCGCGACGGCGGCGACACCCACCGCCGCCCATTGCCGTTTGGCCCGCATGGGGCCAGCAAGCTACTGCGCCTTGCGGTATTTCCGGACAGCGAGGGGGACCAGCACGGCCACCATGCCGATGGTCCAGGCGAGGGCCTTCCACGGCGAACCCGTCCCACCGACCATCAGGTGCCGGCAGGCGTCGATGACGACCGTCACCGGCTGGTTGTTGGCGAAGGCCTGCAGCCAGCCCGGCATGGACCCGACCGGCACGAACGCCGAGGAGGCGAACGTGAGCGGGAAGAGCAGCGGGAAGGCCATGGCCTGGGCCGTCTCGGCGTTGCGGGCCATCAGGCCGATCACGGCGAAGCCCCACGACAGGGCGTAGGCGAAGGCCAGCAGGATGAACACCCCGCCCATGAACGAGAAGAAGCCGGTGCTGGAGCGGAAGCCGACGGCGACGCCGACCACCGTCATCAACAGGACGACGAAGATGTTCCGGCACAGGTCGGCCGTGGTGCGGCCGGCCATGACGGCGGACCGGG
>WHSW01000463.1 GCA_009379895.1 Solirubrobacterales bacterium
GCTGCCGGACCGCCGCGGCGGCAAGCCGTACCTCGGCATCGGCGGCGTGCAACATCTCGGCGGCGTCGAACACTGGGCGCGCCTTGTCGAGCGCGTCGACGAGACGGCGGGCACGGCGCTCGCTGACGCCGTCGAGCTCGGCGAGCATCCCGGGTGTGACCGCGTCGGGATGCGTGATGCCGGCGGCGACCACCCGTTGAGCGAGCTTCGTGCCGCACCCGGGCCACAGACCGGCCGTGCAGAAGGCGGCGAACGCGCCGGAGGAGCTCTCGATAGCCATGACAGACCCGAGACTACGGTTCCTTTCGTGCGGAGGTGGCCAGCCGGGCCGAATCTTGGGACAACTCTTCTCCGCCGCTGGGCCATGTGCGCACCTCCGTACGCGAGTGAGGGTGCGGGGCCGCTCGGTGTTCCTGGGGCGGTTACGCGCCTCGCGCGGCCATGACGGCCTCGGTGTAGTCGGTGGGGTCGAGCGAGTCGAGCACGCCCAGCTCGTCGAGCACCGCGCGGACGGCGGTCAGCGCGGCATCCAGCTCGGCGGGGTCGGCTTGGGTTTCCAGCTCGAGGTACGTCCCATCGAGCTCGGGGACGGTGACGAGGGTCGCGAGCAT
>WHSW01000464.1:0-236 GCA_009379895.1 Solirubrobacterales bacterium
CAACATGCGGAGGTTCGACGACTCCTTCGCGCTGACCAACCGGCTGCGCACCGAGGGGACGGACAACCTGCTCGCTGCGGCACTCGCCGCGGGGGTGCGGCGGTTCGTCGTGCAGAGCTTCGGCGGCTGGACGTACGAGCGGACGGGCGGCCCGGTCAAGACGGAGGAAGACCCGTTGGACCTGTCGCCGCCGGCGTCGATGCGGCAGACGCTGGCCGCGGTCCGGCATCTGGAGT
>WHSW01000464.1:246-611 GCA_009379895.1 Solirubrobacterales bacterium
CGTGCTGAGGTACGGCGGGTTCTACGGCGCCGGCACGAGTGTCGGCATCGGCGGCGAGATGGTCGAGGCGGCCCGCAAGCGGATGCTGCCGGTGATCGGCGACGGAGCGGGCGTCACGTCGTTCATCCACATCGACGACGCGGCGCAGGCGACGCTGCTGGCGATCGAGTCGGCCGCCCCAGGCGTCTACAACATCTGCGACGACGAACCGGCGCGGGCCAGCGAGCAACTTGATGAACCCGTCGTTGGCCCCGGCGGCGAGGGCGCGATCGGTCTCGGCGAACGGCAGGTACGCCACCCGACCGCCAATGGCCGCCGCCTCCTCTTCCAACAGCCCGACCCGGGCCACCTCCGGATCGGTGAAG
>WHSW01000465.1 GCA_009379895.1 Solirubrobacterales bacterium
CCCGCACGGCGTCGATCCACGCCGCGGCCTGGAAGCAGATGTTCGACGAGTTCCTGCGCGACCGGTCCACGCGCGTGGGCGAGCCGTTCGTGCCGTTCGATGCCGGAGACGAACGCCAGTACGTCGACGGCAAGCCGCGGCTCGACGGCACCCGCGGCTTCCTGCGGTCCCGCGGCATCGACCTGCCCGAGGGGTCCGAGTCGGATCCGCCGGGCGCACCGACCGTCAACGGGCTGAGCAACCGCAAGAACGAGCTGGTGCTGCGGCTGTTCGACGAGGGCCACATCGAGGTGTTCGACGGCTCGGTGCGCTACGTGCAAGCGGTGCGCGACGCCGGTCTCCGCACGGCGGTGGTGTCCTCCAGCGCCAACACCGCCGAGGTGCTCGACGGCGTCGGGATCGCCCACCTGTTCGACGCCCGCATCGATGGCGTCGTCGCCGTCGAGCGGCACCTGGCCGGCAAGCCGGCGCCCGACACGTTCCTGGCCGGAGCCGCCGCCCTGGGAGCGGGGCCGGCGACCGCGGCGGTGTTCGAGGACGCCCTCGCCGGGGTGGCCGCGGGACGGGCCGGTGGGTTCGCCCTGGTGGTCGGCGTCGACCGGGTCGGCCA
>WHSW01000466.1 GCA_009379895.1 Solirubrobacterales bacterium
GCCGCCCGCGCGCAACGCACCGGCCACCGCGTCGAACGCCTGCCGCACGCCGGTCGTGGCGACGTCGAGCACGCCGCCGGAGGGGACGCCGAGGCGCAGGCCCGAGCGCTTCGCCGAAACGCCGCCTTCCGTGCCGCGGCCGAGCAGCGCCCGGTATGAGGCGGCGGCGGCGCCGACCGTGCGCGTCAGGAGGCCGACGTGGTCGAGCGTCCACGCGAGCGGGATCACACCCGCGGTCGGCAGCGCGCCGATCGTCGGCTTCAGCCCGACGACCCGGCAGCACGCCGCCGGGATCCGGACGCTGCCGCCGGTGTCCGTCCCGAGCGCCAGGTCGCACACACCGGCGGCGACCGCGGCGGCCGAGCCGCCGCTCGAGCCGCCGACCGACACGCCTGGCGCGACCGGGTTCGCGATCCCCCTGCCCACCGTCGCGAACGCGAACTCGTCGAGCGCGGTCTTGCCGATCACGACCGCGCCAGCCTTGCGCAAGAGCTCGACGACCGCGGCGTCCTCGGTCGCGACGTTGCCATCGAGCACCGCGGAACCCGCGCTGAGCCCGACCCCGCGGACCGCGATGTTGTCCTTGAGCGCGACCGGCGCGCCGTG
>WHSW01000467.1:0-123 GCA_009379895.1 Solirubrobacterales bacterium
TGCGGTACCTGCACACCGAGTACGTCCCCGCACTCGACGGGCTGGCCCGCCCGCTCGTCGGCTCGCCCTCGCTCGCCGTCACGATGATGGGCGGCGGCTCCGGCCCCAACGTGCTGCCCGAGT
>WHSW01000467.1:133-602 GCA_009379895.1 Solirubrobacterales bacterium
CCGGCGGTGCAGGACGGCCTGATGTACGGCAGGGGAGCCTGCGACGCGAAGGGGCCGCTCGCGGCGTTCATGGCCGCGCTCGCCGAGCTGCGGCGCGGCGGACCGCGGCCGCACACGGTGGTGCTCGCGGCCGTCGTCGACGAGGAGCACCGCTATCGGGGAGTCCAGTCGCTTCGCGAGGAGCGCATCCCGGCACTGGGCGCCGTCGTGGGAGAGCCGACGTCGCTGCGGATGGTGACCGCGCACAAGGGCTCGGTGCGGTGCTGGATCAGCTCGCACGGGCCCGGTGGGCACAGCTCCGAGCCGTGGGACAGGCACAACCCGATCGGCACGATCGCCGAGGTGGTGCGGTACCTGCACACCGAGTACGTCCCCGCACTCGACGGGCTGGCCCGCCCACTCGTCGGCTCGCCCTCGCTCGCCGTCACGATGATGGGCGGCGGCTCCGGCCCCAACGTGCTGCCCGAGT
>WHSW01000468.1 GCA_009379895.1 Solirubrobacterales bacterium
CAGGAACTCTTGGTCGGACATGATTCCTTCGAGGATAGGTTCAGCTCACTCGGGTAGGACGACGTCTCCGGCGGCCAGGCGGGCCGCCACCGCGTCGGGGAACACGTTGCGCATCAGGTACAGGTCTCGGAACATCGGCCAGTCGGGGGCGAACTCCTTGGAGTAGCGCTCGAAGTACAGCAGCTGCTTGATGATGAGCTGCAGCTCCTTCGGCGTTCCGGCGCCGCCGGCGTAGGCCCCCATGGTGCGGATGATCTCGGCCAGCAGCGACGCCATGGGTACCTCGCCGAGCCCGGCGTCGAACATCGGCCCGAAGATCAACTTCATACTGGCGCCGATCTCCTCGTCGGAGCCGGCGTCGCTTGTAAGCCCGGGCGACGCGGGTGAAGTCGTTGTCGATGGCCGACGTCTCGAAGAAGTCCCGCATGGCGTGCTTCCATTCGTCGGTCAGCTCGCCCATGATCCCGAAGTCGAGGAAGGCGACCCGGCCGTCGTCGAGGGCCCAGACGTTGCCGGCGTGGACGTCGCCGTGGAACGGGCCGTGCAGCAGGCAGGCCTCCATCCACACCTTCACACCGCGGCGCATCTGGAGCTTGCCGTC
>WHSW01000469.1 GCA_009379895.1 Solirubrobacterales bacterium
AGGCCGTCGAGCCCGGGCAGCATGAGGTCGAGCACCAGCAGGTCCGGCGGGTTGCCGAGCACGAGCTCCAGCCCGCGTGCCCCGTCGGTGCACAGGCGCACCTCGTGGCCGGCGCGGGTGAGGTTGTAGCGGAGCGTCTGGAGGAGAGTGTCGTCGTCCTCCACGACCAGCACGCGTCCGCTCATGCGGGCGTCCGTTCGGCCCCGATGCGGATGGTCTCGGCCTGGTCGGCCACGAGCGGCAGGCGTACCTCGACGGCGGAGCCGCTGGTCCGATCGGGATCGAAGGCGATCGTGCCGCGGTGGGCTTCGACGAGCCGCCTGGAGATGGCCAGGCCGAGGCCCGAGCCGGGCACGTTGCGCTCGCGGACGTTCCGGCCGCGGTGGAACTGCTCGAAGACGAGCTCGCGCTCGTCGGCGGACAGGGCCTCGAGCGCCGTGCTGACGAAGAGGCGCTCGAGCACCCGCTCCTCGGGGCCCGGGCCCGCGGCCGCCTCCGCCTCGGGCGTCAGCTCGGAGTGCTGGCGCCTGCGCTCGATCACGCGCAGGGCCTCGTTGTGCGCGATGCGGCGCAGCCACGCGTGCGGTGCCTGCCACTCGC
>WHSW01000046.1 GCA_009379895.1 Solirubrobacterales bacterium
GTCGTGCATCGGCCAGAAGGCGCCCTGGCGCGCCGCCGCCTCGGCGGCGTGGGCCGCAGGGCGGGCGGCGCAGCGTGGGCCGCAGCGCCGGCGGCGCGGCGCCTACGGCGAGTAGACGGCGTCGGCGAGGCCGACCGCGCGCAGATCGTCGTCGAGGATCGCCTCGACGTCGATCGCGAGGTCGATCCAGTTGGAGACCACGACGCCACCCCCGGGCAGCTCGTCGTTCCAGGAGACGCCGAACTCGTGGCGGTTGACGCGGCCGCCGATCGCGAAGCCGATCCGGGTCATCTCGCCCTTGTTCTCATCGCCCTCCCAATAGGGCGTGGTCCACTGGCCGAGGTACGTGACGTCGAGCGGCACCTCGTTGGTCCTGCCGCGGATCGTCAGCTCCGCGGCCGCCTTGAAGGCCAGGTCCCCGACGCGCTCGGTGAAGCGGCCGGAAAAACGGATCTCGGGATGGGCGTCGACGTCGAAGAAATCGGCGCTGCGCAGATGGGCGTCGCGGTTGGGCTCGCCGGTCCACAGCTTGGTCGCGTCGATCGCGCCCTCGAAGCTGGTCGTCAGGCAATCGGAGAGGTCGAAGTCGACCCGGCCGTGAACGTCCTTGAAGGCGCCGCGCACCCAGGTGACCATCATGTGCCTCGCCGTGAATGCCGCGGCCGTGTGGCCCGGCTCGAAGGACCAGCTCCTCATCCCCCCGATTCTCCCGCTCCCTCGGCGGACCCCCCGAACTCGACCTCGAAGCCGACCTTGTCCTCGTAGCACCAGCACCAGGTCTCGCCCGGCTGAGCCGAGCGGATGATCGGGTGGCCGGCCTCGCGCGCGTGCGCGCTGGCGTGGCGGTTCGGCGAGGAGTCACAGCAGCCGACGTGCCCGCAGGTGAGACAGAGGCGCAGGTGGACCCAGCGGTCGCCGCTGCGCATGCAGTCCTCACAGCCCGCGACCTCGTCCGGTGGCGAGATCGCGATCTGATCGAGATGGGTGCAGGCGGGGCTCATCATTGGGCACGACGCTAGCGAGGCCGTCAAGCGCGATACTCAGTCGAGGAGAGCAAAACGTGGCCGAGCGCCCACCCGACAACAAGCGAACTCGCATCGAGCACGACCCCGCCGACGCGGTGCCCCCGCGGCGCACGGGGATCGTCGGGCGGCTCCGGGACCTGCTGCGCGACGCCGTCACGCGCCGGACCAGCACCAGGCGCTGAGGCGAGTGTGACATCGATCACACTCGTGGTGGCCGGCCTCGCGCGCAGGGCGTAAACTCGACATCGAATGATGTAAGGGTTTACCCGCCAGCGCCGAGGCGAGGGAGCGAACGAGATGAGCGTCGAACACACGGACGTGGCCCGGGCCGCGGACGGAGCCCGGGCCGCGGACGGGATCAGCTACGAGGACCTCTACGACCGCTGGGAGCAGGGCAACTGGCGAGCGAGCGCGATCGACTTCACCCGCGACCGCGAGGGCTGGAACGCGCTCACCGAGATCCAGCACCGTTCGGCCCTCTGGATCTACTCGATGTTCTTCTACGGCGAGGACTCGGTCGCCGACAACCTCTCCCCCTACATCGACGCGGCGCCCAGGCCCGAGCAGAAGTACTTCCTCGCCACCCAGCAGGTCGACGAGGTGCGCCACTCGGTCTTCTTCCATCGCTTCTTTCGTGAGGTGATCGGCGCCGGCGACTCGATCTCGTCGACGCTCGCCTACACCGAGCCGCAGCTCAACTGGGGCTATCGCAACGTCTTCGATCGCCTCGACCGGATGGCAGACGACCTGCGCAAGGATCGCTCGCTGCCCAACTTCGCCCGCGGGATCGCCCTCTACCACATGGTCGTCGAGGCCACCCTCGCCCAGCCCGGCCAGCACTACATCGAGGACTACTTCGCCAAGGCCGGCACGATGCCCGGCTTCAACGAGGGCATGACGAACGTCTCGCGCGACGAGCAGCGCCACATCGGCTTCGGGGTCAAGGTGCTCTCCGAGTGCTTCCGTGAGTCGGACGAGTGCAAGGCGGCGGTCGCCGAGCTGCTGCGCGAGCTGCTGCCGTACTCGGTCGCGGTCTTCACGCCGCCGGGCTGGGATCTCTCCTACACGCGCTGCTACGGCTTCGAGCTCGAGGACATCTACGCCTTCGGGCTGCGCTCGGTGCGCACCAAGTGGCGGGCGACCGGCTACCCGCTCGAGGAGATGCCCGGTGTGCTGCCGCTCGACCCCGAGCTCGACCCCGAGGAGATCGCCCGGCGCCAGATCACGCTCATGCGCGCCGGGGTGCTGGGCGCGCCCAACGGCGCCCCCGAGTCCTCGCCGGAGATCCAGCGGCTGTTGTTCGACCTCGTCGCCCGCGTCGCGCGCACCGAGGCCGTCAACGGCGCGCCGATGACGATCCAGTGGCGCTTCTCGGACGCCGCGCCCTGGCACCTGCGGATCGACAACGGCCGCAGCGCGGCAGAGCCGGGCGTCGCGCCCGACGCCGACCTCACCCTCGAGACGAGCTGGCGGGACTTCGTCGGGGTCTCGATGCAGGGTGAGGACCCGCGCGGCCTGATGCTGCGCCGCAGGCTGCGCCCGCGCGGATCGCTGCGCCAGCTCGCGCGCCTGCAGAAGGTCTTTCCGCGGCGCCCGAACCGCCTGCGCTGAGCGCTTCCCGCGACCGCCGCGGCGGATCGGGAGAATGCCCGGGCGGTGAGCGCCCGGGGGCAAACGAGGCAGCTGGTCGGGTTCACGCTGCTGGGCGCCGCGACCGCCTGGAACGCGGGCAACATCGGCCCCGCGGCGGGGGAGATCGCCGCCGGCCTCGACGTCTCGCTGGCCGCGGTGGGGGTGCTCGGGGGCACCGTGTTCTTCGCCGGCCTGGTCGTCGCCAAGCTCGGCGCGGCCCATCTCACCGACCGGATCGGAGCCGGGGGCGCCACCCGCGTCGCCTGCCTGGCGGCGGTCGCCGGCAACGTGATGATCGCGATCAGCCCGGCGTTCGCCGTGATCGCCGCCGGGCGGCTGCTGACCGGCCTGAGCCTCGGCCTGGCCCTGGTCCTGGGGCCGGTGCTCGCGCGCGCGGCTGGGGGCGTGCGGCTGGTCGGCCTGTTCGGCGCATCGGTGACGATCGGCACCGCCGCCGCGCTCGGCGTCGGCAGCCTGATGCGCGGCGCCGGCGTCGACTGGCGGATCGATTTCGTGGTCGCGGCGCTGATCGCCCTGGTCGCCTTCGCGGCGCTGCCGGCGGTGGCCAGCGTCGAGATCTCGGCCGGCAGCGTGCTCGCCCTGGCGCGCCGCTCCTCGCGCAGGCTGCCCGCGTGGCGCCTGGAGCTGCTGTTCATGACCGCGCTCGGGGTCCCGTACGTGCTCGGCGTGTGGCTGATCCCCTACCTGACCGACGAGGCGGGCTTCTCGGCCGCGCTCGCCGGCATCTTCGGCGTCGTCCTCTACGCGACGAGCGCCGTGTTTCGACCCGAGGGCTCGCGGCTGGAGGCCGGCGGGACCTCGCTGACCCTGCTCGCCGGGATCGCGCCGCTGATCGCCGCCGCCGGCCTCGTGCTGCTCGCGATCAGCGACTCGACGGTCGCGGTGATCGCCGGGGTCGCGTTCGCCGGGGTCGGCTTCGCGGTGCCCTACGCCGCCATGTACGACGAGGCCGAGCGCCTGTTCCCGAACGCGCGCGTCGCCGCCGTCGGCCTGTTCAGCGTCGGCGCCAACATCCTGCCGCTGGCGATCATGCCGGCGGTCGGGGCGGCGATCGGTGCCGGCCGCGGTGAGCTGGCGCTGCTCGGGCTCGCCGCGATCACGGTGCTCGCCGCGCTCGCCAACCTGAGGCCGCCCGCGCCGAGTTAGGGCGCGGCCGCCCTACTCGGTCGCCGCGGGCGCGGGCGTCGCCGGGGTGGTGGTCGAGGTGTACTCGAACTCCTCCTCGGCGCCGAAGAGCTTGTCGAGCAGGGCCTTGCGCAGGTCCTCGCTCAGCACCAGGGCGAGCGTCGCCGCGATCAGGATGAAGAGCACGAACCGGCCCCAGTGACGCTCCTTCTGCTTGCCGCGCAGGCGATTCGACGCCTCGCGGAGGTTCTCGGCCGTCTCCTTGAGGTCCTTGTGGACCTTCTTGTCGTCGATCGCCGTGTCGATCACGCTGCCGTTCGAGGACAGCCTCGCGTAGGCGTCGCGCGCCGCCTCGAATGCGTTCTTGACGCTGTCGCGCAGATCCTCGTCCTCCATCAGGCGCTTCAGGTACGCGTTGTCTGCGGCGGATCCGACCGCGCTTCGAGCCTTTGATGCTCCGCGTACTGCCTTGGTGCTCTTCGCCATCGGTTTCGCTCTCCTCACGTCATCTGTCTGGGGCGGCGTGGCGGAGGATATACCCGCGGCACCGAGCGGCTATCCCCGGCTGCCGCCGGATCGCGCCGCGCCGTCGATCGCGGCTTCCAGCGCCTTCTCGATCCGGTCGACGTAGACGAAGTCGAGCGCGGCGCGCTCGTGCTCGGGGATCTCGAGGATCTCGCCCTCGTTGCGGTCGGGGACGATCACCGTCTTGATCCCCGCCCGCTGGGCGGCGAGCGACTTCTCCTTCAGGCCTCCGACCGGCAGCACCTGGCCGGTCAGCGTCACCTCGCCGGTCATCGCGAGGTCGCTCGCGGCGGGCCTGCCGCTGACCAGCGAGGCGAGCGCCACGGCCATCGCGACCCCGGCCGAGGGGCCGTCCTTGGGCACCGCCCCCGCCGGCACGTGAACGTGGATGTCGTGCTCGGCGAACCAGTCCTCGGGGAGGTCCGGGTCGAGCCGGCGCGCGTGACCGCGGACCCAGGAGAGGGCCGCCTGGGCGGACTCGCGCATCACCTCCCCGAGCTGACCGGTGATCGTCAGCTTGCCGGAGCCGGGCATCGCGGTCGCCTCGATGAACAGCACCTCGCCGCCGACCGGCGTCCAGGCGAGCCCGGTGGCGACCCCCGGGTCCTTGGTCCGCCGCCTCGACTCCGAGAAGAAGCGGCGCCTCCCGAGCAGCTCGCGGGCGCGCTTGGCCGAGACGGTCAGCCTGCGCTTCGACGAACGGCCGGCGGCCCGCGAGGTTGAGCGCCCGCGCTCGGCGACCTCGCGGGCGATCTTGCGGCAGACGGAGCCGATCTCGCGCTCGAGGTTGCGCACCCCCGACTCGCGGGTGTACTCGTCACCGATCGCGCGCAGCGCCGCGTCGGAGAACGACACCCCCGACCCCCGCAGGCCGTTCTCGGCGAGCTGGCGGGGCACCAGGTAGCGCTTCGCGATGTGGAGCTTCTCATCGGCGGTGTAGCCGGCGAGCTGGATCACCTCCATGCGGTCCTGGAGGGCGGGCGGGATCGTGTCCAGGGTGTTGGCGGTGGCGATGAACATCACCTCGGAGAGATCGAAGGTGAGGTCGAGGTAGTGGTCGCGGAAGGTGTCGTTCTGCGCCGGGTCGAGGACCTCGAGCATCGCGCTCGAGGGATCGCCCCGGAAGTCGGCGCCCATCTTGTCGATCTCGTCGATCATGAACACTGGGTTGCGCGAGCCGGCGTCGCGCAGGGCGCGGACGATCGTCCCCGGCATCGCGCCGATGTAGGTGCGGCGGTGGCCGCGGATCTCGGCCTCGTCGCGCACGCCGCCGACCGAGATGCGCTCGAACTCGCGGCCCAGCGCGCGGGCGATCGAGCGCCCGAGGCTGGTCTTGCCGACGCCGGGCGGGCCGACGAAGCAGAGGATCGGGCCGTGCGAGTCCGGGTTCAGCGAGCGAACCGCCAGGTACTCGAGGATCCGGTCCTTGACCTTCTCGAGGTCGTAGTGATCGGTGTCGAGGACCTCGCGCGCGTGTGAGATGTCGAGGTCGTCGGTGGTGGTCACCGACCACGGCAGCTCGACCAGCCACTCCAGGTAGCTGCGGATGACGCCGTACTCGGCCGCCGCGGAGGGCAGGCGCTCGAGCCGCGTCAGCTCGCGGTCGGCCGCCTTCTGCGCGTGCTCAGGGAGCTTCGCCGCGGCGATCCGTTCGCGCAGCTCGTTGACCTCCGCCTGGGTCTCGTCCTCCTCGCCGAGCTCGCGCTGGATCGCCTTGAGCTGCTCGCGCAGGTAGTACTCGCGCTGGCCCTTCTCCATCTCCGACTGCACCTCGGACTGGATCTGCGAGCCGAGCTGGATCACCTCCAGCTCGCGGGCGAGGATCTCCGACAGGCGCCGCAGGCGGCGGGTGACGTCGACCTCCTCGAGCAGCGCCTGCTTCTCCTCGGTCGCGATCCGCAGCGCCCCCGCGATCAGATGGCTGAGCGCCGAGGGCTCCTCGATGTTGGTGACCGCGAGCTGCAGCTCCTCGGGCAGGTAGGGGATCTGCTGGATGATCTCGCTGAAGGTGCGCTGCACGTTGCGGGTCAGCGCCTCGAGCTCGGGCGAGGGCTCGACCTCGTCGGGCAGCGCCTCGATCCTCGCCACGAGGTACGGCTCCCGCGAGATGTAGTCGCCGAGGCGCACCCGCTCCGTCGCCTGGACCAGGATCCGGATCGTGCCGTCGGGCACCTTGAGCATCCGCGCGACGACGCCGGCGACCCCGACGTCGTAGAGCTCGTCGGGGGCGGGCTCCTCGAGCTCGGGGTCCCGCGAGGCGACCAGGACCAGGGTGCGCTCGCCGGAGAGCACGTCGTTGACCAGCTTCATCGAGCGCTCGCGCCCGACCGCCAGCGGGGTGAGCGTGTCGGGGTAGGCGACCATGTCCTGGAGCGGCAGCACCGCGATCGCCGCCGGCAGCGGCTGGCGCTCACCGGCGCGGATCGCCTCCTCGAGGTCGGCGCTCTCGACGACCTGGATGCCGTCGCCGGTCATGTCAGCTTCCGGTGTCGATCGGGACCCGGCGGGTGACCTGGCCGGCGAGCGGGAGCTCGACGCGCAGGACTCCGTCCTCGTAGCCGGCGCGAGCGCGCTCGGCGATCACGTCGGCGCCGAGCTCGACCACGCGGCGGAACGGTCCGGCCTCGATCTCGACCTGCTGGTAGACGCGGCCCTCGGTCTCCTGCACGGGGCGCTCGCCGGTGATCACCAGCTCGCGGCCGGCGACCTCGAGCCCGAGCGAGTCGACGTCGACCCCGGGAAGCTCGGCCTTGACCACCGCGCGCGGCTCGTCGCCGCAGTAGTAGACGTCGACCCGGGGCACGAAGCCCGAGCGCTCGCGGGCGGCCCGGGTCCGCTGCTCGGCGAACGGGTCGCCCAGCAGCTCGTCCATCTCGCGCCACATGCGCTCGAAATTGACCAACACCTCACGTTGTCGCGACATCCGCTCAAAATCTATCGCTGGCGGGCCCTCGCCCTCGCGCCGGCCGGGCGCGGCCGGGCCAGTCGCGACTAAACCTCGTAGACGGCCCCGCTGCGGGCGACCTCGACCGGGCCCCCGAACCCGGCCGACCCCTCCTCGCGCGCCCACTCGGCGTCGAGCTCGTCGGAGATGTGGGTCAGGACCACCCGCCGGGCGCCGGCGCGCCGCGCGTGCTCGCCCGCCTCGCGCGGGGTGAGGTGGCCGCGGATCCCGGTGCGCTCGGGGCGCGGCAGGGTCGCCTCGACGAAGAGCAGATCGGTGCCCGTGGCCACCTCGACCAGCTCGTGGCACGGCCGGCAGTCCGCCCCGTAGGTGAACCGCCCGCCGCCCGTGCTCGAGGTCAGCTCGACGGCGTGTGTGAGCACGTAGTGCGGGATCTCGCTGAAGGTCGCCCGGATCGACCCGATCTCGACCGGCGTCGAGGCGTCGTACTCCTCGATGCGAAACGCCTCCTCGACCAGCGCCTCGTCGCCCCAGATCCCGCACAGGGTGCGAAACGCAGCGGCGGCGCCGGGCGGCGCGATGAGCCGCGGGCGGGCGGGCTCGGCGGTGCCCGGGTGGCCGGCCACCGGGACGGGCTGCTGGCGGGGCGCGAGCAGCAGGGCGTAGGCGTAGGCCAGCACGTCGATGAAGTGGTCGGCGTGCAGGTGTGAGATCACGACCGCGTCGACGTCGACGTAGTCGATCTGCTCTCGAAGCCGTGCGAAGACACCGCTGCCACAGTCGAGCAAGACGGTCGTCTCGCCGTCGGAGACGAGATATCCGCTGCAGGCGCCGCCGGCGTCGGGCCACGCCGGCGACTTGCCCAGCACCGTGATCCGCATCGAGATGACTCTAATTGGCCGGCGGTCGCGGCAGCCGTGGGCCGGCGCTATGGTCGGGCCATGAGCGCGGAGCGAGCCTCGGGGAGCGGTGGTTCGGAGCGACGCGATCCCGGGGCGATGACCCAGACCTGCGCGCGGTGCGGCGCCGCGGCCGGCGAGAGCGATCGCTTCTGCTCGTCCTGCGGGGCGCCGCTCGCCCTGCCGGAGGGCGCCGAGCGAAAGCTCGCGACGATGGCCTTCGTCGACCTGGTCGGATCGACCGAGCTCGCGACGACCCTCGACCCGGAGGACCTGCGGGGGCGGCTGGCCGGATTCTTCGACCTCGCGAGCGGGGTCCTCGCCGAGCACGGCGGCCGGGTCGAGAAGTACATCGGCGACGCCGTGCTGGCGGTGTTCGGCGTCCCCCGCTCGCACGGCGACGATCCCGATCGGGCCGTCGCCGCGGCCCTGGCGCTGCTCGAGGCGGTCGCCGCGCGCGGCGACGGCCTGGCGGTGCGGATCGGCGTCGAGACCGGCGAGGTCCTGGCGGCCGATCGGGAGGGAAACCTCTCGGTCACCGGCCCCGCGGTCAACGCCGCCGCCCGGCTGCAGGCGGCGGCGGCCCCGGGCGAGGTGCTGGTCGGCGAGCGCGCGGCTCGCTCGTCGCGATCCGCGGAGCTCGAACCGCGCGGGCCCCTGGAGGCGAAGGGGTTCGCCGAGCCGCTGAGCGCCTTCCGGGCGCTCGGCTCCGGCCGCGGAGCCCCGCTCGCCGCGACGCCGTTCCTCGGGCGCGCCGATGACCTGGCGCTGCTCCGCCTCGCCTACCGGCGGGCGGTTCGCCAGCGCACGCCCGAGCTGGTCATGATCACCGGCGAGGCCGGGATCGGAAAGACGCGGCTCGCCGGCGAGCTCCTGCGCGAGCTGGGCGCCGAGCCCGACCCCCCGCTGACCCTGGTCGGGCGCAACCCCCCCTACGGCCGGGGGATCGCGTTCTGGGCGCTCGGCGAGATCCTGCGCGAGGCGGCGGAGGCAAACGACGACGCCTCGATGACCGACGTGCGCGCCGGGCTGGCGCGCCGGCTCGAGTCGCTCGGGGCCGCCGACGCGACGGAGCTGGCGGCGACCCTCGCCGTGCCGCTGGGCGGCGAGGGAGTCGGCGATGTCGCCGACGCCCTGAAGCTGGCCTGGCGCCGGCTCGTCGCCCTGCTGGCCGCCGAGCGCCCGCTGGTGATCGGCGTCGACGACGCGCACTGGGCCGACGACGGCTTCCTCGACCTGATCGAGGAGGTCGTGGTCGGGCTCGACGGGGCGCCGCTGCTCGTCCTCTGCACGAGCCGCCCCGAGCTCGCCGATCGCCGGCCCGCCTTCGCCGGCAGCGCCGCCAACGCGACCCGGATCGAGCTTCGCCCGCTGGTGCCGAACGCGGCCGCCGAGCTCTCGGCCGCGCTGCTCCCCGAGCGGGCGCGCCCGCTCGCGGCCCGGGTCGCCGAGGCCTCCGGCGGCAACCCGTTCTTCGCCGAGGAGGTCACCCGGCGGATCGCCGACGAGCCCGACGGCGCCCTGGACGGCGACCTGCCCGACACGGTCCAGGGCGCGATCGCCGCCCGGCTCGACCTGCTGCCCGCGGACGAGAAGCGCGCGATCCAGCACGCCGCCGTGCTCGGGTCGGGGTTCCTCGCCGAGGCGCTCGCCGACCTGCTCGACGCGCCGGTCGACGATCTGCTCGAAGGGCTGGTGCGCAGGGCTCTCGTCCAGGAGCGGATCACGCAGGGGGCCGGCCGCTACGCGTTTCGCCATCAGCTGATCCGCGACGTCGCCTACGCCTCGCTGCCGCGGGCGCAGCGGGCCCGCCTGCACGAGGCGGCGGCGGCCGGGATCCTCGACAGGGCCGGCGAGCGTTATCCCGAGCTCACCGAGATCGTCGCCTTCCATCGCAACCAGGCCGCCGACCTCGACCCCGGGGCCGAGCGCCGCCGATGCGCCTACGAGGCGACGGTGCGGGCGGCGGGCACCGTGGCCCGGCGCGGCGCGACCGCCCGTGGCCAGGAGCTCTACGAGCGCGCCGCCTCGCTGGCCGACTCGACCGCCGAGCGGCTCGACTGCCTGCGCGCCGCGGCCGACGTGGCGCTCCGCCAGTTCCGCGGCGACCAGGCGCTGCGCCTGCGTCGTGAGGAGGCCGAGGTCGCCGAGCGAGCGGGCGAGCGCGGCGCCGCGGCCGCCGCCTACGCGCACGCGGTCCAGGCCTCGTGCCGGATGGGCGGCATCACCGGCGACGTCGTGGAGAACGAGATGGTGGCGATGCTGCGGCGCGGCCGGGAGCTGGTCGCCGACGACGACGCGGTCACCCGCGCCCGCCTGCTCCTCGACGAGGCGTGGATCGCGTGGCGCTTCGGGCGCATGAACGAGATGGAGGCGCCGGCGCTCGCCGGGCTGGAGCTGGCGCGCGAGGTGGGCGACCCGGCGCTGCTCTCGAACGCGCTCGACGCGGCCGGGTCGCTCGAATGGCACGCCGGGCGCTATCGCGCCTCGCTGGCGCTGACCCGCGAGCGGATGGAGCTGCTCGACGGCGTCGCCGAGCCCTCGCACGAGGTCGAGTTCGAGCGCGCCGACGCGCTGCACATGACGATCGAGACCCTGATGCAGGCCGGCGAGCTGCGCGAGGCCGCGGCTTACGCCGACCGCGCCCGGGAGGCGGACCTGGCGCGCGGGCTCGCCCACATCGGGTGGACGCGCGGGGTGCTGCCGCACTTCCTGCTCGGCGAGTGGGACCTGGTGCTCCACTCGGCCGGCAAGGGGCGCGAGGCCTGGCGCGCGCTGGGCCGGCCGCCGGTGCCGGCGCTCGCGACCGCGCTCGCCGCCGCCGGGGCGATCCACGGGTTTCGGGGGGAGGAGCGCGAGGCCGAGGAGTGGTTCGAGTACGGGGTCGGCCTGACCAGCGGCGCGCAGAAGTCGGGGATCGTGACCCTGCGGGCGGAGGTCATGCTCCACCATGGGCAGGCGCAGGCGGCCGCGGAGGCCCTGCCGGCCCCCCTACGCGCCTGGTCGTGGTGGGGTCCGCCCTACCGCGCGGCGCGGGCCGAGGCCCTGGTCCGGGCCGGACTCGAGGGCGCCGACGCCGCCCTGGCCGAGGCCGAGGCCGCCTCCTTCGAGCATCCGTACGCCCGCGCGGTCGCTCTGCGGACCCGGGCACTGAGCGCCGGGGAGGAGTCCCCGCTGCGCGAATCACTGGCCATCCTGCGCGAGATCGAATCCCCGTATCAGGCCGCCCGCACGGGCTGGCTGCTCGGCGGCGAGGAACGCGCCGCGGCGGCGCGGACCTTCGGCCGCCTTCGCGTTGCGCCCCCGGCGGACTGACGCCGGGGTCGCCCTCAGGCCTCGCCGCGGGCCTCGGCCTCGCGCAGCCGGCCCGCCAGCGTCTGCAGCATCGACCAGGCGACCTCGGGGTTCTCCTGGACGAACGGACCGAACTCCCAGGCGACCAGGCCCTGGCAGCGCAGGTCGGTCGCCGCGGTCACGGTCGCCGAGCGCGGGCCGTCGTCGAGCAGGGCGATCTCGCCGAAGTGGTCGCCGGGGCCGAGGCCGGCCACGGCCTCGCCGCGAACGCTGACCGTGGCGTTGCCGTCCTCGATCACCCAGAACCCGACGCCGCCCTTGCCCTCGGCGATCACCGTCTCGCCCTCGTTCCAGCTTCGCTCGGACAACCGGCCCGCCAGCCGCTCGAGGTCGCGCGGCTTCAGCCGAGCGAAGAGTGGCACGCGGGCAAGCGTCTCGTGCAGCTCGGGCATCGCCGGGTGATCTTATCCACGCGAGCGGTTTCCGCAACGGCCGCGATTACGGGTCGCGGGCGGTGACCAAAGTTGCGGCGATTTGCGCGAATCGCCCCCGCGGGCCGCGCGCGCCGGTGAGATGCTGGCCGCGTGCAAGCGGGACCGACGCGAGAGAGGGCGAATTGATCGAGGCGAAGGAGGCGACCAGGGTCGCCGAGTCGTTGGGGCTGAGGCGCAAGGGCTCGGCCAAGCGCAAGCGCAAGAACGGGCGCAGCTGCGAGGACTGCTTCTTTCATCGCAACATGCTCTGCGCGCTCGACCTCGACCAGCCGTGCTCGACCTTTCGCGCGGATTCGCCGGACGGGCTCGTCCCGCCGCGCCAGCCCGTGCTGCTGCTGCGCGACGCCCCGCCGCCCGCGGCGGCGGGTTAGGGTCGCCTAATCGAAACGCGCCCGGCGCGCTAAAATCCCCGGCGGATGGCAACCCCGCGCACCGCACAGCTCAGCGCCTCACCCCCACTGTTTCGGAGCAGGTTCCTCGACTTCTTCTCGCGCATCCACCCCGCGGCGCCGGCGCTGCTCTTCGGGCCCGCGATCGTGGTGCTCATCGTCCTCGGCGCCGGCGAAGGTCAGGGCGCGCTCGAGATCGTCGGCCTGGTCGTGGCGGGCTTCCTGCTCTGGACGCTGGCCGAGTACTGGCTGCACCGCAAGCTCTTTCACTGGGACCCAGACCACCCGATCGGCCACCGGCTTCACTTCATCATCCACGGTGTTCACCACGACCATCCCAACGATCGGATGCGCCTGGTGATGCCCCCGGCCGCGAGCATCCCGCTGGCGGCGCTCTTCTTCGGCATCTTCTGGCTGATCGTCGGGCTGCCCACCGCCTACCCGCTGTTCGCCGGGTTCCTGGTCGGCTACCTCGTCTATGACTACACGCACTACTACCTGCATCACTTCGTGCCGAAGTCGCAGCTCGGCAAGCGCCTGCGCGAGGCGCACATGCGCCATCACTTCCAGGATCACCGCTACGGCTTCGGCGTCTCGTCGCCGCTCTGGGACAAGGTCTTTCGCACCATGCCGCGGACCCGTCGCGGCTGACCCGGACGGTTGCTGTCGAGTCGGACTCCCGCTCGCGCCGCACAGCCCGGGCGCGAGTGTTTCATACTGTTGTCACCGGTGGTGTTACTGTCCGCTTTCACTGAAGAGAGGCTCTGATGACGACCGTTTCGAACACCGTGGACGAAGCCGCGAAGTTGATTCGCGCGCGGATCAGCGAGCTCGACGCCGAACGCGCGAAGCTCGAGCGCGCCCTCGCCAGCCTGACCGGCGGGTCGGCGGGTCGACGGCGCGCAGCCCGTCCAACCGCGTCGGCCCCGCGCCGGCGCCGCCGCCGCCGCGGGGGGACCCGCGCCGACCAGGCCGTGAAGCTGGTCACGTCCAATCCCGGCATCTCCGCGTCGGAGATCGCCGCTCGGATGAAGATCCAGCCCAACTACCTCTACCGGGTGCTGGCCGAGCTCGAGCGCGAGGGCAAGGTCCGCAAGGACGGCCGCGCCTACCATCCCGCCTGAGCCGGGCGCCGGACCGACGCCAAGCGGTCAGCGGGGCCGGCACTGACCCTTGATCGGTCTGATCGCGACAAACCTCAGGCGTCACGTCGGACGCACGGTCGCCACCGCGATCGGGATCGCGATCGGCGTGGCGACGATCGTGGCGCTGCTCTCGCTCGGCTCGGGACTCAAGCAGACGGCCGGGGAGCTCATCCATCTCGGCCAGGCCGACCTCGGCATCTTCCAGAAGGGCGTCAGCGACCCGACCGCATCGGTGCTCCCCGCATCGCTGGCCGAACGGCTCGAGAAGCGATCGGAGGTCGAGCGGGCGACGCCGATGCTGCTCGTAATCCGGGCGGTCTCCGAGGAGCCGGCCGCGGTCCTCTTCGGGGTCGACCCGAAGGGCTTCATCAGCGAGCGCGCGGTGATCACCGAGGGGACCAAGACCCTCGATCCCAAGCACGTGCTGATCGGGGACCAGCTGGCGGCGTCGCTGGACGCGCACCCGGGCTCGAAGATCACGCTCAAGCGCCGCGATTTCACCGTCGCCGGCGTCTACCACACGGGAATCTTCTTCGAGGACACGGGCGCGATGGTCGACCTCGCCACCGCCCAGTCGATCGAGCGCCGCCCGGGCGACGCGACCACGATCGCGGTCGAGCTCGCGCCCGACACGACGCTCGAGGACGCCGAGCGCCAGCTGACGAGCGCCCTGCCCGGCACCCAGGCGATCGGGACGGCCGACGACGCCGCGCGGGCCGGCGCGAACGGCAACCTGATCTCCAAGGCGGTCATCCTGACCGGCGCCCTGGCGCTGATCGTCGGCGGGCTCGGGGTCGCGAACACGATGGCGATGGCGGTGCTCGAGCGCGAGCGCGAGCTGGCGCTGCTCAGCGCGGTCGGCTGGCGCCCGAGGAGGCTCGCCGCGCTGGTGCTCGCCGAGGGCGTCGCGACGAGCGTTCTCGGGGCCGGGATCGGGCTCGTGCTCGGGGGCCTGGGCGCCAACCTGCTCGGCGACGCGCTCGGGGTCTCCGGGGTGGTCTCGCCACACGTGACGCCCTGGACGATCGGCCAGGCGCTGCTGATCGGGGTGCTGATCGGGGTGCTCGGCGGCCTCTATCCGGCCTGGCGGGCGACCAGCGTCTCAGGCGTCGAGCTGCTCTCGCGCGCGTAGCGGGGCCGGTCGCGCGCCGTCGACGAGGCGGCCGTCGAGCAGGTGCAGGACGCGGTCGGCGTGCTCGGCGATCACGGCATCGTAGGTGACGACGAGCAGGGTCATGCCACGCCGCCGCCGAGCCTCCTCGATCAGCTCCAGCACCCGCCCCGCGGTCTCGGAGTCGAGCGACCCCGTCGGCTCGTCGGCGAGCAGCAGCGTGGGGTCGTTGGCGAGCGCCCGGGCCACCGCGACGCGCTGGCGCTCGCCCCCCGAGAGCTGACTGGCGAGCGCCTCGACGCGGTCGCCCAGGCCGACCTCGCCCAGCAGGTCGCGCGCTCGCCGACGGCGCTCCTGGCGGCCGAGCCCGGCCGCGATCAGCGGCAGCTCGACGTTGGCGCCGGCCGAGAGGTGCGAGAGCAGGTAGTGGTGCTGGAAGACGAAGCCGACGACCCCTCCGTGGAACCCGGCCAGGTCGCCGCCGTCGCTGATCCGCGCCCCGTCGACCTCGACGTGGCCCGAGGACGGGGCGTCGAGCCCGCCGATCAGCGAGAGCAGCGAGGTCTTGCCCGACCCCGAGGGTCCGCTCAGGGCGACGAACTCACCCGGCTCGATCGTCAGCGAGAGCCCGTCGAGCGCGACGATCGTCTCCCCGTGCACGCGTCGTACATCGTCGACGACGACACGCGCGCCGCCGCGACCGGCCGCCGGTCTGCCCCGGTCCGACGCCAGCGTCAGTCCCTGACGCGCACCCGGTAGTTGAGCTTCACCTTGCCTCGGTGCTTGGCCCGGACCACGACCCGGAACGTGAGCTTGAAGCCGACCGCGCGCTTCGGCCACAGGATCGGGTCCTTGTAGCTCCCCTTGAACTTGTAGGGCTTGTGACGGGGCGGGCCGTGCGGGCTCGGGTACTGGGTCGAGACGACCTGCCCGTTGTAGAGGAACTGATAGAAGGCGCTCGCCTTGATCGCCCGCCCGCGCTTCTCGGCGGTGACCTTGATCGGCCAGTCCTTGCCGGCCTTGGGGTGATGGCCGGGCGTCTTCAGATGCGCGTCGAAGCTGGCGGCCTGGGCCCCGGCGGCCACGACGAGCAGCGCCAGCACTGCGATCAGTGAGAACAGGATGCGGCGACGCACGCGGACCTCCTCGACTCCCCCGGTTGAACTTCGACAGCACTCATCGTATTGCGCCGTGGCGACGCACGCCGGCCAGCCGCCGCGCCGCACCGTCTGCGACCGGGATCGACGCGGCCACTAGATGAGGCCGAGACCGCGCACGGCCTCGCGCTCGGCCTCGAGCTCGGCCGCCGAGGCGAGGATTCGCTCGCGCGAGAAGGCGTCGATCTCGAGGCCCCCGACCAGCGACCACTCGCCGCCCGAGCAGGTGACCGGAAACCCCGCGACGAGCCCCTCGGGCACGTCGTAGGAGCCGTCCGACGGGACCGCCATCGAGACCCAGTCGCCGTCGCGGGTGCCGAGCATCCAATCGTGGACGTGGTCGATCGCCGCGTTGGCCGCCGAGGCGGCGCTCGAGGCGCCGCGCGCCTCGATCACCGCCGCGCCGCGCTTGGCGACCGTGGGGATGAACTCGTCGGCGATCCAGGCCTCATCCTCGACCGCGTCCCAGGCGTTGCGGCCGCCGGCCTGCGCGTGGACGAGGTCGGGGTACTGGGTCGTCGAGTGGTTGCCCCAGACGGCCATCCTGCGAATCTCGCCGAGCGGCACGCCGAGCTTGCTCGCGAGCTGCGAGACCGCGCGGTTGTGGTCGAGCCGCATCATCGAGGTGAACCGCTCGCGCGGCACATCGGGGGCGTTCGACATCGCGATCAGGCAGTTGGTGTTCGCCGGGTTGCCGACGACCAGGACCCGGATGTCGTCCGCGGCGCCCGCGTTGATCGCCTCGCCCTGGGGCTTGAAGATCGCGCCGTTGGCCTCGAGCAGGTCCGAGCGCTCCATCCCCTTGCCGCGCGGCCGGGCGCCGATCAGCAGCCCGACGTTGGCGCCCTCGAAGGCGAGCTTGGGATCGTCGGTGACCTCGATCCCGGCGAGCAGCGGGAAGGCGCAGTCCTCGAGCTCCATCGCGGTGCCCTCGGCGGCCGGGATCGCCTCAGAGATCTCGAGCAGCCGCAGCTCGACCGGGGCGTCGGGGCCGAGCATCTGCCCGGAGGCGACCCGGAAGATGGCCGCGTAGCCGATCTGCCCGGCGGCGCCGGTGACGGTGACTTTGACGGGGGTTTCGCTCACGCCATCTCCTTCTGCAGGTTCTCGTCAATCGAGTCGAGGAACTCCTGCGTGGTCTGAAACTCCTGGTCGCCGCCGACGAGCAGCGCCAGGTCCTTGGTCATCCTGCCGCTCTCGACCGTCTGCACGCAGACGCGCTCGAGCGCGTGGGCGAACTCCGATACCGCCGGCGTCGCGTCCATCCGCCCGCGGGCCGCCAGCGCGCGCGTCCAGGCGAAGATCGAGGCGATCGGATTGGTCGAGGTCGGCCTGCCCTGCTGGTGCTGGCGGAAATGGCGGGTGACGGTGCCGTGCGCCGCCTCGGCCTCGACCGTCTGGCCGTCTGGCGTCATCAGCACGCTGGTCATCAGCCCGAGCGAGCCGAAGCCCTGGGCCACGGTGTCGGACTGCACGTCGCCGTCGTAGTTCTTACAGGCCCACACGTAGCCCCCCTCCCACTTGAGCGCCGCGGCGACCATGTCGTCGATCAGCCGGTGCTCGTAGGTCAGGTCGTTGGCCTCGAACTCGGCCCGAAACTCGCCCTCGTAGACCTCGGCGAAGAGGTCCTTGAAGCGCCCGTCGTAGCGCTTCAGGATCGTGTTCTTGGTCGACAGGTAGACGGGGAGCCCGCGCTCAAGCCCGTAGCGCATCGAGGCGCGGGCGAAGTCGCGGATCGAGTCGTCGAGGTTGTACATCGCCATCGCGACGCCGCCCGCCGGAAAGTCATAGACCTCGAGCTCGATCGGCTCCGAGCCGTCCTTGGGGGTGTAGGTGAGGGTCAGCTCGCCCGCGCCGGGGACCACTAGGTCGGTGGCCCGGTACTGGTCGCCGAACGCGTGGCGGCCGATCACGATCGGCTTCGTCCATCCGGGCACGAGCCGCGGCACGTTCGAGATCACGATCGGCTCGCGGAAGATCACCCCGCCGAGGATGTTGCGGATCGTGCCGTTCGGCGAGCGGTACATCTCCTTTAAGCCGAACTCCTCGACCCGCGCCTCGTCGGGGGTGATCGTCGCGCACTTGACCCCGACGCCGTGGCGCTTGATCGCGTTCGCGGCGTCGACGGTGATCTGGTCGGAGGTCGCGTCGCGGCTGGTGATCGAGAGATCGAAGTAATCGAGCTCGACGTCGAGGTAGGGCAGGATCAGCCGCTCCTTGATCAGCGCCCAGATGATCCGCGTCATCTCGTCGCCGTCGAGCTCGACGATCGGGTTGTCGACCTTGATCCTCGCCATCGCGGTCGGCGATGGTATCTACCCGCGCGCGCTTTCCGTCCGCGCCGCCCGCCACCCTCGCGTCATGTGGCTCGCGCACGTCGTCTGCTCGGGACGCGACTGCTACGAGGAGCTCGAGATAGTCGCCGACCGACTCGAGGAGATCGATCGGGTCACCTGCGAGTGCGGCCACGGGTTCGTGCTGCTCACCATCTCCGAGGTCGAGCTGGTCACGCCGTAGCTCGTCTAGGGTCCGGAGCATGGACGCCGAGCGGGTGCGGATCGAGGTCGCCGGGCAGGTCGCGGACGTGCGCATGGTCCGCGGCGAGAAGCACAACGGGCTCGACTGGCGCATGTTCGTCGCGCTCAACGAGGCGATCGACGCGGTTCGCGCCGCCGGCGGGGTGCGCGCCGCCGTGCTCTCCGGCGACGGGCCCAGCTTCTGCGCGGGGCTGGACTTCGCGAGCTTCATCGCCGGCGACGGCGACCTGGCTGCCGACGGCCTCGCGCGCGCCGACGGCGAGCCGGCCACATTCGCCCAGCGCGTCGCGCACGGCTGGCGCGCGCTGCCGGTGCCCGTGATCGCGTGCCTGCACGGAGCCTGCTTCGGCGGCGGCCTGCAGATCGCGCTCGCCGCCGATATCCGCCTCGCGGCGCCCGACTCGCGCCTCTCGGTGATGGAGGTTCGCTACGGCCTGGTCCCGGACATGAGCCTCTGGCAGACGCTGCCGCGCCTGGTTCGCGACGACGTCGCCCGCGAGCTCGCCTACAGCGGGCGGGTCGTCGAGGCCGACGAGGCGCTGGCCCTCGGGCTGATCACCCGGATCGAGTCCGATCCCGCGGCCGCGGCGCGGGCCCTCGCCGGCGAGATCGCCGCCCGCTCGCCCGACGCGATCCGCCGCATCAAGCGGCTGGCCGACGAGGTCCCGCGGCTCGCGGTCGCCGACGGGCTGGCGCTCGAGGAGCGGCTCCAGCGCGAGCTGCTCGGGACGCCGAATCAGGCGGCCGCGGTGCAGGCGACGCTCGCCAAGCGCCCGGCGGAGTTCACCGACCCGCTCTGAGACAATGACCTCGATGGCCACCGTCGAGCGCTCCCGTTCCGAGACCCACGAGGTCACCAACCAGGCCTCGCCGCTGGAGGACTACAACGTCTTCGAGACCGATCGGGTGCTGGTCGAGGCGCTGCGCCGCGAGGGCGCCGACTGGGCGATCGAGCGGGCCCGCGAGGTCGGCGCCTTCGCCGGCTCGGCACGCGCTCAGCGCGCCGGCCGCGAGGCGAACGAGAACCCGCCGCGGTTGCGCACCCACGACCGCTTCGGACACCGCATCGACGAGGTCGAGTTCCACCCCGCCTGGCACGAGCTGCTGGGCGCCGCGGTCGGCTACGGCCTGCACGCGCTGCCGTGGCGCGAGGCGCAGCCGGGCGCGCACGTGGCGCGCGGGGGCATGTTCATGACCTTCTCGCAGGCCGAGGCGGGCGTCGGCTGCCCGATCTCGATGACCTACTCGGCGTTCCCCGCCCTGCGCCGCCAGCCCGAGGTGGCGGCCGAGTGGGAGCCGCGCTTCGCCTCGCTGCGCTACGACGGCGAGCGCCTGCGCCCGGCGCCCGACAAGGCGGGGGCGCTGTGCGGGATGGGGATGACCGAGAAACAGGGCGGCTCGGACGTGCGCGCCAACACCACCACCGCGACGCCGCTGAACGGCGGCGGGGCGGGCGCCGAGTACGAGCTCACCGGGCACAAGTGGTTCATGTCGGCGCCGATGTGCGACGCCTTCCTGGTCCTCGCCCAGGCCGAGGGCGGTCTCTCTTGCTTTCTCATGCCCCGCTTCACGCCCGACGGCGAGCGCAACCGCATCCACCTGCAGCGGCTCAAGGACAAGCTCGGCAACCGCTCCAACGCCTCCAGCGAGGTCGAGTTCCGCGCCGCCTGGACGCGGATGCTCGGCGAGGAGGGGCGCGGCGTGCCGACGATCATCGAGATGGTCAACCACACCCGCCTCGACTGCACCCTGGGCGCGGCGACCGGGATGCGGGCCGGGACGGCGCGGGCGATCCATCACGCCCAGGGCCGGGCGGCGTTCGGCAAGCAGCTCGTCGACCAGCCGCTGATGCGAAACGTGCTCGCCGACCTCGCGATCGAGTCCGAGGCGGCGACGATCTCGGCGCTTCGCCTGGCGCGCGCCTTCGACGAGGCGCACGCCGCCGCCGACGACGCGGACCCCGGCCGGGCGGGCGCGGATCCGCCGGCCGGCGACCTGCGCCGGCTCGCCACACCGGTGCTCAAGTACTGGCTCTGCAAGCGGGCGCCCGGGCACGCCGGCGAGGCCCTCGAATGCTTCGGCGGCAACGGCTACATCGAGGAGTCGGGCATGCCGCGGCTGTATCGAGAGTCTCCCCTGAACGGGATCTGGGAGGGCTCGGGCAACGTCCAGTGCCTCGACGTGCTGCGGGCGATCGTCCGCAGCCCGGAGGCGCTGGAGGCATTCTTCGCCGAGGTCGCCGAGGCCGGGGGCGCCGAGCCGCGCCTCGACGCCGCGGCCGCGGCGCTGCGCGACGAGCTCTCCGACCTCGAGGCGATCGAGGCCCGGGCGCGACGGGTGGTCGAGCGGATGGCGCTCGTCCTGCAGGGCTCGCTGGTGGTCCGCCACGCGGATCCGGCGGTCGCCGACGCGTTCTGCGCCACGCGCCTCACCGACGACTGGGGTCGCGCCTACGGGACCCTGCCGGCCGGGGTCGACTTCGAGCGCATCATCGAGCGCCACGCGGTCGCGGCGTAGCGGCCGCCGCCGCGCCGCCGCGCTACAGCCAGCGCTCGTCCAGTCGGCGGACCACGGCCTCGCACAGGCGGATCGCATCGGCGAGCGTGCCGTAGTCGACGTTCTCGGCCGTATCGGTGGGCCAGTGGTAGTTGGCGGGCTGCTTGAGGTCGGTGACCGAGCACAGGGTCACGGTCGCATACCCGGCGGCGAGCGGCTCGAGGCCGTCGGTGCCGTTTCGCAGCCGCAGGTTGGGGACCATCTCGATCCCCAGCTCCTCGGCGAGCCCGTCGATCACCGCCAGCGCCTCGGCGGGGTAATCATGCATCCTCAGGAAGCCCTCCCCACGCAGCACGCTCAGGGTCGGCGAACCGAGCGTGTCGACGCAGAGGAAGAACGTGCCGGCGGGCGACAGCTCGCCGAAGTGGCGCTCGCCGAAGGCCTTCATCCCCTCGCTGAACGACTCCTCGGCGCCGGCCGAGAGCAGGATCACGCGAGTCGAGGAGGTCGGCTCGGCGAGTAGCCGCGCGGCGAGCTCGAGCAGCAGGACGACGCCGGTCCCGTTGTCGTTCGCGCCGGGGACCACATCGCGGGATCCGATCTCGGCCATCGACGCGGCGTAGCCGGCGCCGAGCAGGGCGCCGAGCACCGGCAGCGCCGAGGCCACCACCACCACGAGCAGCGCGCCCGCGGCATAGAGCAGCGAACGCACCAGCACCCCGTAGGGGGTCGGCAGGCGATAACGCTCGAAGCGATACAGGCGGCGCTCGACGCTGCCCAGCACCTCGTGGTAGGAGCGAATGACGACCGGAGACCGCGAGGCCATGTCAGGCCCTCGCCACCTTCGAGCGGGCGATCGCGACTAGTTAAACACCGCCTGATAGACGTCATCGAAGACGGCCTGCGCCGAATCGGGGCTGTAGATGAAGAGCCCGGCGAGCAGGCCCACCCCGATCGCGCCGAAGGCCATCGCGGCCTGGCGCTTTAGCAGCGCGACGAAGGCGATGACGCCGATCACGACGAGCAGCACCGGCCCGACGATCGACTCGATCAGGCTCGCCGT
>WHSW01000470.1:0-239 GCA_009379895.1 Solirubrobacterales bacterium
GGCATCGGCCGCGTGGCCGTCGACCTCGCATGTCTCCGTCGTCGACGCGGACGGCAACGCGGTCAGCATGACCTCGTCGATCGAGCGCCCGTTCGGCTCGCACGTGATGGTGCGCGGCTTCCTGCTCAACAACGAGCTCACCGACTTCGCCTTCCGGCCGAACCGCGAGGGCTACCGGGTGGCCAATGCGGCGGCACCCGGCAAGCGGCCGATGAGCTCGATGGCGCCGGTGCTGGTGT
>WHSW01000470.1:249-597 GCA_009379895.1 Solirubrobacterales bacterium
CGACGGGGACGGCGGGCTCCACGCCGCAGTCGGCTCGCCCGGCGGCCCCCGCATCATCGCTTTCGTCGCCAAGACGCTGATCGGCATGCTCGACTGGAATCTCGGCATGCAGGCGGCGATCGACCTGCCCAACGTCGCGGTCCGCGGCGACGCGGTGATCCTCGAGGAGGGCACCGACGCCACCCGCCACGCCGACGCGCTGCGCGCGCTCGGCCACGAGATCCGCGTGGCGCCGCTGACCAGCGGCATCCAGGGCATCCGCGTCACCGGACGCGGCTACGACGGCGGCGCCGACCGCCGCCGCGAAGGCGTCGCGCTGGGAGATTAGCCATAACCGGACGCGCACAT
>WHSW01000471.1 GCA_009379895.1 Solirubrobacterales bacterium
ATGATTCCCCCGGCGGCAACCAGGACGTCCGGCATGCCGCGATCACGCAGCAGCTGCACCGTGCGTGGCAGGAGCGCCATGTGGGCCCCAGACAGGATCGAGAGGCCGACGACGTCGACGTCCTCCTGCTCGGCCGCATCGGCGATCATCTCCGGCGTCTGGCGCAGGCCGGTGTAGATCACCTCGAAGCCCTCGTCGCGCAGACCGCGGGCGAGCACCTTGGCGCCGCGGTCATGGCCGTCGAGGCCGGGCTTGGCGATCAGGATGCGGATCGGCGTGTCGGTCATGCCGGGCCGATTCTACCGGTGAGGCCCTCGTCAGGCGGCGGCGATGAGCCGGTCTATCTCCGTCGCGAGCTCGATGTCGCGCCGCGTCAGCGCTTTCGCTGCGTGCGTCGAAACCTCGAACGACACGTGCTTGTAGCCGGTGACGTGAATATCGGGGTGATGGTTGGCCGCTTGGGCGGCCTCCGCAACGGCGTTGACGAGTGCGATCGCCGCGGCGAAGTCGCCGACCTGGACCGAGCGGCGAATGGTGCCGCCTTCCTGCGCCCATTCGGGCAGCGAGACGAGCGACTCGGCGAGCTCCGCCAGCCG
>WHSW01000472.1 GCA_009379895.1 Solirubrobacterales bacterium
GATCGCCGCCCGCTGCTGTTGACCGCCGGACAGTTGCGCGGGCATGGCGGTCTCCTTGTCCGACAGGCCGACCTTCGCCAGCGTGGCCCGCGCGACCTCGTACGCATGCGTCTTGGTGCGCTTCAGCACCTTCCGCTGCGCGATGGCCACGTTGTCCAGCACGGTGAGGTGGGAGAACAGGTTGAACGCCTGGAAGAGCATGCCGATGGTCCTGCGCGCCGCGTCGATGTCGGTGTCCGGGTCGGTCAGCTCCACGCCGTCCACGACGACGCGTCCCGAGTCCGGCCGCTCCAGCAGGTTGATGCAGCGCAACAGGGTGGACTTGCCCGACCCCGAGGGCCCGACGATGCAGATGACCTGCCCGCGCTCCACCGCCAGGTCGATGTCCCTGAGCACGCGGAGCGAGTCGAACGACTTGGTGAGGCCCTCGGCGACGACGATCCGGTCTGCCATCAGGCCTCCACCTCGATCCCTGCCGACTCCGGCGTGCCGATCTTCCGCCCGCCGGTGCGCCGCTCCAGGTAGCGGGACAGATGTGATAGCGGGATCGTGATTATCAGATAGCACAGTCCGGCGATCAGGATCGGGGTCATCG
>WHSW01000473.1 GCA_009379895.1 Solirubrobacterales bacterium
AGCAGGCGTCGGGCACGACGTTGTTGGCCACGCCCCCTTCGATGCGCACGACCTCGAGCGACTCGCGGAACTCGAGACCCTCCACGTCGACGGTGTCGCTCTCGTGCACCGAGAGGCGAGTGAGGACGGGTGCCGCCCGGTAGATAGCGTTGGTGCCCAGCCAGGGCCGGGCCGAGTGCGCCCGTTCGCCGGCGAACACCGCCCGCAGGTCCGCGGGCTCCAGCTGTATCGCTCGACGACGACCCCGAGGCGACCGAGATCCAGCACGTACACGGCAGGTTCCTCTATTTCGCGCCCGACGAGGTGCACCCGGTGAAGGACGTATGACCCGGCCGACCGCCGAGGAGGCACGCGAACGCCCGCGGATACTCGTCGCGGGCGTCGGCAACGTGTTCTGCGGTGACGACGGGTTCGGCGTGGCCGTCGCCGAGCACCTCGCCGCAGCCACCCTGCCGGCCGGAGTCGAGCTGTCCGACTACGGTATCCGCGGCATACACCTCGCCTACCAGCTGCTCGACGGATACGATCTACTGGTGCTCGTCGACGCGGTCCAACGCGGTGGTGAGCCTGGCACCGTCTACCTGATCGAGCACG
>WHSW01000474.1 GCA_009379895.1 Solirubrobacterales bacterium
TCCAACTACGTCTACTACGCCAACGGCAACAAGGCGTCGCAGGAGTTCCTGGAGGAGGACGTGATCGACGATCCGGCGATCTATCCGACCCCGGCGGCGTTGGAGACGCTGTACACGACATCTCCCTACGACCCGCGCGTCCAGCGGGTGGTCACCCGCCTCTGGACCAAGTGAAGAGCGGTCAGTAAGTCCGGCAAAACGGCCCCGCCCCCCAGGAGGGAGCGGGGCCGTTGCGCATTTGAGAGCCGCAGAGGGCCGGCAGAGGTGCGAGCGGGGGATTGACGGGATGAGCGAAGCCGGAACAGCAGGCAGCGTCGCGCGCAGCGGCAGTTCGGCGGCCCGACAGCGCTGGGCGCCGTGGAGCGACCCCCACCAGAAGCCTCACTTACAGATCGTTGGCGTCACCAAGCACTTCGGCGACTTCCTCGCCGTCGACGACGTGTCGCTGGACATCTACAAACGCGAGTTCTTCTCGCTGCTCGGCCCCTCTGGCTGCGGCAAGACCACCTTGCTGCGCATGCTGGCCGGCTTCGAGACTCCGACCGCGGGCCAGATCCTGCTGGAAGGCGAGGACATGTCGGGCGTGCCGCCCT
>WHSW01000475.1 GCA_009379895.1 Solirubrobacterales bacterium
GGTCGCCCGCGAAGCGCTCGCGTGCGGCGTCGAGCATGGGCTCGGAGACGTCGAGGCCTACGCCGAGCGCGTCGGGACGGTCAACGTGCAGTAGCGCGAGCAGGCGTCCATCGCCGGTGCCCAGGTCGAGGATCCGGCGCGCACCGCGGGGTACGTGGTCGAGCAAAGCAGCCTCACCCTCGCTGCGGTGCGGGTAGCCGTCTGCCCGGGAAAGGTAGCGGCAAACGTGCGCTGCGGTGGACCATTCGGCGGCGACCATGCTGCCCATAATCCCGCTTCCTGGAACCGGCCGTAACCGGTCGGCTCGGGTATGCATCGGGCTCGCGCTCCCGGCCTCGCGGTAAGGAGCCGCGTCGCCGGAGCAGCCGGTCGGCAGGAACGTGCTCGGTGAACGCGCCCGCGCTCGGCCGGCTGCCCCGGCGGGTGTCGATTCAGGGACGCACCTCCAGGATGAGGTTGAACGGCGTCTCGGTGGCACGGCGGACGTGCCCGAACCCGGCCTGTTCCAGCAGTTCGGTCAGCCGCTGCTGGCCGACCTGGTGCCCAGCCCGAGGCCGACCTCCTGGGCCAGCGAGCACGGGGTGCACAGCATC
>WHSW01000476.1 GCA_009379895.1 Solirubrobacterales bacterium
AGCAGGATCTTGCCCGGATCATGGGTAGCTGACGGTTTACGCCACGGCGCCACTGCTGCCGAGAGCGCCCTGGTTAGTCCGGTCTTCTCGGCGGTACGCAGCAGCGCGACCGCACCGGCCTGCGACACGATCCCAATTCCGGCCGTGTCAACCGACAACGACGGGTAGGGACCAGTAGACTTACCCACCAGAAAGGTGCTCCTCGAACTCGCGAAAACTCGGGCCTCAGCAATCCGAATTATCGCAGCTCGGAGCACCTTTCTTCTTCATCAACACGACCCAACCCCCGCAACACCGCGAAAGCGCGAGGCTAGCTGCGCACACCACGCCGACCCGACGACATCGCCACGGCTCACCGTAGTGTGGGCGTTACGCGCGCATGCGCCTCATGCGCAGAGCCCACCATGCCGGCACCGCCAGCAGCACCGGCGCTGGCCAGCCACGGCACCGGGCCGCGGACGGGATCGTCAACGACGCATTCCCACACGTTTTCGGCAGTGCGGCGGCATCCTCCGCCCTTGGGCAGATGAAATCCCGGCCGTGTGGTCGGCAGATAACCGGTGCCGAGCACTGCGGGGAGGTGCTTCGGCA
>WHSW01000477.1 GCA_009379895.1 Solirubrobacterales bacterium
TGGGATTCCTCGCTGATGTTTTCGATGTCGTCACATGCGAGGTGATAGCAGGGATCGCCTGGGCGGCCGGCTCGCCCCCGAATAGCCGGGCGGCCTCGCGATCCTTGATCATCTCGGCCCCCGTGAACAAACCCCCAACCGGGATACCCGCGCGCTCGAAGGGGCCGTGGTCCGAACGGCCGGAAAGGTCGATGAGGTCGGTGTCGAGGTCCCGTTCTGCGAAGTAGTCGAGAAAGAGGTTCTTGATAGCCGCGGGATCGTCGACGTTGCCGAGGCTGTCTCCGTAGACGAGACGCATGTAGTTGGGCGAAGCCACCATGTCGAAGTTGAGATAAGCCGTGATGCGGTTCCTCTCCGCGTCGCTCAGCTCCGATACGTAGTGGTCGGAACCGATCAAGCCGAGCTCCTCCGCGCTCCAGAACGCGAACCGAACTCCCTCGCGAGTCTCGACGCCGGACAGCGCGACCGCGAGCTCGAGAATCGATGCCGATCCCGATCCGTTGTCGTTGATCCCCGGGCCGTCGGGGACGGAGTCCAGGTGCGCCCCCACCATCACGACGTCGTCGGTCTCCCCGCTCTGCTCTGCAAT
>WHSW01000478.1 GCA_009379895.1 Solirubrobacterales bacterium
TATTCGGTGGCTGGAACGCGCACTGGATCCCTACGTCTACATGTTCCTCACGGCGCCAACCGTCGTCTTCGTACCGATCTACTTCTCGCTGTTCGGGCTGTCGCGCTGGGCGATTGTCGCGTTGATCGTCCAGTACGCCGTCTTCATCGTCATCGTCAACACGATCACGGCGGTGCAGACGGTCGACGCCGAGCTCGTCGAAATGGCCCGTGTGTATGGGGCGAAGAGCGAACAAGTCATCGTGCGAAAGGTGCTGCTGCGCGCGGCGCTGCCGCTGATCGCGGCCGGGCTGCGGCTCGGGCTAGGGCGGGCGGTCAAGGGCATGATCAACGGCGAGATCCTGATCGCCGTCGTCGGCGCCGACCTGAAAGGCCACGACCACGCCCGCGGCGTCCTCGTCCAACCCGCGCACCGACTGACCCACTGGCTGCGGTGGCGGACCCTGCGCCTCGTCGACGCCGACCAAGTCGACGAGCTGTACGCGATCGCCCGCCGCTCCACCACCTGGCAGACCACGTAAGGGGGGCGGTCCGGTGTCCCTGGATTCCCACCTGGCCCGCGGCGACCTCGGCCGCTGGTGCCAGACCCG
>WHSW01000479.1 GCA_009379895.1 Solirubrobacterales bacterium
ACCGCCGGGCGCGGTGGAAGGGCCAGGCGCCGGCGCTGGTGAGCTGTCCACAGTGCCGCGAGTCGAAGCTGCCGCACCGCGCCTGCCCGACATGTGGCACATACGGGATACGGGGCAAGCGGCGGCAGGTCGTCGAGCCGGCGTAGCCGGTGCTACCCGCACGGTGTCGAAGCGGCACCCGCCATGGTGTCCGCTGACCGCACGCGAGACGTCGTCGAGCCCACGGCCGACGACGTCTTCGAGTGCGCCCGCGGGGCCGTCTGCCGGGTCATGGAGGTCGAGCCCGCGGCGGTGATAGCGCCGCTGCGGCTGGTCGAGGAGCTCGGTGCCGACTCACTGGCCATCATCGAGATGGCCGAGGTGATGGAGGAGGAGATGACTCGGCGGTTCCGCCTGCGAGTGTCGGTCGACGATGTCGCGCTGATGACCACACGTACGGTCGGCGGGCTGGTCGACGAGCTGCGGCGGGCATTGCGAGCGGCACGGGCCTCTCATGGGACCCTCTCGGTGGACGTGCCACGGGATGGGACGAGGGGGGAGTAATGGCCAAGGAACAGCCGGAGGTGAGCTTCGAGAAGCTTCGCGACG
>WHSW01000047.1 GCA_009379895.1 Solirubrobacterales bacterium
ACCCGCTAGGGATAGTCCCCTGCAAAGCCCTTCACGCATCAGATCGGCGGTCCAGCCAGGGCACCGTAGGATTGCGCCCGTGCCGTTCACGCTCAGGAACCTCAAGGAGGACCTCGAGGACCTCGGGTCCAACTTCGACGGCGCACCGGACCTGGAGTTCCGCCTGGCGACCCAGGCGCTCGAGCTCGAGCAATCCGGCCTGGGCTACCAGCGCGTCCCGCCCGGCTATCGCTTCCCGTACGGCCACACGCACAAGACGCAGGAGGAGGTGTACGTGGTCCTGCGCGGGAGCGGGCGGATGAAGCTCGACGACGAGATCGTCGAGCTCAAGGAGTGGGACGCGGTGCGCATCCCGCCCGGTACGTGGCGAGGCTACGAGGCCGGGCCCGAGGGCCTCGAGATCATCGTCATTGGCGCTCCCAATCTCGGCGAAGCTCCGCGTGAAGACGTCGAGGGACAGCGCCACTGGTGGGCTGACTGACTCTCAGCGGCGTCGCCGGGCCGTGATCAACCAGGAACGCGCATCGAAGACCACGCCGCGCTCGTCGCTGTAGTGCGCCGCGAGCGTCTCGCGCAGGCGCTCGACGGCATCAGCCGCCTCGCCGTCGCTCAGGCTCGCCAGGGCCGCGCTGGTGTCCTGAAACCCCCGGACGAACGCGAGCGCGGCGTCGAGGTCGTGTCCGTAGAGGACCGGCTCGCGGACGTCCTCGAAGCGCATCCCGTCGAAGCCGGTGCGCTCGAGGATGTCCGCGGTGGCTTCGGCATCGCCGAGCGAGAACGGGTCCGCGCCGGGCTCGGGTCGCTGCGCCGCGTTGCCCAGCGCGGCGTCGATCGCCCGCGCCCATTCGTTGTGCTCGCGTCGCTGCCAGACGAGCAGCACCAGGCGCGCCTCGGGTCGAAGGGCGGCGGCGATGTTGGCGAACGCGACGGCCGGATCCGAGAAGAACATCGTCCCGAAGCGGCTGATCGCCACGTCGAAGCCGGCGGGGTCGAAGCGATGCACCTGGGCGTCGCCTAGCTCGTACCGGACGTTGTCGAGCCGTTCGGCCGCCGTCACCTGACGGGCGCGCTCAAGCATGCGCTCGGACACGTCGACGCCGACAACACTGCCCGGCGCGCCGGCGCGCGCCGCCTCGCGAGTCGTCAGCCCCGTTCCGCACGCGATGTCGACAACCTCGTCACCGCGGCCGATCCGGTAGGCGGCGCGAAGGTGCTCGTGGTGAGCGCGCAGCTCGACGTCGTAGAAGTCCAGGCTGATTGGCGAGGGCACCGACGCGAGGCTAATGAATCAGGCAGCACGCATCTCATCGTCGGCGGTCACATTCGCTCGTCGCCATTCGTCATCCAGGTAATGACCACGAACGCTGGAGGAACAGCAATGCTGGAAAGCGTCGTATATACAACCGTGTTCGTCAGCGACCAGGACAGGGCGCTCGACGTCTACACGGACGTCCTCGGCTTCGAGCAGCGGGCCGACAACCCGACACCCGACGGACCGCGGTTCGTGGCCGTCGGCGTGAAGGGACAGGAGGACTTCCAGCTGCTTCTCTGGCCCGGGACGCCCGGGCAGGCCCAGCCGGTACAAGGCCGCATCCCGGCCGCGTACACAATCGAGGTGGAGGATTGCCGGAAGGCGGTCGAGGCGCTGAAGTCGCGCGACGTCAAGTTCGAGACCGAGGTGCTCGAGTACCCGTTCGCCTATATCGCAGGGTTCCAGGACCCTGACGGCAACCGGCTGCAGCTGCGAGAAGGCCGCTAGTCGAGATCCGATCAGCGTGGCTCGGTCGGGTTCACGGACCGCGGCAGCCTCGGCGAGCGGTTTGCCACCTGGTGACGTTCTCCGATGAGTTGCTCGTCGGTCGGCGGTCATATCCGGCGATGAGCTCGTCCGAGCAGCTGACGGAGCCGCGCGAGGAATCCGCCTTCGCCGCGCACTTCGAGCGTCACCGAGCGGAGCTTCAGGTCCACTGCTATCGGATGCTCGGCTCGTTCGATGACTCCGAGGATCTTGTCCAGGAGACCTTCCTGCGCGCGTGGCGCAAGCGCGCGAGCTTCGGCTCCGACGGGCGCTCCTCGTTCCGAGCCTGGCTGTACCGGATCGCGACCAACGCGTGCCTCGACGTGCTTCGCAGCAGGCCGCGCCGGGTGTTGCCGCCACAGGTGGCGGCGGCGGGGGACCCGGCCGCGCCGCCTTCGCCCCCGGCGGATCTTCCCTGGCTGCAGCCGTACCCCGATCGGCTGCTCGAGCCGATCTCCTCCGCCGAGGACGAGCCCGGTGCGGTGGTCGTCGCGAGGGAGACGATCGAGCTTGCCTTCATCGCCGCGATCCAGAACCTGCCGCCGCGACAGCGGGCGGTGTTGATTCTCCGCGACGTGCTCGGATGGTCGGCGAAGGACACGGCCGCGCTGCTCGAGGCGAGCGTCGGCGCGGTCAACAGCGCGCTGCAGAGGGCCCGAGGCACGCTTCGGGACCGCCTGGGTGAGCGGCGGACGGAGTGGGCGCCGTCCTCGCAGCCGAGCAAGGAGGAGCGTGAGCTGCTGCGACGCTACGTGGACGCCCACGAGCGGGCGGACGCCGACGGGCTGGCCGCGCTTCTGCTGGAGGACGCGCGCCTGACGATGCCGCCGCACCCCACCTGGTACGCGGGGCGGGAGGCGATTCTGATCGCGATGCGGCAGGGATTCGATCCCGAGTTCGGCCGGCTCCGCACCCTCGTCGCGGCGGCGAACAGCCAGCCGGCTACCGCCCACTACCTGCGACGGCCGGGCGAATCGGAGTACCGGCCGCTGGCGCTCGACGTGCTGCGGATCGAAGCCGGACGCGTCGCGGAGATCACCTCGTTCGTCTTCCCCGCGCTGTTTGGGGCGTTCGGCCTTCCGCCGAGGCTCTGATCGATCGGGGCGTCCGGGATACGGGCCCGCGACCCGAGCGATGAGTTTCTCGCGGATCCTCGTTGTAGATACCAGCAGCCAACCCATTACCGAGGAGATCCCCATGAGAACGCTCGCTGTCAACACGTTCGTGTCGCTCGACGGCGTCATGCAGGCGCCCGGCGGCCCGGAGGAGGACCCGACCGGCGGGTTCACGCACGGCGGCTGGGCCGTCAACTACTTCGACGACGAGACGATGGGACGGATGGCCGAGGCCGACCCCTACGAGCTGCTGCTCGGCCGCGGGACTTACGAGATCTTCGCGGCGCACTGGCCGTACACCGACGGCCCGATCGCCGACCGGCTCAACAGGATCCGCAAGCACGTCGCCTCGACGACCTTGGAGCGGGTGGAGTGGAACAACTCCACCCTGATCACCGGGGGCGTCGCGGAATACGTCGCGACACTCAAGGGCCAGGACGATGGCCCCGAGATCCAGGTTCACGGCAGCCCGGGTCTGATCCAGACACTGCTCGAGCACGACCTCATCGACGAGCTCCGGATCTGGATCTTCCCCGTGGTCATCGGCACCGGCAAACGCCTCTTCGGCGATGGCACAATCCCCGGCGGACTGAAGCTGATCGACACCAAAGTCTCGAAGACCGGCGTCACGATCAACACCTACGAACGAGCAGGCGACCTCAACCCCGGGTCGTTCGAATTCGATGAGCCGACCCAGGCCGAGATCACACGGCGCCAACGCCTCGCGGCCGGCTAGCCTCGCAACGTGCGCGGACGGATGTCACCGGAGAAGAACATCGAGCTCGCGCGTCGCGGAGTGGAGCGCTTTCTGCGGACCGGCGAGCCGCGTTGGGACGACTTGGACCCGGAGATCGAGATCCACGATCACGATGTCCCGGACGCCGGGACGTATCGCGGTCCCGACGGCTTCCGCGAGTGGATCGCCGACTGGGCGCAGGCCTGGGAGAGCTTTGTGATCCAGCCGGAGGAGTACCTCGCCGCGGCCGACAAGGTGGTGGCGGTCGTCCGCGTATCGGCCCGGGGCAAGGGCAGCGGCGTGCCGGTTGAGCGCCTCGACGGCATGGTGTGGACGGTTCGAGGGGGTAAAGCCGTGCGGCTCGACTACTACGGCAGCCGCGTCGAGGCGCTCGAGTCCGTAGGGCTGTCGCGCTGAGCCACGCCCTGATCCGGAGCCGGCGTCATCAGCGTGGTGGTTCGGGACGGAAGACGACGAACAACACGCGCAGGACGAGGACGAAGCTGACGACCAGAAGGTTGTAGCCGATCAGCTCGAACAGGCTGAGCGACGCACTTACGACCGGACCGCCCTCGGACCCCAGCAGCAGGACCCCCATGACGGCGGTGGTGACGGATCCTCCTCTCGGCCGGCCCCCCTGCGGGTACCCGATGCCGCGCCTGCTACCCACCGGCGCCGCCCCGCCACGAGCCTCGAAGCGAGCGGACAGCGATGAGTTTGGCCGCCCGCGATGGTCCTCAGACTGATGCGAGAGCGAGCCTTTGGAGGTCGAGGATGAGGGACCTGATCGTCACCGAGAACATCACGCTCGATGGCGTGATCGAGGCGACGGAGGGCTGGTTCGATCCGGCCGGCGATGACGCGGAGGTCGATCAGTCCGACATCGAGGCGGCGCTTCGCGAGCAGCGCGAGGCGGCCGACGCATTCCTCGTCGGACGGGTGACGTTCGAGCAGATGCGCGGCTACTGGGCGTTGCAGACCGCCGACACGACGGGCATCACCGACTACCTCAACAGCGTCTCGAAGTACGTCCTCGCCTCCACGCTTCGCGACCCCGACTGGGAGCGCACCACTGTGCTGCGAGGCTCGCTCGTGGAGGAGGTCGAGGCCCTGAAGTCCGAGCCCGGCAAGGACATCGTGACGACGGGCAGCATGACGCTGGTGCGCGGTCTGGTTGGCGCCGGGCTGGTCGACGAGTACCGGCTGTTCGTGTACCCGGTGGTGCTCGGGCACGGCCGGCGGCTGTTCGAGGACGCCGGCGCGATCCCGAGGCTTCGCCTGGTCGAGGCCCGGCCGTTTCGCTCCGAGATCCTGCTCTTGCGCTACCGGACGGCGTGAGCGGACGTCCAGCACCCAACGAGACGAGGAGAAGCGCATGCCGACCGATGACGGCACGAAGCTCGCACTCGATGCCTATGGCCGAAGGGCCCGGTGCGTCGTTGACCGATGGTCGAGCAGGCGCGTTGGCAGGGGGACCGCGGCCCGGTGAATCAGAAGGTCTCAGGGCACCACGGCTCGACCTCGCCGCGAAACGCGGCCGACCCGCGGGCAAGTCCGCCGGGGCGCAGCTCGCGCACCCGGCCCGCGTCCGCCAGCTCGACCAGCGTCGTGCCGCCGAGGTAAGCCGCGCCCAGGTCGGCGACGCCGAGAGCGAGGTCGGGTGCCGCATCGGTGCGCGCGCAGCCCTCGCGGGTGACGCGCCAGCGGCCCTCGTTCCAGGGGCAGAAGGCGTCGGTCACCTCGAGCACGAGTTCCGGGTCGAGCTGAGATCCGTACTCGCGCGCCGCCAGCGCTCCGCCGACGTCGATGATCCGCGCCCACAGCCCCTCGACCTCGCTCACGCGCACGGCCCGGGGGTCGCTGAGCATGAGCGGCAGCGGGTCGTCGAGGGGCGCGAGATCCCAGGTCGTGCTTGCGGTCAGGTCCTGGTCGAGCAGGAACGACCACAGGGTCGCGCGCGCGGCGGGCGTCCGTGCGATGAGCTCGCGCACCCTGACCTCACCGGAGGGGAGATCGTCGGCGTCGAACTGCGGCTTGACCGAGTAGAGCGCGTAGCCGCCGCCGACGACCACGGCCTGAAGCGGCTGACCGCCGTCGCGATCGGCCTCGGGATCGTGGAGGTTGTCCTGCCACCACGGGCCGCGACGGTCGAGCATCCCGGCGCGCGTGAGGCGCACCCGATCGTGCACGAGGCGCATCGCCTCGACGTGCTCGCCGGCGGGACCCGCGCGCAACAGCTCGTCGGGCTCCGGCGGCGCGGCCACACGCGCCGCGGGGCGACCGGCCACCAGGTGGGCCGCACGAGTGGCGATCCCGTACCCGAAGCGGCCGTAGATCCCGCCCTCGGAGGCCCAGAGGATCGCCACCGGCTCGCCGCGGTCCCGCACATCGGCGAGCTGGCGCCGGGTCATCGCGGTCAGCAGCCCGCGGCGGCGGTGTGTGGGCGCCACCGCGACGGCGGTCACCGCCGCGCACGCGACCTCGCCGCCGGGCACGGTCAGCCGTCGCGTGAAGGCGCCCGTGGTCGCGACGATGCGCCCGTCGTCGAACCAGGCCAGCGAGCGCTCGGGCTCGCCGATGCGCTGGTAGCGCTCGCGCGCGACGTCGGAGAGCTCGCGGTGAAACGCCGACAGCGCGACGCGGCTGAAGGCGTCGAACTCCTCGCGCGTGGCCGGCCGCAGCTGCATTCGCGCCGCGTAGCGTAGGGCCGAGCTCCACGGCATGGCGGCCCGGCGCGTCGGGGCACGAGCGGGCGCACGGGTGGCCGCGTGGTCTTAGGGCTCCCTAATTTGATATTAGGTAGACCTAATTCCTCCTGGACGGATGCCAGAGCGCGCACTCGACAAGCCCCGACGGATCGCCCTCGCGGGCACGCTTGTGGTTGCCGCCGTCGCGCTCGCCGCCTGCGGCGCCGCCGAGGGAGGCCCGCAGACGGGCGGCTCGCCGGACGTCACCGGCGACGCGTTCCCGGTCACGATCGAGCACAAGTACGGGACGACCGAGGTCGGGGCGCCACCCGAGCGCGTGCTCAGCCTCGGCTTCAATGAGCAGGACTTCGCGCTCGCGCTCGGGGTGCGGCCGATCGCGGTGCGCGAGTGGATGGGCGAGCGCCCATCCGCGACCTGGCCCTGGGCCCAGGACGAGCTCGGCGACGCGGAGCCCGAGGTGCTTCCCGCAGGCGAGCTCAACTGCGAGCAGATCGCGGCCCTGCGCCCGGACCTGATCCTCGCCACCTACGCCGGCATCACGGAGTCGGACTACGAGAAGCTCTCACGGATCGCGCCCACGGTCGCGCAGACCGACGAGTACGTCGACTACGGGATGCCGTGGCAGGAGCAGACCCTGATGATCGGACGGGCGCTCGGCCGCGAGAGCGAGGCCGAGCGGTTGGTCGCCGAGATCGAGCGCCAGTTCGAGCGCGCGCGCCAGGAGCACCCCGAGTTCGGGCGCGCGGTCGCGATCGCCGCCTACCAGGAGGAGAGCGGCAGCATCGGCGCCTACTCCTCCCAGGACCCTCGGGGGCGGTTCCTCGCCTCGCTCGGGTTTCGGGCACCGGCCGAGATCGACGACCTCGCGGGCGACCAGTTCTTCACCCGGGTCAGCGGTGAGCAGCTGCGCCTGATCGACGAGGACGTACTGGTGATGGTCGACATCGGCGAGATCGCCGCCTCGCGCGACGAGCTCCTCGGCGACCCGCTCTACCGGCGCCCGGACGTGGTCCGTGATGGCGCCGACGTCTACCCGGACGAGGAGGTGGCGGCGGCGCTCTCGTTCAGCACCCCGCTCAGCCTGCCACTGGCGATCGAGGAGCTCGTGCCCGAGTTGGCGGCGGCGGTCGAGGCGACGTCTGGCGCCGGGGCCGGTGACGCCGAGTGAGGGTGGACGCCGCCGGCGGGCGGGCCGGCACGGCGTCGAGGCGATCGGCGGCGCGTCCGCGCCCGGCCGTCCTCGCGACCGGACGAGCGCGCGCGGCGGGGCTGATCGCGGTGCTGGTCACCGTCGCGCTCGCCGCGATCGCCTCGCTCGCGATCGGCTCGTTCGCGATCTCGCTCGGCGAGGTGTGGGCGGCGTTCACGGCCTTCGACGACTCCGACGCGCACGTGATCGTCACCGAGCTGCGCGTCCCCCGGACCGAGGTCGGGCTGCTGGTCGGCGCCGCGCTCGGGGCGGCCGGCGCGTTGATGCAGGGGCTGACGCGAAACCCGCTCGCCGACCCCGGGATCCTCGGCATCAACGCCGGGGCCGCGTTCGCGGTCGTGCTCGGGATCTTCCTCCTGGGGATCTCCTCGATCCAGGGCTACGTCTGGTTCGCCCTGCTCGGCGCGGCGGTGGCCTCCGTGCTCGTCTACGCGCTCGGGACCTCGGGCCGCGACGGCGCCACCCCGGTGAAGCTCGCGCTCGCGGGCGCGGTCCTGGCCGCGCTACTCGTCGCCCTGACCAGCCCCGTGCTCGTCTTCGACACCCGGACGCTGGACGACTTCCGGTTCTGGATCGTCGGCTCGATCGCCGGCCGCGACACCGGGGTCGTGCTCGCCGTGGCGCCGCTGATCGCCGTCGGGATCGCGCTCGCGCTGGCATCGGGGCGGTGGCTGAACGCGCTGGCCCTCGGCGACGAGGTGGCCCGCTCCCTGGGCCAGCGCGTCGCCCGGGCGCGGGTCGCGGTCGCCGTCGGCTTCGTCCTGCTTGCCGGCGCCGGTGTGGCCGCCGCCGGCCCGATCGCCTTCGTCGGCCTCGCCGTCCCGCACATGGCGCGCGGGCTCGTCGGCGCCGACTACCGGTGGATCGTCCCGTACAGCATCGGGCTCGGCGCCGCGGTGCTGCTGGCCGGCGACGTCCTCGCCCGGGTCGTCGCCAGCCCGGCCGAGCTCGAGGTCGGGATCGTCACCGCGGTGCTCGGCGCGCCGTTCTTCATCGCGCTCGTGCGCCGCCGGAGGCTGGCCGAGCTATGAGCGCCGGGCGGGTGATCGCGATCCGCACGGGTGCGCTCTCGGCGCGGGTCGACCTGCGCGTCGTCGCGGCGCTCGCCGGGCTCGTGGCGGCGACCGTGGCCGCCTTTTTGGCCAGCGTCGCGCTCGGCGAGTTCCCGGTTTCGCTCGCGGACGTGGTCGCGGCGCTCGCCGGCGCGGGCGACGAGGCGACGAGCTTCATCGTCTTCGACCTGCGCCTGCCGCGCGCGCTCACCGCGGTGCTCGCCGGCGTCGCGCTCGGCATCGCGGGCACGGTGTTCCAGGACCTCGCCCGCAACCCGCTCGTCGCCCCGGACGTGATCGGGATCACGGGCGGCGCGTCGCTGGCCGCCGTCGGGCTGATCGTGTTCAGTGGCTCGAACGGGGCGCTCTCGGTCCCGCTGGCCGCTCTGCTCGGCGCGCTGATCACCGGCGCCGTCCTCTACGGCCTCGCCTGGCGCGGGGGAGTGCACGGCTACCGGCTGGTCCTGGTCGGGATCGGAGTCGCCGCGATGCTCGAGGCCGGGGTCTCATACGTCCTCACGCGCGGACAGATCTACGAGGTCGCGCAGGCGTTCGTGTGGCTGGTCGGCTCGCTCAACGGCCGGGGCTGGGAGCACGTCTGGCCGCTCGCCGTGACGCTCGTCGCGTTGCTGCCCCTGACGCTGCTGCTGACCCGGCGGCTCGCGGCCCTGCAGCTCGGCGACGAGCTGGCGCGCGCGCTCGGCGTCCGGGCAGAGGCCGCGCGGCTCGGGCTGTTCACGATCGCGACCGGACTCAGCGCCGTCGCGGTCTCGGCCGCAGGCCCGATCGCCTTCGTCGCCTTCATCGCGCCGCACATCGCCCGGCGCCTGTGCGGATCGACGTCGCCATTCGGCGTCCTCCCGGTCGCCGCTGCGTCCGGGGCGCTGCTCGTCCTGGTCGCGGACCTGGGCGGCCGCCTGCTCTTCTCGCCGACCGAGATCCCGGTCGGGATCGTGACCGCGATCCTCGCCGCGCCGTACTTCCTCTACCTGCTCCGGCGGGCCAACCGGATCGGGGCCACGTGATGGCCGAGCTGCTGCGCGCGAGCCGCCTGACCCTGGCCTACGACGGGGCCGAGGTCGTTCGCGACCTCGAGCTGGCGGTCCCGCGCGGGCGGATCACCGCCGTGGTCGGCGCCAACGGCAGCGGCAAGTCGACCCTGCTGCGCGCGCTCGCGCGGCTGCTGCGCCCGCGCGCCGGCGCCGTGCTGCTCGACGGCGAGGCGCTCGACCGGCTGGCGACGAAGGAGGTGGCGAAGCGGCTCGGGATCCTGCCGCAGTCGCCGATCGCGCCCGACGGGATCGTGGTCGAGGACCTGGTCGCCCGGGGTCGCTACCCGCACCAGCGCCTCTTCCGTCAGTGGTCGGCGCGCGATGAGGCGGCGATCGAGGGCGCGCTGGCGGCGACCGCGACGGCCGACCTGCGCGACCGCGCGCTCGACGAGCTCTCGGGGGGGCAGCGCCAGCGCTCCTGGATCGCGATGACGCTCGCCCAGGAGACCGAGGTGCTGCTGCTCGACGAGCCGACCACGTTCCTCGACCTCGCCCACCAGGTCGAAGTGCTCGACCTGCTGGCGGAGCTGGTCGAGGGCCACGGCCGCACGGTGGTCATGGTCCTGCACGACCTCAACCAGGCGTGCCGCTACGCCGACCATCTCGTCGCGTTGCGCGCGGGCCAAGTGCACGCCGCCGGCGCGCCCGCGGAGATCATCGACGCCGAGCTCGTCGAGGAGGTGTTCGGGATCGCCGCGCGGGTGATCGACGACCCGGTCACCGGGACCCCGCTGTGCCTGCCGCTCGGCGGGCGCCACCGGCCCGCGGTCGAGACGTCCCGGCCGCTGGCGGGGGCCACGCGCTGATGCGAATCCCCGTCTGCCGGGTGGTGGTGCGAGCCACGCGTTGGCTGACCCCGCGCATGCGGCGCGTGACCTTCGGCGGTCCCGGGCTCGACGGGTTCGCGAGCAACGACGCGGCGGACGAACGGGTCAAGCTGCTGCTCTCGCCGTCCGGCGGGCGCCCGGCGCTGCCACAGATCGACGAGCGCGGCCTGAGCTACCCGCCCGGAGCCGAGCGCCCCGTCAGCCGCACGTTCACCGTCCGGCGCTTCGATCCCGACGCGGTCGAGCTCGAGATCGACATCGCCCACCACAACGGTCGGGCGGCCGCCTGGGCGGCGCGCGCGCAGCCAGGGGACGAGGCCGCGATCGCGGGTCCGACCGGAGGCTACGAGTCGGCCGCGAGCCCGGGGTGCCACCTGCTCGCCGGCGACGAGACCGCGCTGCCCGCGATCGCGACGATCCTCGAGCGCCTGCCCGCCGGGGCGAGCGCCGAGGCGCTGATCGAGATCGGCGACCGGCGCGCCGAGCTCGAGCTCACCTCGCGCGCCGACGTGCGCCTGCGCTGGCTCGAGCGAAACGGCGCCCGAGCCCCGGCCGGTGCGCTGCTCGTCGAGGCCATGCGCGCGCTCGCCTGGCCACCCGAGACACCGCGTGTGTGGGCGGCCGGCGAGGCGCTGGCGATGCGGGCGATCCGGCGCCACCTGCGCGACGAGCTGGGGCTCGCTCGCGACCGCTTCCAGGTCGTCGGCTACTGGCGCGACAGCCTGAGCGAGGACGAGGCGATCGAGGCCCACCTCGCCGCCCAGGAGGCGGCGCGCGGCGCCGGAGCGAGCGAGGCCGAGGTCGACGACGCCGGCCTCTACTGAACGACGAATTCCACCGACCAGGAGACCCCGATGCCCCACCCGAGACGCACCGCCGCCGCGCTCGCGGCTCTGGCCGCGACGCTCGCGCTCGGCGCCTGCGGCGCCGAGGAGCCCGCCGAGGGCGGGGACGACTCCGCCGCGACCGACGCCGGCTCGTTCCCGGTCACGATCGAGCACAAGTTCGGCAGCACCGAGATCCTCGCGCCGCCCGAGCGGGTGGTCAGCGTCGGCTACACCGATCAGGACACGGTGCTCGCGCTGGGCGTCGAGCCGGTCGGCGTGCGCGAGTTCATCGGCGGCTACGACTACCGGCACCGTCCCTGGGCGGAGGGCCTCGAGAACGCGGAGCCGCAGATCGTCGGCGCGGAGCAGATCAGCTTCGAGCGGGTGGCGGCCGCTCGGCCCGACCTGATCATCGCCATCAACTCGGGGATCACCGAGGGCGATTACGACCGGCTCTCGCGGATCGCCCCAACGATCGCCCAGAGCGGCGAGTTCATCGACTTCGGCATGCCGTGGCAGGACCAGACGCTGGCGGTCGGCCGCGCGCTCGGCCGCGAGCAGCGGGCCCGCGAGCTCGTCGACGAGGTCGAGGAGCGGTTCGCTCGGGCGCGCGAGGAACATCCCGAGTTCGAGGGCGCCTCGTTCGTGCTCGGCTACGGTGATGCCGGAAGCGGCTTCGGCGCCTACGCCTCGCAGGACACGCGCGTGCGCTTCTTCGAGGCTCTCGGGTTCGCGTCCCCGCCACAGGTCGACGAGCTGGCCGGCGACGGGTTCTTCGTCGACTTCGACGAGGAGCAGCTGGCGCTGCTCGACCAGGACGCGGTGGTCATGTTCGGGCCCCGCGAGGAGATCGCCGATCACCCGGTCTTCAGGCGGCTGGACGCCGCTCGCGAGGAGCGCGTCGTCTACCTCGACCTCGAGGACCAGGTCTCCGGCGCGCTGGGGTTCGGCAGCCCGCTCAGCCTGCCGTACCTGCTCGACGAGGTGCTGCCGCAGCTGGCGGCCGCGGTCGACGGCGATCCGACCACGACCGAGCCGGAGCCCGAGTGACGGCCGCTCAACCGGAGGTGAAGCCGAGGATCAGCTGCGCGGTCTCGAGCGGGACGTCGAGCTGGGGGCAGTGGCCGACGCCCTCGAGCTCGACCCAGTCGGCGTGGGGAAGCCAGTTGCCGCGGTAGCGAGCGGCGGCCGACGGCCAGCGCAGGAGCCGGTCGCCGGTGCCCCACACGATCCGCACCGGACAGGCGATCTCGTCCGCGTCGAGGCTCCAGCCCTCGCGCAGCGCGTGGTCGATCAGGGCGGCGGCCGCGGCGCAGCTCGCCGCGCCGGACATCTGGTGGGCGAGCAGCTCGACCGGGATGTGCTCGAAGTTCGTGGCGATGTACTCGGTCGCGCGGCGCCGGCCCTCGGTGGAGGCCAGGATCGCCTGCGCGTGCGGCGCGGCCGACTTGAGCAGGCCCTGCATGCTCGTGAAGTAGCCGAGCGTGTCCTTGTATGACTCGTCGCCCGGCGCCCAGCCGCCGGCCGGGGCGAGCGCCACGACCGTCTCCGCCCGGCCGCGCGCGGCGAGCTGGAGCGCCAGGTAGCCCCCGAGCGAGTTGCCGACGATGTGCGCGGACTCGAAGCCCGCCGCGTCCATCGAGCATTCGACCGCGTCGGCGAGCGCGGCGTCGCTGACCTCCCCCTCGATCGCCGGCCCGCCGGCGTGCCCGGCCAGGGTCAGGGCGAGGACGTCGTGCCGGCGCTCGAGTGCGGGCAGGACGAGCTCCCACGTGCGCCAGGTGTCGGTGAAACCGTGCAGGCAGACCAGCGGCGGCCCCGAGCCGCCGCGGTGAGATGGGATGAAGGTCGAATGCAGGGCCCCGACGGTACCGGCGCCGGGCTCGTCCCCGAGGCCCCGCGACCGTCAGGCCGGCGACGCCCCGGCGGCCGGCGGAACGTTCTGGTTGAGCCGGAAGAGGTTGGTCGGGTCGTAGCGCGCCTTGATCGCCGCGAGCCGCTCCCAGGTCGATCCCGGGTATGCCTGGCGAACTCGCGCCTCGCCCTCGTCGCCGAGGAAGCCGGCGTAGGCACCCGCCTCGCCGTGGCGCAGCGCCGCGGCGAAGTCCGTGACCCAGGCCTCCTGCACCGCCGCCTCGTCGGATCGCTCGTACATCGCGACCAGATTGACCATGACCCGCCGCTCGCGATGCGCGAACGCGGTGGCGTCGGCGGACACCCGAGCCATCGCCCCGCCGAGCACGCGCAGCTGCGTCGCGGCCATCGGCGCCGTCGCGGCGTGGAGGCGGTCGACGATCGTCTCCGCCACGTCACGGTCGACGGAGTCGACGAACGTCGTGCGCACCGCCGCCACCGGGTGAAAGCCCTCCTGCTCGGGGGGGTAGAGCTCCGGATAGGACATCGGCCGGACCAGGTCGGCGATCGGCTCGGCGAGCGCCCGAAAGGGCGCCACGGCGCGCTCGGCGGCCTCGCCGCCCTCGGAGTGGGCGAGTGTCGCCATCACGACCAGGCGGCCGTGATGCTCGCTGGGGACGAACGGCATGGGGGGCGCGGGCATGATGTTGGCGATCGTCGAGAGCTCCTCCGGCGCGGCCTCCGCCGCGGCGATGAAGGAGGCGATCACGTCGGGCGTGGCCGGCAGGATCAGCGGCCCACCGACGATCGTGTCGACCTCATGCAGGCGGAGCTCGAGGCGGGTCGCGACGCCGAAGTTGCCTCCCCCGCCGCGGATCGCCCAGAAGAGGTCGGGATGGGTGTCGGCGTCGACGCGCAGGAGCCGGCCGTCCGCGGTCACGACCTCGGCGGCGAGCAGGTCGTCGATCGTCAGGCCGTGCTTGCGCACGAGGAACCCGACGCCGCCGGCAAGGGAGATCCCCCCGATCCCGACTGATGCGGTGTCGCCGAACCCGGTCGCGAGCCCGTGCCGGGCGGCGGCGACGGTGTACTCGCCCGCGGTCAGGCCGGTCTCGGCCCACGCGGTGCGCCGCTCGGGATCGATCTCGAGCGCCCGCAGGTCTCGAAGATCGACCACGATCCCGCCCTCGGAGACGCCGTGCCCGGCGGTGCTGTGACCGCCGCTGCGCACGGCGAGCTCGAGCCCGGTCTCCCGGGCGAGCGAGACGACGCGCGAGACGTCACTCGCGTCGGCGACTCGGACGATCGCCGCCGGCCGACGGTCGACGGCCCCGGGGAAGACGGTGCGCACCTCGTCATAGGTGGGGTCGTCGGGGGTGATCACGCGGCCATTGAGGTCGGCCTGCAGCTGTGGGATCGAGATCGCGGGCGAGTGGGGCGGGGAGGACAGCACGGGACTCCTTCGGGCTTGGATGAGCGGAAAAGGTCGGCGCGGGCCGACGCTTGGCTGCGATCGGACCGGCGCCAGCCAGGCTCGCATCGACCGCCGCCGGTGCCAATGCGGCCGACCGGCCTCTCGGGGTGCGGATATCCGCACGACGGCCCCGGCGCCGTGCACGGCTCGCGCCGAGTCAGGCCGACTGCGCGGCGAACGCCGGCTCACACGCCGCCAGCTCACCGCCGCTGGGCATGTCGCGACGCAGCGCGGCGAAGGCGATGCCGCCGACGATCAGCGGCAGCCAGAAGAGGATCAGGCGGTAACCGAGCACGGCCGCCGCGGTGCCCGCGGCCGGCGTCCCGTAGAGGATCAGGGTTCCGATCAGGCCGGCGTCGATGCCCCCGATCCCGCCCGGGATCGGCAGCAGCCCGCCGAGCTGGCCGATCAGGTAGCCCATCAGGATGATGGTCAGCGGGGGGGAGAGGCCGAAGGCGTGGAAGGTCGCCCAGAGCACCGCGTTGTCGAAGGCCCAGTAGCCGAGCGACCCGGCCAGCACGCGCCAGTTTCCCGAGCGCAGGATCTGCAGCGCCTCGCCTGTACCGTCGATCACCGCCCGCCGCGCCGCCCGCAGCCCCCGACGCAGGCGGGAGGCCTCCGGCCCGAGGGCGGCGCCCGGGCCGAGGCGGGGGACCGCCACCACCGCGCCGAGCGCCAGCGTCGCGCCGACGGCCGGGGCGGCGGTCAGCCAGAGCGAGAGATCCGGGCCGACGAGGCCGAACGCCATCACGGCGCCGAGCACGGCGACGGCGACGAAGTTGACCCCGCTCTTGATCAAGAAGAAGGCGACCGAGCGGCGCGCGATGCGCTCGGCGCCCATCCCGCCGCGATGCAGCACCCAGGCGCCGAGCGCCAGCCCGCCGGCGCCGCTCGCCGGGACCAGCGAGCCCATCGCCAGCTCCGAGCCGCCGATCTGCCAGCTTCGCCGCCAGCTCAGCCCGGTGCAGAAGATCGGGCCGAACATGACCACGTAGGAGGCGAATGAGAGACCTTCCAGGAGCGTCGCCACCGCCAGCCATCCCGGCCTCGCGTCGGCGAGGCGATCGCGAACCTCGCCCAGCCCCGGGGCGAGCAGGAAGATCGCGGCCAGGACGGCGAGCGCGACGATCGCCTGCAGGGTGCGACGGCGCAGCGTGCGGGGCTGAAACTCGCCGGGGAGCTCGGTCGCCGAGGGCGACGAGACCTTGATGTCGAGGCCGGGCGTGATGCCTACAGCATCGCGGAGCGACCCGGATCGGCGTAGATCGCGCCCCGGACGGGTAGTCCAAGGGGCAGGGGCGGCGTGCAAAGGGGTTAGGGCCCATGACGCAGTTCGCCATCGAAGAACAGATCCTCGGCGTCGCTCGCACGCTCTCGATTCGCGGCGAGTTCGTCCTCGAGCACGTTTCGGCGGCGGACGCGGCGCTGCTGCGGGCGGGCTCCGATCACGCGCGAACCCTGATCGTCTCGCTGAGCGAGTGCGAGTTCGTCGACACCGCCGCGATCGCGACCCTGCACGCCGCGTTTCGCCGGGCGCAGGGTGGCGCGGGGATGGAGATCGTGGCCACACGAGGATCGGAGGTCCGTGAGCGGCTGGAGCGAACCGGGCTCGATCGCGTGATCCCGACGTTCGGCTCGATGCGGGCCGCGCTCGCTCCGGCGACCGCTCAGGCCGGCGACCGGATGCCCACCGAGTTGTTCGGCGACTGGGTCGACTCGTCGAGCTGAGCGGCGGCGACTCGCAACGGTCGGGCCCTCGCGCTGTAACGATGGCGAGCGATGATCCTGGCGCTCGCGATCGCCGGCCTGTTCGTGCTTCCCGACCCCTGGCGGGTGGTGATCCTGGTCGTGGCCGCGATGATCGAGGTGGGGGAGGTCTTCGTCTGGATCAGATTCCTGCGCCGCTACCGGGTCACCACCGGTGCCGAGGGGATGATCGGCGAGCCCGCCGAGGTGATCGAGCCCTGCGCGCCGCGGGGGCTGGTCCGATTCCGGGGGGAGATCTGGAAGGCTCGCTGCGACGCCCGCGCGGCGGTGCGCGATCGGGTGCGGATCACGGCCGTCGACGGCCTCGAGCTCGTAGTCGAGCCCGAGCGCGATCGGTGAGCCGCCGCCGCGGCGACGGAAAAGGGCCCCGAGGACGGGGCCCTTGGTTCCGAAAGGACGTACCGCCAGGGCATCGAGCCACTGGCCCGTCGGTCCTTCAAGCCTTGCGCGCCGACGATCACGTCCGCATCGACCCTAACACCGGCGGTCGAGCGGAGTTACGGTCCGCCCTCCTTCGGATCGGCCGCCCCGCGAGCCGCTGCTAGGCTCCGATTTCCGGGCGCTTAGCTCAGTTGGGAGAGCGCCGCCTCGACAAGGCGGAGGTCGCTGGTTCGAGCCCAGCAGTGCCCATCGGGCCGTTTCCCGGACCCGCTGCGCACGGTTGACATCGGACCTCCAAGGGTTAGGATCTGTCGGCTTCGGCCGGACGTGGCTCCCGGCCCGGGAGCGTGAAGGATCGCGCCGCGCCGCTGCGGCACTGAAGCTCGACGGCACCCGGGGGGTGAGACCCGATCATGAGTTTGCGCACGCGTTGGCAGGCCGTCCGAGACGACGGGCTGTGGGGCCTGCTCACCCCTCGCTACGAGCAGGCCATCCTGCAGCGGGCGGAGGACAACGTGCGGGTTGAGCTCGCCCGGCTCGCCGGCCTGAAGCGAGAGCTCGAGCAGGCCCGCGAGAGCGCCACGGTCGAGCTCGAGGAGGTGCGCCGGGCATCCCCGGCCGCGGGCCCGGCGGGGCCAGAGACCAGATTGAGGGGCGGCAAGCCGGCTACCGAGCCGAGCGGCGCCCGCCCGGCGACCGAGCCGAGTGGCGGCTCGGCGGCGGCGGTCGCGAGCGGCGGCCAGGCGGCGACCGAGCCGAGCGACGGCCGGCCGGCGGCGGAGGCGAGCGACGGCCCGCCGGCGAAGCGCAGCCAGCGGCGCAGGCGCCGGGCCGACGGCCGCAGGAAAAGCGCCAGGCGCCTCAAGCGGGAGACCACTGGCAAGTCCGCGCCGACGACCACCTGACGTCCCCACGACAGCGCGTTCGTCGCTCGCAGGCCGTCCCGGTCGAGACTCGACTTGATCGTCAACGCGTTCGGATCGGAGAATAGGCGCATGCCGGGGACCGAAAACGGGACGCAGCACACCGACGCCGAGCTGGCCGACCTGCGCCGAGAGCTGCGCGAGCTCGATCAGCGGTTCGCGGCGGTCTTCGACCGGGCGCCGATCGGGATGGCGATCATCTCGATCGACGGACGCTGGCTGACGGTCAACGAGACGCTCTGCCGGATGCTCGGCTACTCGGAGTCCGAGCTGCTCGAGCGAACCCTGCAGGACGTGATGCACCGCCATGGCCTCGAGCTCGATCTCGACCACATCCGGCGGGCGCTCGACGACGGGAGGCACAGCTACCAGGTTCAGAAGCGCTACCTGCGCGCCGACGGCCGGACCGTCTGGGTCTCGCTCAGCGTCTCGTTCGTGCGCGACGGCGGCGGCGAGCCGCTCTACTACGTCACCCAGGCCCAGGACATAAGCGCCCAGAAGACGCTCGAGGCCGAGCTGCGCGAGGCCGCCAACCGCGATCCGTTGACCGGGCTCAAGAACCGCCGCGGCTTCGAGGAGCGGCTCGACGACCGGCTCGCCTACGCGCGCCGCTATGGGACCGGGGGCGCGCTCCTGCTCCTCGACCTCGACGACTTCAAGTCGGTCAACGACAGCCTCGGTCACCACGCGGGCGACGAGCTGCTGCGCGGCCTCGCGTCTCACCTCGCCGACGGGCTGCGGACGACCGACGTCTTCGCCCGCTACGGCGGCGACGAGTTCGCCCTCCTGCTCCCCGACGCGGACGCGGCCGAGGCCGAGACGGTCGCCGATCGGCTCATCCGTCTGAGCCGCTCGCTGGTCATCGTCTTCGAGGCCCAGGAGCTCTCGCGGACCGTGAGCGTCGGCGTTGTGGCCCTCGACCGGGGGGGTCGGACCAGCGAGCGCGATCTGTTCATCGCCGCCGACCGGGCCATGTATCGGGCGAAGGCCGCGGGCGGCGACTGCTGGTGCCGGGCGGCGCCCGGCCAGGATCCGGAGGGAGCCGGCGATGTCGCCTGAGCGTCGACCGCCCGTGGGGGTGGCCGCGGACGGGCCGGCCGGCGAGATCGCCGAGGTGGCGCCCGCGCGCGGACGTCGGCCCCGCTCGGAGCTGATCCAGTGGGCCTTCGAGGGAGCCGGCTACCAGTACGTGACCCTGACCGTGGACGCGCTGCTGCTCTTGGTCGCGCTCGTGGTCGCCGACCGGCTCAACCCGGCGGATTCCTACCTGCCCGCGCTCCTGGTCAGCCCGGTGGCGGTCGGTCTGATGGCGACCCGGCGGCTCTACGACGCGCACGCGCAGATCAGCCGGCTCGACCGGGCCGCCGCGATCGTCGGCTCAACCGCCGCCGCCGCCGCGCTGGTCGCCGCGCTCGTCCAGCTCACCCATCCGACGGCGACCGCGTCGGGGCTGATCGCGATCCAGTTCGGGCTCGCGACCGCGCTGCTGCTCGCCTGGCGGATCTCCTGGGCCACCGCCCGCCGGCAATCGCGACGCAGGCGCCTGTGCGGTCGCCCGACGCTGATCGTCGGCGCCGGCGAGGTCGGGGCGCGGCTCGAGCGCCACCTCGAGCGGCTTCCCGAGATCGGCCTGATCCCGGTCGGGTTCGTCGACGACGACCCGGTGCCCGGCGACGAGCTCGCCCGCCGCGAGCGCGCGGTGCTCGGCTCGACCGCCGACTTCGACGCGATCGTCGACGAGACCGGTGCGCTGCATGCGATCTTCGCCTTTCAGATCGAGCCCGACGTGACGCTGCGGCGCCTGATCGGCCGCTGTCGCGATCGCGGCCTGACGATGGCGATCGTGCCCCGGCTGTTCGACGACGCGACCAACCGGATGGTGCTCGAGCACGTCGCCGGGATCCCCGTGTTCGAGCTGCGCCAGGTCGATCCGAAGGGCTGGCAGTTCGCGCTCAAGCACGGATTCGACCGCGGTGTCGCCGCGCTCGGCCTGCTGGCGCTCTCGCCGGTCATCGGGCTGACCGCGCTTGCGGTGAGGCTCTCATCCCCGGGACCGATCCTCTTCCGCCAGCGCCGGGTCGGGCGCGACGGCCAGGTCTTCGACGTGCTCAAGTTCCGCTCGATGCGGCCCGCCCCCGAGGGCTCGGACCTGCCGCGGCTCGCCGGCGACCAGGCCCCGGGCGGCGTCGAGGGCGATGATCGTCGCACGCCGGTGGGCGCCTTCATCCGCGCCTGGTCGCTGGACGAGCTCCCGCAGCTGGTCAACGTCGTGCGCGGGCAGATGAGCCTCGTCGGGCCGCGCCCCGAGCGCCCGGAGCTGGTCGGCAGCTTCGCCGAGAGCGTGCGCCGCTACGACGAGCGTCACCGTGTGCGGTCGGGGATCACCGGCTGGTCGCAGGTCAACGGGCTCGGTCCGGGGACCTCGCTCGCCGACCGCGCTGAGCTCGACAACTGGTACATCCAGAACTGGTCGCTGTGGCTCGACTTCAAGATCCTGCTGAAGACGATCCCGACCGCGCTGACCCGGTCCGAGTAGGCCGCCCGGTTAGCGCCCGCGCTTGAACGAGATCACCTGCTGGATCCCGGTCGGACGGTTCGTGTAGCGCATGGTGGTGGGCAATAGCCCGGGGACGAACTCGATCCGCTCGGCGTTCGCGTCGGCGCGCCAGCCCTGCGGGTCGGCGGTCCCCTGCTCGGCGGTGAGCACGTCCCCGGCGGCGGCGATCGCGGCCCAGATCGCCCGTCGGCAGGCTCCCAGCTTGCCGCGACCGCAGTAGGCGTTGGCGAACGGTTGCTTGACGTCCATCCCGAGCAGGCTGCGGATGTCGCGGTCGAAGTACTGATACCAGCCTGCGTACTGGCCGCCCGGCGGCGCGTCGAAGCGCGAGAACAGCGAGTCGAGCTCGTCGAGCTGCGAGCCGACGCGCGGCGCCATGAAGGCGTCGGCGATCCGCGGCCAGGAGGTGTCCATGATCGCGGCGCCCGGGTCGTCGATCGTCCCGTCGAGGTTGCGGTCGAGGCGGCTGCCACCGCGCTGCTTCCAGGCGATCATCGCGTCGAGCATCTCCTGCGCCTGGGGGGTCGGCGCCCGCGAGCTGCGCAGCAGGCGCTTGAGCAGGGGCACGGTGTCGATCGCGCGCACGTCCTGGGTGGCGGCGGCGTTCATCGCCGCGGCCACCGAGGCCAGCGTCCACTTACCGCCGCGCCGCAGGCGCGCGAGGTTCTTGTTGAGCAGGTCGACCCGCGCAACGGAGCCGTTCTTGCCCCAGTCGCTGTCGGCGGCGCCGAAGCCGAGGGACGGCGACTGGTTCCAGTTGGTCATCGTCCCGTCCTCGGGGTCGACGCCATGCGGATGCTCGTCGTCGCCGAGGAACCCGGTCCACTCGAACTTGCCGGTCCCGATCGTGGGCAGGCCGGGGTCGACGCGCTTGTCGCGGATCGGCAGTCGCCCGCTCGTGTACTCGGCGACGTGCCGGTTGTCGATGTAGAAGGAGTTGAAGGTCTGCGGCGTCATCGCGGCGGCCTTGAAGAACGACTTGGGGTCGTCGACCTGCCCGTTCGAGAGCCGCCGGTAGAAGAGCTGGTCGAGCGTGTCGCGCCCGTAGCTCGAGCGCTTGCGCGAGATCGCGACGCGCTTGCCCTTCACGGTCGCATAGCCGACCACCGGGCCGTGCACGGTGGTCTTGAACCTGACCGGCTCGCCGTCGAGCGTGCCCGCGTCGAAGGTGCCCATCGACCGGCACTCGCCCTTGTAGCGATACATGGTGTCGCTGCCGCCGCAGAGCCGCTCGGCGTACTGGTCGATGATGTCCCCCGAGGCGGAGGTCAGGGTGGTGGCGAAGTCGGTGCCGCGGCCGATCAGCATGTAGCCGGGAAACGGGGCGGAGGTCGCCCCGCGCCACTGCAGGTCGCCGGCGTGCATGTCGATCTCCCAGGTGAAGCCGGGGTAGAAGTAGCCGATCT
>WHSW01000480.1 GCA_009379895.1 Solirubrobacterales bacterium
CCTCGGCGTTCTTGATCGCCTTCCGCGTGGCGTGCTTGGCCAGTGGGTAGTCGGGGTTGGCGGTGTCGAACTTCGGTGCGACGAGCGTCGGGCGCGGCGAGCAGTTGCCGGTAGGCGGTGGCGTAGCCACCGGCGACGAGGTCGGGAGTGAACGTGGCGGCGTATTGGAGCGCGGCATCGGTGTCCGGCCGCCGGCGGCCGGCGAGGACGTCCGCGATGGCGGCGGCGATCGCGGCGGGGTTCTCGGGGTCGACGAGGATCCCGCGGCCGGCAGCTAGCACACCGGGGAGGCCCTCGACGGCGGCCGCGACCACCGGGGTGCCGAGCGCCATCGCCAGCACCGTGCTCTGCGACCATGCCTCCTCGCGCGAGGGCTGGACGAAGACGCTCGCGCCGGCCACCCAGCGGCCCGGCTCGCGCTGCCAACCGGTGAAGGTCACGCAACGACCGAGGCGCACCTCGCGCACGCGGCGCTCGAGCGCGCGGCGCAGGCGCCCCTCCCCGACGACGAAGGCATGCACGGGCTCGGCGAGGCGGGCGAGCGCCTCGACGAAGAGGTCCGGGCCTTTGTCCGGAGCCAGCCGCCC
>WHSW01000481.1 GCA_009379895.1 Solirubrobacterales bacterium
CGATCGGCAGCATCGTCTCGACGCTGCTCGCCAGCGGTGTGCTCGAGGAGGCGTCGCCACAGCCACCGTCGAGCAGGGGCAAGCCGGCGCGTCCGTTGTGGTTCGGCCCGCGCGTCGGGTTGCTCGGCGCGGTCGTCGTGCGTTCGGGCGAGGTGGAGACGGCAGTCGTCACGTCCGCGGGCGAGATCGTCACCCGCGGCACGGCGACGTTTCCGACGTCCGCAGGCACCGGCGTGCTCGACGCGCAGCTGGCCGGGGGCATCGCCGGCCTCGTCCCCTGCGGCACCACCGGGGAGTCGCCGACGCTGACCGCCGCCGAGCGCGATCGGCTCATCGAGCTCAGCGTGGCCGCCGCCGCGCACGCCGGCGGCGATGCGCGCCCGACCGTGCTGGCCGGCACCGGCACCAACGACACGTCGCACTCCGTGCACCTCACGAAAGAGGCGGTGCAGCTCGGCGTCGACGGCGTGTTGGCGGTGACGCCGTACTACAACCGGCCGTCGCAAGCCGGCCTCACGCACCACTTCACCGCGGTGGCGGAGGCGGCCGGCGACACACCCGTGATCCTCTACGACATCGAGGTTCG
>WHSW01000482.1 GCA_009379895.1 Solirubrobacterales bacterium
CCGAGGTTGGTCGACTGGATAAGCATCGTCGACGACGCGCAAGAGATCGAGCGCCTCGCCCGCTACACGGCGGTGCTCATGGACCGGATCGGCCCGTTCAAGCTGCGCGCCGACCTGGACATCACGGTCGACGAGGTGCGCGAGCCGCACCGGATCCACGTGCGTGCGGCGGGCGAGGACCGACAGGTCGGCTCGCGCCTCGTGGTGGACGCCGTGCTGGAGATCGAGCCGGACGCGTCGGGGGCACACGTGCGGGCCGGCGGCACGTACGAGGTGACCGGACGCGTCGCCGCCATGGGTGGCGGCACCATCAGGAAGAAGGCCGAACGGATCCTCGACAACTTCTTCGGCAACGCGGAACGCGAGCTGGGGAAGCCATGACGCTTCCCCCGTTCGACCTGCTGCGCCCCGATACGGTAACCGAGGCCGTGGCCTGCATGTCGGACGACGTGGTCGCCTACTGTGGCGGCACCGAGCTGCTCCTCGCCATGCGCGCCGGGCTGCAACGGCCCGCCGCGCTGGTCGACATCAAGCGCATCGCGGAGCTGCACGGCGTCGGACGCAGCGACGGTCTGCTCGCCATC
>WHSW01000483.1 GCA_009379895.1 Solirubrobacterales bacterium
GGTGAACAAGGTGAATGTGTGGTCCACCATCGAACGACCAGACTGGTTCTCCGACGATGCGGAGACCGTACTTCACTGGCGCGAGCGGCCCACCGGCCAACACATCGAGCTGGGCATTGCCGAAACGAACCTGGTCGGGCTGCTGGGAGAGCTCGGCACGACGTGGGAGCGGTGGGGAGAACCACTCCTACCGATTGGTGTCCTCTACGACGCGTTCGTGGCGCGCGCCCTCGAGCCCTGGGCATTCGGGATGTACGCGGGCGGACAGTCGATCCTGGTGGGCACACCGTCAGGTGTCAGCCTCGCCCCCGAGGGCGGCGCTCACCAGTCGATCATCACTCCGTCGATCGGACTTGAACAGCCCGGCTGCATCAGCTACGAACCCGCCTTCGCAATCGACGTGGAATGGTGCCTGCTCGCCAGCATGGCGCGGCTGGGAAAGCCGGACGGATCGTCTGCGTACCTGCGGCTGTCGACAAGGCCGATCCGACAGGACATGGCCGCTCTCCCGACCGAGGCGGTGGCCCGAGAACGTAGGCGTCGCCAGTGTGTCGCAGGCGGGTACCCGCTATCAACGCGACCCG
>WHSW01000484.1 GCA_009379895.1 Solirubrobacterales bacterium
GTACTCGGCGTGTTCGACTTCTCGCTCGAGCAGGCGATCGTGATTCCGGCCCTGCCGGCGATGGGATCGGAGTACGGTGCGTCGCTGACCAGCGTCGCATGGGTCGTAACCGGCTTCCTGGTCGCGGCGGCGGTCTCCACCCCCCTGGCCGGGCGCCTCGGTGACCAGTACGGAAGCGCCTCGTCATCCTGGTCTCCCTGGCCTTCTTCGGGATCGGATCGGTCGTCTGCGCGCTGGGCCAGGGGATTGGCGTGGTCATCGCCGGGAGGGTGATCCAGGGGCTGGGCGCCGGAGTGGGGCCGCTGGCGAGCTTCCTCGCAGAGCGGCTCAGGAGCGAGAGGCGGATGCCGGCCCGCCGCGCCTTCGCCTCGACGGCGACCGAGGTGTATTGCCCGGACTCAAGCGGTCCTCGCAACAGTGTGTCCGTGGGCTGACTCTACGGAACAGCTGTCGCCGCGGAGGCTCGACTTGCCGACCCCGGGCGGCCCCTCGATCAGCAGCGGGACGCCATTGCCCGCGGCGGCACGAGCAAGCGCCTCGTCCAGGCTGCGCAACTCGAGCTCTCGCTCGAGCAAGCCATTGGC
>WHSW01000485.1 GCA_009379895.1 Solirubrobacterales bacterium
TGGTGCCGGCACCGTTCTTCTCGTCGGCGGTGCTTGCCGGGTTCACTCTACTCGAGCTGGCGGACGACCCGGCGGCGGCTGAGATCTTGGAGGGGGTCGCCACCGGCGCGACGATCGCGACTCTGGCTCTTGACGAGGGCGACGGAGCGTGGGATCCCGCGCGGGTCACGGTAACAGCACATCGGGAAGGTAGCTCGTACCGGCTGGCCGGACGCAAGCCGCAGGTGCTGGACGGTACGGTTGCCGAGCAGATCCTTGTCGTCGCCCGCCTCGACGGCGCCCCTGCACTCTTCGCCGCGCCCTCCAGCAGTGTGAAGCGGAAACAGCTGCGGACCCTCGACCCGACGCGGCGGCAAGCTCGGATCGACCTGAACGACGCGCCCGCGCAGCTGCTCGGTCCCGACGACGCCACGGCAACCCTGGCCACCGCGCTGGACCGTGCCCGGGTGGTGCTCGCCGCGGAGCAGCTCGGCGTTGCACGTCGCTGTCTGGAAATGACGGTCGAGTACGCCGGGTTGCGTTTCCAGTTCGGTCGTCCAATCGGGTCGTTCCAAGCCGTGCGGCACGGGCTGGCCGACATGTA
>WHSW01000486.1:0-274 GCA_009379895.1 Solirubrobacterales bacterium
ACGCCGGGCTGCGGCACGTCTCGCTCGCCGAAGACACGCTCGCCCGCGTCGACCCCGGTCTCGCGCCGGAGTGGGCGCGCCGCATCACGTACTCGCCCGGACATCACGACTCTGCACTCGGACTCGCGCTCTTCGCGCTCGGCGACGCTTCGCGCGCGCATCTGCGACTGTCGGCGGCCGTCGACGCGCTCGACGCGAAGCGCACCCGGACCGGGCTGCGCTGCCGTACCCGGCTCGCCGTCCTGCACCTACGCGACGGCGATCGCACCGGCGG
>WHSW01000486.1:284-581 GCA_009379895.1 Solirubrobacterales bacterium
GTACGTGCTGCGCGACGTCGCCGGAGTGACCTCGACGCGGGTGCGTAGCGACCTCGTCATGCTGCGGCAGGCGGCGACGAGCAGCGGCGCGCGCGAGCTCGCCGCCGAGCTGTCGGGGGTGCTCGGTGCAGCCTGATGTGTGGGTGAGCCTCGACGAGCTCGCCGCCGAGCTCGACGCCACGGTCGATGACATACGGGTCGTCGCCGACATCGAGCTCGACCTCGACGACTACGACCCCGACGCCGAGACCGTCTCACGGCACGGACACGAGCAGCTACGCACGCACTTCCGCGGCG
>WHSW01000487.1:0-211 GCA_009379895.1 Solirubrobacterales bacterium
AACCCCGCAGATCGTGGAGTTCCTCGCCGACATCTTCGGCCCGTACCCGTTCGACGTGCTCGGCGGCGTGGTGCCGGACGCCCCCGACCTGGCGTTCGCCCTGGAGACCCAGACCCGCCCGGTGTACGGGCCGGTCTTCTTCGCCACCGGTGAGGACCCGTCGGTGGTTGTGCACGAGCTGGCGCACCAGTGGTACGGCGACTCGGTATCC
>WHSW01000487.1:221-581 GCA_009379895.1 Solirubrobacterales bacterium
CGCGAACGACGAGTACCGCGACATCCCACAGGAGGCGAACTTCTGGCAGCTGCCGCCCGGCGACCCCGGCGCGCCGAACCTGCTGTCCGGGCCGATCTACCTGCGCGGCGCGATGACGCTGCAGGCGATCCGCACCGCCGTCGGCGACGGGGACTTCTTCGCGATCCTGCGCACCTGGGCCACCGAACGGGCCGGAGAGAACGCGGTCACCGACGACTTCGTCGCCGTCGCGGAGCAGGTGTCCGGCCAGCAGCTCGACGAGCTCATCGACACCTGGCTGTTCGCGTCCGGCCGGCCGGACGCACCGCCGGGCTGACGCGCCGGTTCCTCACGGCACGCTGTGGTCGCCGGACTCGTCGT
>WHSW01000488.1 GCA_009379895.1 Solirubrobacterales bacterium
CGACCGGCGCCCTTGGCGATCATGGCCAGCAGGAGCGCCTCCGAATACACCATCCCACCGAGCTGGTCGAGGTTCTCGCGCATCCGATCGGCGTCGACCTCGAGGCCGTCGAGGATGTCCGCCAGCGTGCGCGTCGCGTATGCCGCCACGCCGATGGCACGCTCGAACACGAAGCGCTCGGCCGAGCTGTGGCTGATGTCGCGCTCGTGCCAGAGCGCCATGTTCTCGAGCCCGATGAGCGCGTCGCCGCGCAGCAGCCGCGCCATGCCGGTCACCCGCTCTGCCAGGATCGGGTTGCGCTTATGGGGCATGGCGCTGCTGCCCTGCTGCCCCGAGCCGAACGGCTCGAACGCCTCGGCTACCTCGGTGCGCTGGAGATGACGGATCTCGACCGCGACGCGCTCGAGCGTGCCTCCCAGGATGGCCAGCGTGGTCAACAGCTCGGCGTGGCGGTCACGGCTGACGACCTGCGTCGGCGCCGGATCGGCCTCGAGCCCGAGGTCCTCACGCGCTACCACGGCGCCGCCGCTCGTGAGATACGAGCGCGCCTTCGCCATATGCTCCTTCAGGACGCGGGTATC
>WHSW01000489.1:0-399 GCA_009379895.1 Solirubrobacterales bacterium
GGATCCGGACTTCGTAGCGAAGAAGGACCGGATCCTCGACCTGTACGACCATCCACCCGCCGATGGGCGAGTGATCTGCGTCGACGAGTTCGGTCCGTTGAACCTGCAACCCCGCCCTGGCCGCGGCTGGTTCCCCGCCGGCCACCCGACCCGGTTCCGTGCGACGTATACCCGCACCGCCGGGGTGCGGCACATGTTCGCCGCGCTTGACCTGAACACCGGGCAGATGTTCTACCGGTTCCGGGACCGGAAACGCTGGCGCGAGTTCCTCGCCTTCTGCAAGCAACTGCGCCGCCGCTTCCCGACCGGGAAGCTGTACCTGATCTGCGACAACTACGGCCCGCACGGCAAGACCGAGGTCACCGACTGGTGCACCGACCACGACATCGAACTCGTCTA
>WHSW01000489.1:409-578 GCA_009379895.1 Solirubrobacterales bacterium
GGATCCGGACTTCGTAGCGAAGAAGGACCGGATCCTCGACCTGTACGACCATCCACCCGCCGATGGGCGAGTGATCTGCGTCGACGAGTTCGGTCCGTTGAACCTGCAACCCCGCCCTGGCCGCGGCTGGTTCCCCGCCGGCCACCCGACCCGGTTCCGTGCGACGTAT
>WHSW01000048.1 GCA_009379895.1 Solirubrobacterales bacterium
AACAGCGCTGCTCTCCCCATGAGGTATGCGTTGAATGTCCTTGAGGTACGGGCGCCCCTCCGCCCTGACAAGGCGGAAACGACCGCCTTGTCCTGCAAGGGACGCGGGGCCTTGCCGCGTCAGGCGGGGGACTGGCGCTCGCGGGTGCTGGTCGTCGCGATGCGGGCGCTGCGCGCCGCCAGCTCGGGCTCGATCGCCGCCCTCGCCGAGCGCGGCGAGGGCGCGGACGTGAGCGCGATCGTGCCGACCGCAGAGCCCGCGCGCCTCGAGCGCGCCGCCCGGGGGTTGGCGCGAGAGCTCGTCGCGTCGTTGCCGGGCTTCCAGGTCACCGTCGCGCGCAGCCGCTGGGCCTCGGACCCCGCCGACCTCTACCGCGCCGGCCAGGAGGCGCTGCTGGCCGCCAACGTCGCCGCTGCGGACGGCATCGAGGTGCTCGCCTTCGAGGACACCGGCTCCTACCGGCTGCTGCTCGGGGCGATGAGCGAGGGCACCGGCGAGCTCGAGAGCTTCTACGCCGAGACGGTCGCGCCGCTGTCTGCCTACGACGAGCAGTACGAGACCGAGCTCGTGCGGACGATCGAGGCCTACCTTGCCAACGACGGCAACGTCACCCCGACCGCCGAGCGGCTCTTCACCCACCGCCACACGGTCCGCTACCGCCTCGAGCGCGTCCGCGAGCTCTCCGGCCACGACATCACCTCCACCGAGGGCCGCGAGAAGCTCAGCCTCGGCCTGAAGGCGATGCGCGTGCTCGGCATCTCGCCCCCTCGAGGCCCCGCGCTCGAGCCTGGCACCGAGGCGGGGCGGGCGAAGGTGAGGGGCGGGGGCGGGGACTGACGCCCAGACGCTCATCTCCGAGAAGGACTCGAACGACTCGCGCTGCGAGCAGCGGCGGCGCTATCGTCGCCCTGAGTACTGGGGAGTCGGCTAACGGCAAGCCTCGGGGTTTTGGTCCCCGCAATCCCGGTTCGATCCCGGGCTCCCCAGCTCGCCTCACCCCCCGCCGCGCACCGCCGCGGCGGCGAGCACCGACGAGAGGTCCGCGATCACCTCGAACGGTTCCTCGAACACCTGCCGGGCCGAGTAGCGCATGACCCTCCACCCGGCGGCTCGTAGGCGCAGCTCGCGGCGGCGGTCGGACTCGGAACGCGATCGCGTCCGGTGCCAGCGATAGCCGTCGAGCTCGACCGCCACCCGCTCTGAGGGCCAGATCGCGTCGAGGCGCATCCCGGCGACCCGCGCGTTCATCCTTGGGTCGGGCAGCCCTGCGCCTCTGACCCGGGCGAGAAACTGCTCCTCCAGCTCCGAGTCGGTGAGCGAGTCGTAGCGCTCCAGCGCTGCGAGCATGCGACGTAGCCCGCCCGCCCCGCGCGATCCTCGATGCTCGGCGGCGCAAGCGTGCAGGGCGGGGACCGTGAGGTGCTCGTCGGTGAGCGCCTGATCGATCACCCGCTCGAGCAAGCGGTCGGAAGCGCCCGTCGCGAGGTCGAGGACGGTGCGCGCCGCCGCGGTGACCGGGATGCCGACCCGCACCGCCCGCTCCGCGGAAGGGATCCTCGTCCGGTGTACGACGATCCCCGGGCGCCGGCCGCGCCCGCACGCCGCCGGGACCGTGACGTCGATCGCCGCCATGCTCGGTTCCTCCCACGGGGCCAGCATGCCCCAGAGCGCCGCCGCGTGCGCGTGGCTGAGGAGGGCCTCCGGCCCGCACGCCATCACCGCGGCCAGCCGACGCCCCTCGAGGGTCAGTGAGTCGTGTCCGACCGCGTAGACGGCGACGTGCACCGGACGCAGGTAGCCGGACCGGCGCCGAGCGCGAATCGCACCGTCGCTCAGGCCCATGCCGCGCAGCTGCCGGTGCGTGATCAGCCCATGTTGCCTCGACGCCACCCGCGCGATCCGCTCATCCGGGTGCATCGATCGTTCACTCATCGCCCCTCCGGCCGCTGGTGCACATCCGAGGCTCTATGTGACCCGCGGATGTACAGGGTTAGGCGCTGGGGCGTCGAGTGCACATCGGCGGCAGTCTCCGACCGCACCCGTCGCGGTTCAAGACGCGGATGTGCAGGGTGTGCGACGTTTGCGTGTCCGCGTGCGACGGCGACGAAGGGAGCGCAGGATGATCGATCACGTCGGCTTCGGAGTCTCCGACTACGAGCGCAGCAAGGGGTTCTACGGGCGGGCGCTGGCGCCGCTGGGGATCGAGCTCCTGATGGAGCCGATCCCACAGGTGGGCGGGTTCGGCAGCGAGGGCAAGCCGTACTTCTGGATCTCCGGCGACCGGCCGGTGCAGGAGGGCCTGCACGTCGCCTTCGACTGCGACTCGCGCGACCCCGTCGACGCCTTCCACGCGGCCGCGCTGGCGGCGGGCGGGACCGACAACGGGCCCCCCCGGCCACGGCCGATCTATCACGAGCACTACTACGGCGCCTACGTCCTGGACCCGGACGGCAACAACATCGAGGCGGTCTGTCACCGGCCCGTGTAGCCCCGACCCGGGCGGGGCCGGCCGGCGTCGCCGGGACCCGCCCCGGCCGGGCGGCTGGCGCCCGTCGCCGTCGCGCCTCTACGATTGCGCGGTGAACGGCTCCGATACCGCGGCCCGCGGCCCGACCGTCCTGATCATGGCCGCCGGCCAGGGGACCCGGATGCGCTCCTCGCTGCCCAAGCCCCTGCACCCGGTCTGCGGGCGCCCGATGGTCGCCTGGCCGGTGCTCGCCGCGCGCGCGGCCGGCGCCGGGCGGGTCGCGGTGATCGTCTCGCCCGACCGCGACCTGACCCCCGGCCTGCCGACGGGCACCGAGACGGTGGTCCAGCCCGAGGCGAACGGCACAGGCGGAGCGGTGCGCGCCGCGCACGACATCGTTCGCGACTCAGACACGGTCGTCGTCCTCTCCGGCGACGTCCCGCTGATCAGCGGCGAGGTCGTCGCCGCGCTGCTCGAGACGCACCGCGCGGCGGACGCCGCCGCCACCGTCCTCTCGGTCGAGCTCGAGGACCCCGGGTCCTACGGGCGCATCGTCCGCGGCGACGACGGCGACGGCGACGTCGAGCGGATCGTCGAGACCAAGCACCCCGAGGGGATGCCGGCGGAGCTGCTCGCGATCCGCGAGATCAACACCGGCACCTACGTCTTCGACGCCCCGCCACTGGTCGAGGCGCTCGACCGGCTGGCGGCCGACGAGGCCACCGGCGAGTACTTCCTCCCCGACGTGCTGCCGACCTTCCGCGAGCAGGGGCTGCGGGTGGTCGCCCACCTCTCCTCGGACCCGAACGTCAACCTCGGGGTCAACAATCGCGCCGACCTCGCGCTCGTCACCCGCGAGGCCCAGCGCCAGATCCTCGAGCGCCACATGCACGCCGGGGTGACCGTGGTCGACCCGGGCGCGACGTGGATCGAGGCCGAGGTCGAGATCGCCGCGGACACGACGATCGAGCCCGGCACCTACCTGCGGGGCGCGACCACGATCGGCCCCGACTCGGTCGTCGGCCCGCACACGACCCTGGTCGACTCCACCGTCGGCGCCGGCTGCCGGATCGTGCACTCCCACGTCTGCGAGGCCGAGGTCGGCGACGAGGCGAGCGTCGGGCCGTTCGCCTACCTGCGCCCCGGCGCCGCGCTGGGGACGCGCGCGAAGGCGGGCACCTTCGTCGAGGTCAAGGGCTCGCGAATCGGCGACGGCGCCAAGGTGCCCCACCTCGCCTACGTCGGCGACGCCGAGATCGGCGCCGGCGCCAACGTCGGCGCCGGAGCGATCACCGCCAACTACGACGGCCACGCCAAGCACCCGACGAAGATCGGGGAAGGTGCGCGCATCTCGGTCAACACCTCACTGGTCGCGCCGGTCAACGTCGGCGACGGCGCCTACACTGGCGCCGGTGCCGTGATCCGCGAGGACGTCCCGGAGGGCGCGCTCGGGATCTCGACCAACGAGCAGCGCAACGTCGAGGGATACGCCGAGCGAAAGGCAAGAGAGGCGGAGGGGCGCGGAGAATGAGCATCCTCGAGGAGAGCCCGCAGGCGATCAGCTCCATCCCCCAGGACTACACCAAGCGACTCATGGTCTTCGGCGGCCGCGCCTCGATGGAGCTCGCGGCGCGGATCGCGGGCAAGCTCGACGTCGACCTCGGCCAGGTCGACCTGCGCACCTTCGCCGACGGCGAGGTCTACTGCCGCTACGAGGAGTCGATCCGCGGCGCCGACGTCTTCCTCGTTCAGTCGACGGCCGCCAACCGCGCGCAGGGGATGACGCCGAACGACGCGCTGATGGAGCTGATGGTGATGATCGACGCCGCCAAGGGGGCCTCGGCGCACCGCATCATCGCCGTCATGCCCTGGTACGGCTACTCGCGCCAGGACAAGAAGTCCTCGCCGCGCGAGCCGATCTCGGCTCGCGTCGTCGCCCAGTGCCTGGAGGTGGTCGGGGTCGATCGGGTGCTGACCATGGACCTGCACTCGGGCCAGGTGCAGGGCTTCTTCTCCAAGCCCGTCGACCACATGACCGCGATGCCGATGCTGACCCAGTACTTCATCGACCAGGCGATGACCGACGAGCTGGTGATCGTCTCGCCCGACGCGGGGCGGGTGAAGGCGGCGCGCAACTTCGCCCGCAAGGTCGGCGTGCACTGGGCGGTGATGGAGAAGGAGCGCCCCGCCCAGCAGGTGGCCGAGATCGGGTACGTGGTCGGCGACGTGAAGGGCAAGACGGCGGTCCTCGTCGACGACATGATCGACACCGCGGGCACCCTCTGCGCCGCGGCGGAGACCGTCCGCGACGAGGGCGCCGCGCGGGTGATCGCCTGCGCCACGCACGGCGTCTTCTCGGGCCCCGCCTACGAGCGGCTCGCCTACGAGAGCTCGGGGATCGAGCGAATCGTGATCACCGACACGATCCCGCTGCGCCCCGGCGCTCCCGAGAACATCACCGTGCTCTCGGCCGCCCAGACGCTCGCCGACTCGATCCGTCGGATCTTCGCCGACGACTCGGTCTCCGAGATCTTCGCGGGGGAGAATCAGCTCTTTTGAGAGCTGATTCGATGTGACCAGCTCCTCTGAAGCGAGCCGATGACCCAGCCACCACCGGACGCCCGCGCCCGGGCGGAGTTCCTGTTCGGGGTCTGGAACGAGCAGGGGATGGAGGCGATGGCGGAGCGGTTCTGGGACGAGGACATGGTCTGGGAGGAGGCGAGGCAGTTTCCGGAGGCCGGCGTGCATCGCGGCCGCGCGGCGTGCGTGCGCCAGATGTCGGAGCGCTTCGTGGAGGTCGGCGAGGTGAAGATCGAGGTCGTCGACGCGCACCAGATCGGCGACCTGACCCTGACCGAGGTGATCGTTCGAGGACAGGGGACCGCGAGCGGGGTCCCGACCGAGATGCGCGAGTTCTTCCTCACCGAGGTCCGCGACGGGCGCGCCGTCCGCTTCCTCGAGTTCCTCGATCGCGACGAGGCCCTTGCCGCGGCGCGGGCCGAGGGCGGCGAGGACCGGCCGGGCGCCGAGCCCCGCGCCGGCGCCGACCCACGCGCCTCCAGCTCTGATTAGATCCGGTCGCGATGCGCACCGGTCGGCCTGTCGGGGGGTCGAGCGCGCGGCTCCTCGGGGTCGCCGTCGTCGGCCTGCTCGCGCTGCTGGCATTGCTGACGGCGCCTGCGAGAACGGAGCGTATTTGCGTGAGTCACCGCTAGGTCCCGGCCTTTCGGCCACGGCGCGCGCGGGCCGTGCACTACCTTTCGCCGCTTGCTGCGGATCGGCCACAAGGGCGCCGACGCGATCGCGCCGGGCAACACGATCGAGAGCTTCCGGGCCGCCGTCGAGGTCGGCGTCGACGCGATCGAGCTCGACGTTCTGCGCCCGCGCTCGGACTTCGCCGACGGGTCCGACTGGCGGCGCGCCGGCGCCGGCCCGGTCGCCGGCGGCGCGCCGCTGGTCGTCGCCCACGACTGGGGCGACGCCGGCCGGCGCACGCCGCTGACGCTCGCCGAGGCGCTCGACGCGCTCGCGGCGCCGCCGCTCGACGGCGTTCGCTTCAACCTCGACCTGAAGATCGCCGGGCGCGAGGACGAGGTCGTCGCGGCGCTTCGCGAGCGCGGCCTCGACGCGCGCGCGATGGTCTCGACGATGGAGGTGGACAGCGTCCGCTACCTGCGCGATGCCGCCCCGCAGCTCGATCGAGGCTGGACCCTGCCGCGGGTGTACCGCGACTGGTCGCGAAGCCGCTGGCTGCGGCCCGTCTACCTCGCCGGCTCGGCCTCGCTGCGCGCCCGCCTCCCGGGCCTGGTCTCGCGCCGCGCCCCGGCCCTGGGGGTGTGGGCGGTCTGGGTCTACCACGGCCTGATCTCGGCGCGGCTGATCGCCGCCGCGCGCTCGGTCGGCGTCGCCGTGGTCGCCTGGACGGTCGACGAGCCGCGGCGGGTGGCCGCGCTCGCCGAGCTCGGGGTCGACGGGATCTGCTCGAACGACCCGCGCCTGCTGCTCGGGGCGCCGTCGCCCGGGCCACCCACCCTTCGCTGAGCGTCGCGGGCGGCTGGATTCAGGCCCACCGGACCTGGCTTCGGGCCCCCGGCGCCGGATAGAGTCGCGCGGATGCCTCGGGGGACGGTGATGGCGCTGGTCGCGATGGGCCTCGGGGTGCTCGTGATCGCGAACGACTTCACGGCGCTCAACGTCGCCCTGCCCGCGATGGAGCAGGACTTCGACGTCGACGTGGGCACGATCCAGTGGACGGTCAACGCCTACGCGCTCACCTTCGGCATGGTGCTGGTCACCGGGGGGCGGCTCGCCGACATGTTCGGCCGCCGCAAGATCTTCTTCATCGGCACGGCGATCTTCGCCGGCTTCTCGCTGCTCGGGGCGCTGTCGCCGAGCGCCATCTGGCTAATCTTCACCCGGGTCGGGATGGGCGTCGGGGGTGGCCTGATGTGGCCCGCGATCCTCGGCATGACGTTTGCCGCGGTGCCCGCCGGGCGGGCGGCCCTCGCCGGCGGGCTGGTCCTCGGGGTCGCCGGGCTGGGCAACGCGATCGGCCCGCTGATCGGCGGCCTGCTCACCGACGCGATCAGCTGGCGGGCGATCTTCTACCTCAACCTGCCGATCGCCGCGTTCGCGGCGGCCGTGACCTGGGCGAAGGTCCATCAACCGGTCGACGACTCGGCGCGTGAGCGGATCGACTACGCGGGGATCGTCTCGCTCTCGCTCGGGCTGGTGCTGCTGCTGCTCGCGCTCGACCAGTCGGCCGACTGGGGATTCGGCGACTACCGGGTGCTCGGGATGCTGGCCCTGGCCGTGGTCTCGATCCTGACCTTCGGCTTGGTCGAGCCGCGCATGGGAAGCGCCGCCCTGGTCCCCAAGGACGTGCTCGCCAACCGGCGCTTCATCGCGGCCTGCCTGACCATCCTCTTCCTCTCCGCGGTCTTTTTCACGGCGATCCTCTACGGGCCCCAGCTGATGGAGAAGATCCTCGGCTACACCGCGCTGGGGGCGGGTGTCGGCATGCTGCCGATGCTCGCCACGTTCGGCGCGGTCGCCTTCCTGGCCGACAGGATCACCGCCAGGGTCGGCGTGCGCCCGACGATCATCGGCGGCACGGCGCTGCTCGCCGCCGGGCCGCTGCTGCTCTCCTTCTTCGACTCCGACTCCACCTACTGGGCGCTGGTGCCCGGCCTGCTGGCGACCGGGCTCGGGGCGGGCCTCTTCTACCCGACGGTCACCACGGTGGCGGTCGGACTGCTCGACGAGTCGCGGTCGAGCCTCGCCGGTGGGATCGCCTACATGTTCCAGATCGCGGGCGGGGCGATCGGGCTCGGGCTGGCCACGGCGCTGTTCACGATCCGCTCCGAGGACAAGGTCGTCAGCGAGGCCTCCGACTTCGGCCTGCGGATGAGCGAGCAGCAGTCGTCGGTGATCCACGGCGTGCTCGCCGGCACCGAGTCCGGGCAGGCGGCGGTCTCGGACTTCTCGACCTCGGTCGCCGACCGGGTGCTGGCGGTGGTCAACGACTCGTTCGTCGCCGGCGCCCAGTTCAGCTTCCGGATCGTCGCCGCGATCGCGGTGATCGGCCTCGTGATCGCGATCCTCGGCGTGCGCCCGGCGTCCGAGGACGAGGGCGACGAGGCCGCCGCCGACGCCGCGGCGCAGGAGGCCTGAGCCGCTACGCCCGGCTCAGCCCGCCGCCGGCGATCCCCGGCACGCGGCGGGTCCCGCGCGACTCGAAGTACGCCCACTCCTGGGCGCCGAGCTCGGTCTCGGGCCCGTCGCCGTAGACCCACTCGCGCATGATCCGGTACCAGTTTCGCTTCGCGCCGAGCTGGGCGAGCACCGCGACGACCCCGGTCTCCATGCGCCGCCCCATCAGCTCGTCGGCGGGCAGGCTCTCGCGACGCAGCAGCTCGAAGTACTCCGAGCGCGGGTCGGAGGTCGATTCGATGATCTTCGCCACCCGCCGCGCGGACACCTTGTAGTCGCGATCCTCCATGTACCAGCCGCCGATCAGCATCACCTGGTCCATCAACCGCTCGGCGTCGAGCTTCGAGGGGTTCTTGACGAAGCCGAGGTCGGCCAGCGCGCAACGCAGCGCCTCCGGGTCCTGGCGCACCGCGGCGTCGACGGCGCGCTGCTCGAGCTCGATCTGCTCGACGTCGAGCTTCTTGGTCATCCCGAAGTCGAGGAAGGCGACCCGGCCGTCGCCCATCAGCAGGTAGTTGCCGGGATGCGAGTCGGCGTTGAAGTGCTGCAGGTGGTAGATCGAGCCGAAACAGAAGCGAAAGACGATCTCGCCGAAGCGGCTGCGCTGATCCTGATCGAGGCGCTTGACCTCCTCGAAGCCGATCCCGTCGACGAGCTCGGAGACCAGCACGCGGCGGCGCGAGAGCCGGGTGATCACGTCGGGGACGTAGATGAAGGGGTGGCCGCGGTATGCGCGCGAGAAGCTGCGCTGGTTCTGGGCCTCGTACTCGTAGTCGAGCTCCTCCATGACCCGCTCGCGCAGCTCCTTGGCGACCGCCTTCGCGTCGAGCCCCGGGGCGATCGCCCGGGCGAGGCGGACGATGACGCCGGCGTTTCGCAGGTCGGACTCGAGCGCCTCGGCGACCCCGGGGTACTGGATCTTGACCGCCACCTCGCGCCCGTCGAGCAGCCGCGCCCGGTGCACCTGGCCGATCGAGGCGGCGGCGAAGGCCTCGTGCTCGAACTCCGCAAAATGCTCTGAGATCGGCTCGTCGTACTCCTCGCCGAGCACCTGCTCGACCCGCTCCCACGGCATCGCCGGCGCCGACGTGCGCAGCTTGGCGAGCTGCTCCTGGTAGATCTCGGCGTACTCGGGCGGCAGGAACTCGGTGTCGACGAAGGAGGCGAGCTGGCCGAGCTTCATCGCCGCCGCCTTCATCTCGCCGAGCGCCGAGACCATCGCCGCGGCGGTCTCCAGATGGCGCGCCTCGAGGCGCTCCTTGGCGTCGTCCTCGCCGCGTGCCAGGCCGGCGGCCCGAGTGCCCGCGTAGCGGGCCGCCTGGCCGCCGAGCGCGGTGCCGAGCTTCGCCGAGCGCCGGACCCGTCCCTTGGGGATCTTCGCGTGGTCGGACATCGGCGATTCACTGTACTTCTCTATCCTCAGCCGCCGCATGGCTTCGGATCGCGCGACACTCAAGGCCCAGGGGCGAACCGAGTTCGGCTCGCGCACCAGCCGCCGGCTGCGCCGCGAGGGCCTCGTTCCCGGCGTCGTCTACGGCGGCGGCGGCGCCGCGAAGGCGTTCCAGGTCAACGAGCGCGACGCGCGCAACGTCCTCCTCCACGGCGGCGCCCTGATCGATGTCGAGATCGAGGGCAGCGGCGCGGTGCCCGTGGTGATCAAGGAGCAGCAGCGCGGCAAGGTCCGCGGCGAGCTCCTGCACCTCGACCTGCAGGAGGTCAAGCTCGACGAGGAGATCCAGGCCGACGTGGCGATCGAGCTGATCGGCGCCGACGATGCGCCGGGCGTCAAGGAGGGCGGCGTGCTCGAGCACGTCACCCACGAGATCACGATCTCGGCCCTGCCGACCGCGATCCCCGAGAGCATTCCCGCCGACGTCTCCGGGATGGAGATCAACGACACGCTCCAGCTCGACGGCGTCCTGGCGCCCGAGGGGGTCGAGTTCGTGCTCGCCGAGGGCCAGAACGTCGACGAGATCACGATCGCGACCCTGAGCCCGCCGCGCGTCGAGGAGGAGCCCGAGCCCGAGCTGGAGGAGGAGGCCGAGCTGGTCGGCGAGGGCGAGGCGCCGGAGGGCGAGGAGGCCCCCGCCGCCGAGGGCGCGGACGGCGAGCAGCCCGGCGCCGCCGACGAACGCGGGGAGTAGACCCCTGTCCTGGTTTCGCCGCCGTCGAGACGGCGGCGAGGATGAGCCGGCGGGCATGGTCCTCGTGGTCGGCCTCGGCAACCCCGGCGGGAAATACGCCGCTACCCGCCACAACATCGGCTTCGAGATCGCGGCCGAGCTCACCCGCCGATGGGGGCTGCCGCGGGCGAAGGAGAAGTACCGCGGCCTGATCACGGCGGGCAGGATCCGGCCCGGCGGCCCGCGGGTGACGGTGCTCCTCCCGCAGACCTACATGAACGACTCCGGCGACTCGGTGGGCCCCGCCCGCGGTGCGCTGCGCCTGCCGCTCGAGCGGGTGGTCGTCTGCCACGACGAGATCGATCTGCCGTTCGGCGACGTGAGGGCGAAGCTCGGTGGCGGCGTCGGCGGCCACAACGGCCTGCGAAGCCTCAAGCGCGGGCTCGGCGGCGGCGACTTCTGGCGCCTGCGCGCCGGCGTCGGCCGGCCCGACTCGACCGACCCCGAGGTCGTCTCCGCCTACGTCCTGGGCCGCTTTCGCGAGCCCGCCGGCGAGGTGCGGGCGCTGGTCGAGCGGGCGGCCGACCGGGCCGAGGAGCTGGTCGAGGAGCTCACCGCAGCCGGCGAGGACCCGATCGGCGAGGCGAGCGGATGAGCCTGACCAACTACACGGTGGCCGACGCGGTGGCCCTCCTGCAGCTCGACCGGCCCGAGACCCGCAACGCGATCAACACCGCGATGCTGACCGAGATGCTCGCGCACCTGGCGGCGGCGCGCGCCGACGACGAGGTGCGCGCCCTCGTGCTCTCCTCGTCGGATCACATGGGCCTCTCGGCGGGCGCGGACGTTCGCGAGCAGCTCGACGGCGAGGGGGCGGTGCGGCGGATGGAGCTCTTCGCCGCGGTCTACGACGAGCTGACCGGCTTCCCGAAGCCGACCGTCGCCGCCTGTCACGGCGCCTGCGTCGGCGGCGGCGCCGAGATCGCGGTCGCCTGCGATCTGCGGATCGGCGGCTCGAACCTGCGCCTGCGCTTCCCCGGCGCGGCACTCGGCGTGCCGGTCGGCCCGGCGCGCCTGGTCACCCTCTGCGGGCTCTCGGTCGCCAAGTACCTGCTGCTGACGTCGAAGGAGGTCGCGGTCGACGATGCGCACCGCTGGGGCCTGGTGCACAAGGTGGTCCCGGCGCCGCGCACCGAGGAGGCCGCGCTCGCGTTGGCCACCGAGATCGCGGCCCACCCGCCCGAGTCGGTCGCCCGGATCAAGCGGATGCTGCACGAATGGGACGACGTCGAGGGTCGCTCACGGGCCGAGGGCGAGGGCCAGGTCGAGTGGCAGCGCTCCGGTCCCGGGTTGCCCTACGCGGGCTGACGGGGCGGCCGCCGCCCGGCCAGGTGCCCCAGCGTCGCGCCTGTCGAGCTACGGGGCCTCGGGGGCGCCGTCGCGCTCGGCGTTGAGCTTGTCGACGACGTCGAAGAGGTCGCCCTCGCGGTAGAAGTCGACCGCGATCAGGTTCGCCTCGAGGTCGCGGATCCGCTCGCAGACGTGGACCCGCTTCAGCAGCGCCTTCTCGTCGTTGACCTTCTCGGCGTTCGACGGTCTCGGCGCCGGCGTCGTGTCGACCCAGTGGTTGAGCAGGAACAGCGGCGCGTCGTCGGGCCCGCGGTTGGGCTCACAGCTGGCGGCGAGCTGCTTGGGATCGGTGAGCGTCTCGGGCTTCTTGAAGGTGAAGGGCGTCTCCTGGACGAGCCGGTCGTAGGCCTCGTGGTACCAGGGGATGCTCCCGTGGCCGGCGTCCTGCTCGGCCATCATCACCGCCTGCCCGCCCGAGTCGATGATCTCCTGCAGGGTCGGCAGCGGCTCGAGCAGGCCCTTGTAGACGTAGTCGATTAGGCCCGTCCGCTTGACCGCGTCGGCGATATCCTGCGGCTCGACGTAGTCCTCGATCACGATCACCAGGACTTCGTTCGGGTTGGCGGCGAGGAAGTCTCGGTACTGCTTGAACGCCGTGTCGATCGGGATCGCTCCGAGCTCGCAGAAGCGGTGACAGAGGTAGACCGCGCGGGGGCCGGTCGTCGGTGAGTTGACGACCCGGTCGCGGATCCGCAGCGCCGCGTCGAGCGACTCGGGGCCGAGCGCCTTCTCATAGGTGGCCCGCTCCCCCCTGGTCAGATCGGAGAGGTCGGTCTTCACCTTCCCCGACTCGGTCGGCTGGCCGTAGTGGGCGTCGATCAGCAGGCCGCGGATGCCGTCGTGGAGCTGGTCCGCGAAGCCGGCGTCCTGCTGGCCGAAGAGCCAGTCCTGGTTGGTCACCGCCGACATCGCGTTGTGGGTGGCCGGGATCGCGACCTGGTCGAGGGTGCGGTCGCAGAGCGCCTCGCTGCCGTTGCAGCCGCTCGTCTCGACCGCCAGCGGCTCCTCGTGGGTCCCGCCGAAGGCGACGAACGCGGCGCCCGCGGCGAAGATCAGGATCGCGGTGATCGCCGCGGCGACCAGCGTCCGCCGGCCGTGCGCCTCCTGGGCGGCGCGCTCGGAGGCAACGTTCGAGAGCGTCAGCCGCAGCAGCTCCGAGGCGCCCGCGTAGGCGACGTAGAGCCCGGCGAGGATCATCAGCGCGTCGATCGCCGCGTCGTGGCGGACGACGATCAGGATCCCGACGACGAGCAGCAGCAGGGCGCGGATCACGCGCATCCTCGGCGTCTCGGGCACCGTGGCGACCAGCGACCAGGCGCGGCGCAGCGGACTGGCGACCTCGACCGGGCGCACCAGCGACGAGGCGGCGGCGGCGATCACCGCGCCGCAGGCGGCGAGCAGATACAGCGCGGTGCGCAGGTCGTTGAGAAAGACCCCCCAGACCGCGTCGATCGCGTCGCGGACGGCGCTCTCGTCGATCCCCCGGAGGACCAGCGCGCGCCCGACGCTGAGCGCCACGGCGCCGGCGACGCCGGCGATCACGAGGCCGACCCCGAGCTGGAGCACGGTCCGCCGCCGATCCGCGGACAGCCACACGGCGGCCGCCGCCAGGACCACTCCGATCGCGAGCAGGATCAGCCACAGGACGCCGACGGCCTCGGCGACCTGGGCGAGGTCGGCCACCCAGGAGGGGGGCTTGATCCCGGTGATCTCGACGTCGGCCTGGCCCTTGATCTGCTTCGAGAGCTGCGGTCGCAGCGCCTGCAGCGCGCCCCGAACCACCTCGCCGATGTCGCCCAGGGTCAGGGTGGCGGTGTTCTGGTCGTGCTTGAAGGCCGCCCTGTGGACGTCGTTGACGGCCTTGCGAAACAGGCCCTGGAAGGCGCCGCCGCCGACGATCCCCGAGACCACGCTCTCGATCAGCGGGCGGACCGCGACGAAGTCGGCGTTCGCCTTCAGGACCAGGTTGTCGGTGACCAGCGCCCCGACCTCCGACTGCACGGCCTGCTCGTCGAGCGCCGACGTCGCGCGGTCGGCGAACGAGTCGGAGTCGAACAGCGCGGTCGAGGCGTAGCCGACGAGCAGCGAGCCGAGCAGGGCGATCGTCGCGATCACGACGAGCGCGAGTGAAAGGCCGGGAGGCCGCCTGCGCGCCTTCATCGCCTGGCAGCCTATCCGTGGCCAGGGCGGCACCCGGGCCGGCGGGGAGCCGGAAGCGGTCATCTACCATCGCGGGTCGACTGCTGAGGTCACTGCTCGACATAGCGCTCGACGACGAGCGATTCGCCTCCCTCGCGACCTCGATCCGGTCCGGCGAGGCGGTCGACGTGCGCGCCTCGACCTCGATTCGGCCCTACCTGCTCGCGGCGCTGCTCGACGCCGACGACGGCCTCGCCGATCGACCGGCGCTCGTGGTCGCCGCCGACGACGTCGGTGCCCGGGACCTCGCCCGGGCCCTGGGCGCCTACCTGGCGCCGCGCCGCGTGCGCTACTACCCCTCGCGCGGGACCGGGTATGAGTCGCACCTGGCCCCGCCCCCGCACCTGGTCGGCCTGCGGATCGGCGCCCTCGACGCGCTCACCGCCGAGGGTGGGGCGGGGGAGGACCCACCCGTCGTGGTCGCCTCCGCCGTCGCCCTCGCCGAGGCGGTCCCCGACGCGGCGCTGCGCCCGGCGGGCTTCGTCCTGCACCGCGCCGAGGAGATCGATCTCGGCGACGTCTCGGAGCTCCTCGTCGAGGCGGGCTACGAGCGCGTCGACCAGGTCGACGAGCGCGGCCGGTTCGCGATCCGCGGCGACATCCTCGACGTCTTTCCGGCGACCGAGGAGCGCGCCGCGCGGCTCGAGCTGTTCGGCGACGAGATCGAGTCGATCCGCTGGTTCTCGACCTTCACCCAGCGCTCGCTGGGCGAGGCGGAGCGGATCGAGCTCGCCCCCGCGGCCGAGCTCGCGCTCGAGCACCGCGAGCTCGCGGAGGTCGCGAGCGAGGAGGAAGCGGACCCGGCGGCGAGCACGCCGCGGATCGGCGATCTCCTGCCGGTCGACTCCTTTCGCGCGCCCCTCGACCTGATCGGCGATGACGCCGCGGTCCTGCTCGCGGCCGCCGAGGAGATCCCGACCGCGCTGCGCGATCACTGGGACGACGTGACCACCGCGATGCACGACTCCGACGCTCGACACCTCTACGTTGACGTGGCCGAGCCGCTCGCCGAGCGCGCCGTGCTGACCATGCACCGTCCCGCGGCTGACCCGCCGGCGGCGGAAGCGGAGCTCAGCGAGCCGCAGGCGAGCGGTCATCCGGCGAAGCCGGATGCGTCGGCGGAACGTTGGGTTTTTCGGGCTCAGTCGCCGACCTCGGCGGCGCGCAACGTCGCCGAGGCCGAGTCGCAGCTCGAGCGCGAGCTGCGCTCCGCCTACCGCGTCGTCGTCACCTTCGTCAACCGCGGCGAGGCCGAGCGCACGCGCTACAACCTGAACCGCGTCGACGCGCGGTTCCTCGACGGCGCGCCGGCGGACCGGGCCGCCCTCTACCTGGCCGAGTCCTCGCTCGCCGAGGGATTCGTCTCGCCGGACTTGCGCCTGGCGGTGATCCCGTTCCGGCGGCTCGTCCATCGCCGGCGCCCCGTCGCCGCGCCGGCCGCGCGCGGGCGGCTGGCGAGCTTCGCCGACCTGCGCGTCGGCGACTTCGTCGTCCACTCAGACCACGGCATCGCCCGCTTCGCCGGCTTCGAGACCAAGACCCTCGCCGGCGTCACCCGCGACTACCTCGAGCTCGAGTACCGCGGCGAGGACAAGGTCTTCGCGCCCACCGACCAGCTCGCCAAGATCACCCGCTACGTCGGGGCCGGCGGCGACGCGCCGCAGCTCTCGGCGCTCGGCTCGAAACGCTGGGAGGCGGTCAAGTCGCGCGCCCGCCGCGCCGCGCGGCTGCTCGCGGGTGAGCTGCTCAACCTCTACGCCGAGCGCCAGGCGCGCCGCGGGCACAGCTTCGAGCCCGACGGCGAGTGGCAGCTCGAGCTCGAGCGCTCGTTCCCCTACCGCGAGACGGCCGACCAGATCGACGCGATCGACGCGGTCAAGGCCGACATGGAGTCCGAGCGGCCGATGGATCGGCTGATCTGCGGCGACGTCGGCTACGGCAAGACCGAGGTCGCGCTGCGCGCCGCGCTCAAGGCGGCCGGCGAGGGCAAGCAGGTGATGATGCTGGTCCCGACCACGATCCTCGCCCAGCAGCACCTGGGCACGTTCCGCGAGCGCCTGGCCGAGTTCCCGCTCGAGATCGAGGTCGTCTCGCGCCTGCGCAAGCCGGCCGAGGTCCGCGAGGCGCTCGCCCGCTTCGCCGACGGCAAGCTCGACGTCGTGCTCGGCACCCACCGGCTCCTCTCGCGCGACGTGCGGGCGAAGGACCTCGGCCTGGTGATCGTCGACGAGGAGCAACGCTTCGGGGTCAAGCAGAAGGAGCTGCTCCGCCAACTGAAGCTGAAGGTCGACGTGCTCTCGCTCTCGGCGACGCCGATCCCGCGCACCCTGCAGATGTCGCTCGCCGGCCTGCGCGACATCTCGGTGATCGAGACCCCGCCCGAGGGCCGCCGGCCGGTGCGCACCTACGTCGGGCCCTACGACGAGGAGCTCGTGCGGCGCGCGATCCAGCGCGAGGTCGCCCGCGAGGGCCAGGTCTTCTTCCTGCACAACCGGATTGACACCCTGACCGAGGTCGCCGAGCGCCTGCGCGCGCTGCTGCCCAAGGTGCGCTTCGCCGAGGCCCACGGCCAGATGGACGAGACGATGCTCGAGCGGACCATGCTCGGCTTCCTGCGCGGCGATGCCGACTGCCTGGTGGCGACCACGATTATCGAATCGGGGCTCGACATCCCCCAGGCCAACACCCTGATCGTCGAGCGCGCCGACCACCTCGGCCTCGCCCAGGCCTACCAGATCCGCGGCCGCGTCGGCCGCTCGAAGGAGCGCGCCTTCGCCTACATGCTCTACCCCTCCGAGGAGGCGATCTCGGCCGACGCCGGGGCCCGCCTGGCGACGCTCTCCGACCACACCGAGCTCGGCTCGGGCTTCGCGATCGCGATGCGCGACCTCGAGCTGCGCGGCGCGGGAGACCTGCTCGGCGACGAGCAGTCCGGCCACGTGGCGGCGGTCGGCTTCGAGCTCTACGTCGCGCTGCTCGACGAGGCGGTCGAGGCGCTGCGCGCCGCCGGCGACGGCGAGGGGCCGGCCGAGGCGCCGGTCCGCCTCGAGGTCGACGTCGACGCCTACCTGCCGCCCGACTACATCCCCTTCGAGGCGGCCAAGATCGACGTCCATCGCCGGATCGCCGGCGCCCGCGCGGCGGGCGAGCTGCGGGCGCTGGGCCACGAGCTGCGCGACCGCTTCGGCCCCGTCCCCGAGCCGGTCGAGAACCTGCTCGCGCTGCAGCGGGCGAGGATCGAGCTCGGCGGCGCGGGGGCGCGCACCGCCGAGCTGCGCGGCGGGCGGCTCTCGATCACCCCGGTTGAGCTCGAGGCGGCGGCCGTCGGGCGGGTTCGCGAGCAGATTCCGGAGGCGATCTACGAGCTGCGCACCCGGACCTTGTCGCTGCGCGTCGGCGACGACCCCCAGGAGCGCCTCGCCGCCGTGCTCGAGCTGACCGAGGCGCTGGTCGGCGCTCTGGCCGAGCCCGCTCCGTTAGGGGCCGTTTAGCCCGCGCCTACTATGCTGCCCGCTTCGTGACCTCGAATCGGGAGAAGACCTTCGCGCTGGTCGGCTTTGGAGTCCTCGTCGTGGCGCTGTTCGTGATCGTCGCCGCCGCGCAGGGGCTCGGCCACCCGAGCGTGCCCGATGGCGACATCGCCGTTGTCGAGGACGCCCCGGACGGCACGATCAGCCAGGAGGACTTCGATCGCGCCCTCGAGCAGACCGCGGCCCGCCAGGGACTGCGCAAGGTCCCGGCCGCCGACGACCCCCAGTACCAGGCGCTCGCCGACGCGGCCCAGTCCGACCTGCTGCTGGCTCGTTGGGTTGCCGGCGAGGCGGAGGAGCGCGGCATCGCCGTCTCCGATCGCGAGATCGACCAGGAGCTCGACAACGTCAAGCGCACGCAGTTCGGCTCCGAGAAGGAGTTTCAGAAGTTCCTCGACCAGTCCGGCTTCACCCCCGACGACGTGGACGAGCGGATCGAGCTGCAGCTGATCTCCGACCGGATCCAGAAGGAGGTACTGCCCGCGGAGCCGGCCGTCTCGGACGACGAGATCGTGGCCGCCTACGACGCTAACAAGGCCCAGTTCGAGCAGCCCGAGACCAGAGACGTGCGCGTCGTCCTGACCAAGACCGAGGACGAGGCGAACGAGGCGCTGGCCGATCTCGGCGACTCCCCCGCGGGCAAGGACTGGGACGCGGTGGCCAAGAAGTACTCGATCGACGACGCGACCAGGACCAGCGGCGGGCTGCGCCAGGGAGTCGTCGCGGGCCAGTCCGAGCCGGCGCTCGACGAGCAGATCTTCGGCGCGACCGAGGGCCAGCTGGTCGGGCCGTTCAAGACCGACGCCGGCTACTACGTGATCGACGTCGAGAAGGTCAACCCCGGGAGCACGACCTCGCTCGAGGACGCCCGCGAGCAGATCAGCCAGGGCCTGGTGGCCCAGCGCCAGCAGCAGATCGCCCAGGAGTTCCAGGAGGAGTTCCAGGCCAAGTGGGTCGCGCGCACCTTCTGCGCCGACGGCTATCGGATCGACCAATGCGCGAACGCCGAGCCGGCCCCCGACCCGTGCACCGAGGAGGCCGCCGAGAAGCAGGGCTGTGACGCGCCGGTCCCCTCGCGGGCCGTGGTGCAGCCCGGCACGGCCGCCGTGTTCGGCGCCCAGCCCCCGACCCCACTGCCCCAGGGGCCGGTCACGCCGCAGTCCCAGCAGCCCGCGTCGCAGGGCCTGCCGCCCGGCCTGCAGCAGCTGCCGCCGGGTGCCGTCCCCCCGGGCACGGCACCCCCAGGCACGGCACCCCCGGGCACCGCCCCGCCCGGCACCGCGCCTCCGGGCACCGCCCCGCCGGCGGCCCCACCCGGTGGCTGAGGCGCCGGAGGCGCCCTCGACCGCCGCGCTCGCCGCGCTCGAGCGCCTCGACGCGATCACGCGCCGTCTGCGGCGCGAATGTCCCTGGGACCGCGAGCAGGACGAGCGCTCGATCGTCCCGCACACGGTCGAGGAGGCCTACGAGCTCGCCGACGCCGCCCGCCGGGGCGACGACGCGATGCTGCTCGACGAGCTCGGCGACGTCCTCTTTCAGGTCGTCTTCCTTGCCCTGCTGCTCGAGGAGCGCGACGCCGGCTCGCTGGCCGGGGTCGCCGAGACGATCTCGGCGAAGCTGATCCGCCGCCACCCCCACGTATTTGGAAAGGACGAGACACAAAGTGTCTCGTCAGAAGCTGGTCAGGCGGGCGCAGCCCGCCGCATGGTGCCTGGCGAGTCCGAGGCGCGCGAGCTGCTCGAGGGCGCCGACACCGAGAGCGCCCGCGGCGTGCTCTCGAACTGGGACCGGATCAAGCGCGAGGTCGAGGGCCGCGGGGAGGACGACCCGTTCGCCGACGTGCCCGAGAACCTGCCGGCGCTGCTATACGCGCGCAAGGTCCTGCGTCGAGCCGATCCCGAGGGCGGGGTCAGCGGCGAGCGCGCTTCCCGCGACGCCGACGAGGCGCGCGTCGGCGACCTGCTGCTGGCCGCCGTGGCGCTCTCGCGCCGCCTCGACGTCGACCCCGAGCTCGCCCTGCGCGCCGCCGCGGACGGCGTCAGGGAGCGGCCCGGGGGCCTCGGCTAGCTGGCAAACTGTCGCCGCCCATGGCCACGATCGAGCACATCCACGCGCGCCAGATCCTCGACTCGCGGGGCAACCCGACGGTCGAGGTCGACGTGCGGCTCGACTCCGGGGCGCTCGGCCGCGCCGCCGTCCCCTCCGGGGCGTCGACCGGCGAGTTCGAGGCCACCGAGCTGCGCGACGGCGGCGACGCCTGGGCGGGCAAGGGCGTGACCCGCGCGGTCGAGAACGTCAACGACGCGATCGCCAAGGCGCTGGTCGGCGCGCGCGCGGCCGACCAGGCCGCCCTGGATCAGACCTTGCGCGAGCTCGACGGGACGCCGAACAAGTCGCGCCTGGGCGCCAACGCGATCCTCGGCGTCTCACTGGCGACCGCGCGCGCGGCCGCCGCGGAGGCCGAGGTGCCGCTCTACGCCTACATCGCCGAGCTCGACGGCCGTGGCCGGGAGGCGGCCAACGTGCTGCCGGTGCCGATGATGAACGTGCTCAACGGCGGCGCCCACGCCGACAACGCGGTCGACCTGCAGGAGTTCATGGTCGTGCCCGTGGGCGCTCACAGCTTCGCCGAGGCGCTGCGGGCCGGCACCGAGGTCTTTCACTCGCTGAAGCGCACGCTGAGCGAGCGCGGCCTCGGGACCACGGTCGGCGACGAGGGCGGCTTCGCCCCCGATCTCGACTCCAACGAGGCGGCGCTCGAGATCCTCGTCGCCGCGATCGAGGCGGCGGGTCACGGGCCCGGTGTCGACGTCCGCATCGCCCTCGACCCGGCGACCAGCGAGCTTCACCGCGAGCGCGACGGCGCCTACGTGCTCGAGCACGAGGGACGCTCTTTGACCCCCGAGGAGATGGTCGGATACTGGGCCGGCGTCGTCGACCGCTTTCCGGTGATCTCGATCGAGGACGGGATGAGCGAGGAGGACTGGGACGGGTGGGGCCTGCTCACCGAGCGCCTCGGCGACCGCTGCCAGCTCGTCGGCGACGACCTCTTCGTCACCAACCCCGAGCGCCTGCGCCGCGGGATCGAGGCCCGGGTGGGCAACTCGATCCTGGTCAAGGTGAACCAGATCGGGACCCTGACCGAGACCCTCGAGGCGATCGCGATCGCTCGCGATGCGGGCTACTCGGTGGTGATCTCGCACCGCTCGGGGGAGACCGAGGACACGACGATCGCCGACCTCGCGGTGGGCACCGCCGCCGGGCAGATCAAGACCGGCGCCCCGTCGCGCACCGACCGGGTCGCCAAGTACAACCAGCTGCTGCGAATCGAGGAGGGGCTGGGGGAGAGCGCGACCTATCCCGGGTTGAGCGCTTTCAGCGGCCGCGCCGGCAGGTAGTTGGCGCTCGGCGCCGAATCGATGGCACATGAGCGCACGTGCCCCGGCCGCTCGCGGCTACCGGCTGCGCCCCGCGGCCCGCAAGGGAGGGCGCAGGCCGGCCAGCAGGATCCACTGGGACAAGGTCGGCCGCGTCGCCCTCGTCCTGGTGCTGTTCGCGATCCTGGCCTCGTACGTGAACCCAGTGGTCAACTTCCTCGACGCGCGCAGCGACGCGCGCGCGGAGCGCACCTCGCTCGAGGAGCTGCGCTCCGAGAACACGAGGTTGCGCGCCCGGCTCGCGACCCTCGACGAGCCCGGTGCCGCCGAGCGCGCGGCGCGCAAGCTGGGGATGGTCGCCGAGGGCGAGAGCGCATACGTGATCGAGGGCGTGAAGTAGGAACGACGCCGGCGACCGGCGACCAGGTCGCCGGGTTGGCGGTGCCGCGATGAGCCTCGCGTTCACGATCGCGCCCGCCGACGAGCGGACGCTGGCCGCGGGCGCGTACCTGCTCGGGGTGCTCGAGCTGGCGCTCATCGTCGGCGCCTTCGCCTACGCCGCCTGGCGGGTGCGGGCGCTCGCGCTGGCGTCCTGGAGCGGCGCACCGGCGCGGCTGGTCGAGTCGGTGCTCGGGCTCGCCGGGCTGGTCTGGCTCTCCGAGGCGCTGGGCAGCGTCGGCGCCTTCGGCGAGGCGACGGTGCTGGTCGGCTCGCTGCTCGTCGCCGGGGCGGCGTTCGCCGTCTGCGGGCGGCTCGAGCGCGACCGCGACCCCGGGGCGCCCGCGCCGCCTCCGCCGT
>WHSW01000490.1 GCA_009379895.1 Solirubrobacterales bacterium
ATGATCGCTGCGCCCGGACATGCGGGGAGCGGGAGCCCTCGTCGTGCTGCTGATCTCACTCGCCGCTGCGGTCGCGGGAGCGCTGCTCGCCATATGGCTCCGCCTGCCTGGCGGGATGATCGTTGGCGGGATGCTCGGGACCGCCGCCTCCAGCGTCACGCTCGGTGGGACCAGCGTGCCGGCGCCGCTGCGGACCGCGATCTTCGTCGGCGTCGGGATGACGATCGGCATGCTCGTCACCCGGGAGATGCTCGCCACGCTGCGCTCGGCGATACTGCCCGCGATCCTCTCGGCGGTGCTCCTGATCGCCGCCGGCATCCTGGTCACCCTCGTGCTGCGGCTCCTGGACCTGGCGCCCGCCGGCGACACGCTGGCGACGTCTCCGGGAGCGCTGTCGGTCCTCGGTGCCGCCGCGCTGGATCACGGGGTCGGCGCGCCGATCGTGGTGCTGTTCCACATCCTCCGGATCGTGCTCATCCTGCTCACGCTCCCGCTGCTCGTCCGGCTCCTGCCCGAGCCTCGTCAGGCGGGGCGGCCGCCCGCACCGCTGCCCCGGGAGGCCGTGGTGGACGAGAT
>WHSW01000491.1 GCA_009379895.1 Solirubrobacterales bacterium
CACCGAGCTCCCGTGTTGCACCGGCACGTTAGCAATCCGCTGGCCGCGGCAATAAACCCGAGCCCAGCTTGGGTGTTGGGTGCTCTGGCTTGCGCGCGGGCAACCGGTTCTGGCAGCTTGCTGGACAATCACATGCACGCGGGTGCTCGGCATGAACCGGGCTGAGAGGACGCTTCTTGGCGTCGACCGCTGAACCTGATCCGGGTAATGCCGGCGCAGGGAGGGGTAGACATGAGCGACACGTCGCGACAAAAGGTGTACGTCCCAGGGTCGCGTCCGGACCTACGGGTACCGTTCGCCGAGGTCGGTCTGGGTGACTCCCCGAAAGGTGAGCGGAACCCCCCGGTCCGCCTCTACGACACGAGCGGGCCGGGCGCCGACCCGCTCGTGGGTCTCGCAGGCGTGCGCCGCCCGTGGATCCTGGGGCGGAGCGACGTTGAGCCGTACGAGGGTCGCGGGCCCAACCTCCGCGACGACGGCCGGGCCTCGGCGCGGGGTCATCGCACGCCCGAGTCGTTCCCAGGTGGCATCGCTCAGCCGCTGCGGGCCCGGGCCAGTCGGGTCGTGACCCAGATG
>WHSW01000492.1 GCA_009379895.1 Solirubrobacterales bacterium
GCCGAGCCACATCATCCCCCCGAGCCGGTCGGTGGCCTCGTAGACGGTCACCTTGTAGCCGAGCCGTCGCAGATCGTGGGCGCACGCCAGCCCGGCCGGCCCGCCGCCGACGATGCCCACACTGTGGGGTTTCTCCTCCCGTGTCGGCGCGGCCACCCGGCGGTAGGTGTCGGGCCGGGGGGACTCGACGCCGTAGCGCTCGGTCACGAAGCGCTTGAGTTCGTCGATCAGGCCGCGCCGGCAGGCGTCCTCGCAGGGGGCGGCGCACACCCGACCGCAGATCGAGGCGAACGGGTTCGGGAGCCGGGCGGTCAGGTAGGCGAGCTCGTCGTCGCCGTCGGCGATGGCGGCGACGTACATGCCGGCATTGGTGTGCACAGGGCACGCGGCGAGGCACGGGATGTTCTGGTCGTAGAAGGCGAGCTCCCCGCTCATCAGATCCGGTTCCTCCGCTGCGCCCACCACAGGCCGAACAGCCCGGCGCCGAGGCCCGCGGCCCACACGCTCGAGCCGATCAGGTCTTGCGCCGTGGGGGGAAGCTCGGTGACGACGCCCGTCCTCATCACGAGCGACGG
>WHSW01000493.1 GCA_009379895.1 Solirubrobacterales bacterium
GGACCGGCTGGCGGCCATCAAGCGTCGCTACGACCCGACCAACCTCTTCCGGCTCAACCAGAACGTCCCGCCGGCGACCGAGGAGGCCGGGCGCTGAGAGCGGAGCAACCTAGACCTGAGAGTTATTTCCTACGAGTAGGTTTCGTTTGCTTCTTCTTGGGACGAGCACCGCGCCTCTTGCTCAATAGAGCGCGCACCGTTGTGCCTTCCGCCTTGGAGATGACGTCCGAGAACGTCGCAATCGGCTCTCTGAGAGAGGGTTGAATCTTCGCGAGTCTCTCTGCGAGACGGGTGAAGGTCTGAATCGTCTCGGCGTCGACCTTGCTCTCCAGAATCTCAAAGTTGTTCCCTCGGCGCAGCCACGGCTCCACCAAGCGGACGGTGAGGCCGAAGGCTTCCTCGTCTTCCAGAAGAGCTCCGGACAGGTCGGCGGCGTTGCTGTCGACGAACTCGACGACGCGCTTGCCCAGGGGGGTTCGGGCCAGCACGCGACCGCGCAGTCGGCGCAATTGCTGCTCCTTACGTCGCATCTTGCGTCGGGGGCCGGCCATCGCTGCCGAGGTTCCGAATATCG
>WHSW01000494.1:0-306 GCA_009379895.1 Solirubrobacterales bacterium
GCCACACCGAGGAATCAAGGGACAGCAGTTGGGGCGTCACGCAATAACACGGGACGCCCCAACTGCTGGTCTCTCACCCCGACTGCTTTCCCAGCAGCCCCAATTCCACAGCCCGGTCCGCGACCCGGGCGCGGTCTGTTACGCCCAGCTTCGTGAGGATGTGCTCCACGTGGAGCTTCACCGTGGTCACGCTCACGGTGAGCGATCGGGCGATCTCACGGTCCGTCTGCCCCTGGGCCAGCAGCTGCAGCACCTCGTGCTCCCGCGGCGTCAACTCGTCTGGGGGCCGCATGCTTGCGGTGGCAT
>WHSW01000494.1:316-574 GCA_009379895.1 Solirubrobacterales bacterium
GGCTCACCGGCCGGCCGATAGAGGGGTGACGGGGCAGCGCGGTCGCCGTCCAGCAGCCGCTCGCCGCGCAGCACCCGCCGGACGGCAGTGACAATCTCGCGACGAGTGGCGTCCTTGAGCAGGTAGCCGGCGGCGCCGGCCCGCAGCGCCTCGAAGAGGTAGTCCGGGTTCTCGTGGAGCGTGACGATGATCACGCTGGTCTCGGGGCACTCGGCCTTGATCGCGCGGGTGGCGGCGAGGCCGTCCATCTCGGGCATG
>WHSW01000495.1 GCA_009379895.1 Solirubrobacterales bacterium
TGGCGGTGATCCGCCTCGAGCAGCTCTACCCGTTCCCCACCGCCGACCTGAAGACGGCCCTCGAGGCCTACCCCGGCGCCGAGCTGGTCTGGGCCCAGGAGGAGCCGGAGAACATGGGCGCCTGGAGCTTCGTCCAGAGCCAGATCCGCCGTACTCTCGGCCCCGACGTGACGATCACGCCGGTGGCCCGGGAGGAGAGCGGCAGCCCGGCCGGCGGCAGCCAGACGGTCCACGACCGCGAGCAGGACGACCTGCTCACCGCCGCGATCAGCGAGCCTATCTAGGAAACCGGTTCGCGTTCCTTGGCCGGCGGCGGAGCGGCGAGCCGATCTGCCGGGGCCTTGGTGCGCCGACGCGCCTCCCAGCCGATCTTGCCGATGGCCAGGGCGAAGCCGATGGAGACGAAGGCCAGGATGCCGTGGACGACCTTGAACCCGGTGGACTCGTCCTGCCCGGCCATGATGACGATGCGGCTGATCCAGACGTAGAGCGTCCAGACAGCGGCGGCGAGCAGGATGCGGCTCTGGCGACGGGTCACGGCAGTTTCTCCAGGGCGGTCAGGGCGGCGTCGAC
>WHSW01000496.1 GCA_009379895.1 Solirubrobacterales bacterium
GACATGGCCATGTGGCTGCGCCACGAGCGCCTCGACGGACTCGTGCACCACTCCGACCGCGGATCGCAGTACCTGTCGATCCGCTACTCCCAGCGCCTCGACGAGGCCGGCGCGGTCGCGTCGGTCGGCTCGCGCGGCGACTCCTACGACAAAGGCTTGGTTCCACACTGCACCTCCGGTGTCGATGGGTCACGAACTCGGCGCTGGACGCCGCTTGGACAGCTTGCTGCCTTGCTTCTTGCGGGGCGGGTTGGGTCCGGGGGGTTCGAACATGGGGACGTTCTTGTCGTTGGCCTTGCGGGCGTGGAGCAGGCCGGCGCGGCGCCACGCTTTGATGGTGCTGGGGTGCACGTCGAGGCGGTCGGCGATCTCGTCGAGGGTGAGCAGGCCTTGGGCGCGGAGCCGTTCGGCGTGGCTGGGCAGGCCGTGGTCGCGGCGTAGTCCGAGCACGATGCGGCCGGTGAACGGCTTGCCTTCACCGGAGCGGTGCCCGGCGTCGTTGAGCAGGGCGGCGGTCTGGGCGTCGGTGTGGTCGTCGAGGAGGCGGTCGAGGGCGGCGAGGGTGTCGGG
>WHSW01000497.1 GCA_009379895.1 Solirubrobacterales bacterium
GCAACTGGAGCGCGCGCGGCAACGCGACCTCAACGAAGTGTCGCCTCCCCCACCACTTCGGTATCGGGGCGTAGCGACTCGCGGGGACCTCCGCCGAGCGCAGACCACTCGGCCGCCGAGCTGAGCTCGCCGGCGCGTCGACGGCGACGGTCATGACGCCGCGACGAATACCGAGGTGAGCGGCTCAGCATCGTCCCAGCTCAGCGCCCTAGGGCTGGGCAGACCACGCTGCCGACGCAGCTCGACCCGCTCGCCGCCGGTGGTACCACCCCACACTCCCTGGACGTCCCACCCGAGCGCGTAGTCAAGGCAGGCGGCCTGAAAGCGGCACTGGCGACACAGCGCCATCGCGAACAGCGCGAGCTCGCCGTCACCGTCGAAAAGGTCGACATCCTGCCCCCGACACGCCGGCGTGTACGCCGGCGGCGAGCTCGGCTGCGTGCGGGACGGTCGACGCGGGCGCTGGCCTATTCGATTCGGGGCAGCCCGTTGGGGTACAGTGGCTCTCACCACCGCTCCTTTCCTGAGAAGGCTGTGGTTGGTAGAGCCCTTCGCGGGACGCCGGCCAG
>WHSW01000498.1 GCA_009379895.1 Solirubrobacterales bacterium
CCTGCGCGACGGCCAGCACCCGGCTCTCGAGCGGGGTCGCGTCGGCGGGCAGGCCCGCGGGCCATCCTCGCCCGTCCCAGCGCTCGGAGGCGTGCAGGGCGAGATAGGAAGCATGAGATACGCCGAGGCCCGTGTGGGGCACGCCGAGGCCCGTGTGGAGTGGCGGCTGCGCACCACCATCGCCGTCGTCCGTCGCCGCGAGCGCGCGGGCGGCCGCGTCGACCTCGCGACGCTGCCGGCGCGGGATCGCCATCGCGTCGGCGAGCGCACCGGCGTAGAGCCGGGTGGCCGAGGCGGGGTCGAGCGACGACACCGACCTGGCGGCCGCGAGGCGGTCGAGCGCCAGCTGCGGGAGCAGGATCACCGCCGCCAGGGGGATGACGCCGAGCACGCCAACCGGCTCGACCAGGGCGACGGTCGCGACCCCGGCGAGCATCATCGCCAGGACCTCGGGCGCGAGGTCGACGAACTCGCTGCGAATCAACGAGCGCACCCGATAGCCACCGAAGAAGGGGCCGAAGCAGAGGCGGGCGACGGCGAAGTTCACGACCCACATCGCGAGCCCGGCGC
>WHSW01000499.1 GCA_009379895.1 Solirubrobacterales bacterium
GTCCAGGAGGCGGTTGGGGGGACATGGTTCAGGAGCGCTTCCGGCGGGCCGGGCGGGTGCGGCGCAGGACGACGCCGATGACCGTCATCGCCAGGCCTGCGAGGGCGGGACCGGCCGAGGCTCCCGTCCGAGGCAGGGTCCCGGTTGCCTGCGGGGAGCGCGTCACGTTCGTTCCCTGTCCCTGGACCGCCGGGTCCGTGGGGGGAGTGGTGCTCACCGTGGAGGGAGTGGTGCTCACCGTGGGGGCGGCGGTCACGCCGTAGCGGGCCAGGGCGAACTGCCGGGTGCCGTCCACGTCGGCGGCCCCGGCGGCGACGATCTTGCCGTCGGGTTGGAGGACCACCGCAGAGGCGTCGGTGCTGGTGCCGATGGGGGTGGTCTGGATCCCGGAGGTGCCGAAGCTGGTGTCGAGGGTGCCGTCGGGGTTGTAGCGGGCCAGGGCGAACAGCGCGGTGCCGTCGGCGCGGGCGGCGTACCCGGCGGCGACGATCTTGCCGTCGGGTTGGAGGGCCACCCCACGGGCTTTGGTCGTGGTGCCGGGGGATGTGGTCTGGGTGCCGCCGGTGCC
>WHSW01000049.1:0-12659 GCA_009379895.1 Solirubrobacterales bacterium
CCTACGGCCGGGGCGGGCCTACGGCCGGGGCGGGCCTACGGCCGGCGCAGGCGCTCGAGGTCCTCGCGGGCGCGCTCCTTGCGGTTCTCCAGGCGAATCTGGATCAGCGAGAACGTGATCACCAAGATGACGAAGAACGCCATCACCCCGAACATGAAGAAGGTGACGACCTTGTCGTCGGTGCGGCCCCAGAGCCCGACGCCGTCTGCCGCGATGGCGGCCGGCGCCAGCGCGAGCAGCGAGCTCGCGACCACCAGGAGAATCGAGACGAAGCGCGTGACGCGGTTCACGAACTGCAACTCTATCGAGCCTGCGACCGGCTCTGCTCATCATCGCCCTCGTGGTCACGACGGCCGCGGTGGCCCTCGCGGTCGGCGTCACGGGCGCCGATCAGGACGGCGACCGCGACTCGGGCCCCCGCCCCGACCGGGCTCGCGCGAACGACTCGTCGACGGCCGCGAACGACTCGGGGATCGCGAATGACCCGTCGACCACCCCCGACGACTCGTCGCCGGGCCCCGAGCAACCATCCCGCCCGCCGCGGGTGCGGTTCACCGTCTCGGTCAGCGGCGACCTGCTCATGCACGGCCCGCTGCTCGACCGCGCGCTCGCCAACGGCGACGGCGGGCACTATGACTTCGCGCCGTTCTTCGAGCGCGTCCGGCCCTACGTCGCCGGCGCGGACCTGGCGCTCTGTCACGTCGAGACCCCGATGGGGCCGGGACCCCCGTCCAGCTATCCGATCTTCAACACACCGGCCGACCTCGCGAACTCGATCCGCAAGAGCGGCTGGGACGGCTGTAGCACGGCCTCAAACCACTCCGTCGACCAGGGGCAGGCCGGGATCGACGGCACGGTCAAAGCGCTGAAGCGAAGCAAGGTCGAGCACACCGGGAGCTTTCGCTCCGAGCGGGCCAGCCGCAGACCGACGATCGTGCGCGTCAAGGGCATCCCGGTCGGCCTGGTCGCCTACACCGACGCCACCAACGGGCTGCCGCCGCCCCACCCGTGGTCGGTCAACGCGTATGACGCCGACCGCCCGGCGCAGGGCGCCGAGGCGATCCTCGACGACGTTCGCAGGGCGCACCGCGCGGGAGCCCGGGCGGTGATCGTCAACCTGCACTGGGGAACCGAGAACGCGAGCGCTCCGAACGCCTCCCAGCGCGCGGTCGCCGAGCGCCTGACGCGCTCGCGGCTGGTCAGCGCGGTGGTCGGCCAGGGGCCGCACGTGGTCCAGCCGATCGCCCGGATGAACCGCAAGTTCGTCGTCTTCTCGGAGGGCAACCTGGTCTCCAACCAGTCGGCCGCCGCCGGCCTGCCGACCGCGACCCAGGACGGACTCATCGCCCTACTTCGCTTCGTCGGCCGCGGGGGCCGGGTGCGGGTCAAGCGCCTGCGCTACGTGCCGACCTGGGTGCGCATCGGCGACTACGTGGTGCTCCCCGCGCGCGCTGGGGAGAGCGGCGCGTCGTCGGCCGAGCTGCGCGCCTCGTACCGGCGCACCGTGTCGGTGGCCGGCGAGGGCAAGCGCTTCGGCCCGGCCCCGTTCGATTGAGGGCGCGGCCCCCGAGGTGATCGGGCCCGGCCCCGAGGCGCACGCCGTGCCTCGGCGTCGAGGCTAGGCTCCCGCGGCCGTGTCCATACTCGAAGCGATCCTGCTCGGGATCGTGCAGGGCCTGACCGAGTTCCTGCCGATCTCCTCGTCCGGACACCTGATCCTCGTCCCGTGGGCGCAGGACTACTCCTTCCTGCGCGAGAACCCGAACTTCAACAAGACCTTCGACGTCGCCCTGCACCTCGGCACCCTGATCGGGGTCGTCTACTACTTCCGCCGCGAGCTGTGGGCGATCATCCTCGGCTTCTTTCGAACCGTCCGCGCGCGCGCGATCGAGGACACCGATGGCCGGCTCGCCTGGGTGCTGATCATCGGCACGATCCCGGCCGTGATCGTCGGTGGCCTCGGCGAGGGCTGGATCGACGATCACCTCGGCGAGCCGTGGATGATCGGCATCCAGCTGATCGCCTTCGGCCTGCTGCTGGGCGCCGCGGACCGCCTCCCGCAGCGCAAGCGGGTGGAGGGGGTCACACTCCGCGAGGGCCTCGTGATCGGCGTCGCGCAGGCGCTCTCGCTGGCGCCCGGCACCTCGCGCTCGGGGATCACGATCACCGCCGGGCGCTTCCTCGGGCTGACCCGCGACGCGGCGGCGCGGATCTCGTTCCTGCTGCTGGTCCCGGCGACGGCGGGAGCGGTGCTGCTCAAGGGCTATCAGGCGATCGGCGATGGCCTGCCCGATGGGGTCGCCGGGCCGATGGTCGCCGGGGTGATCACCTCGGCGGTCTCCGGCTACCTGGCGATCTTCTGGCTGCTGCGTTTCGTGCGCACGCGCAGCTACGACGTCTTCGTCGTCTACCGGGTGATCGTCGGCGTCGCCGTGCTCGCGGTGATCGCGGCGGGCGTGCGCGAGGCGACCTTCTGAGGCGGAGTGAAGCGAAGCCGAGGCGCGCCGCCGTTGAGGCGCCTGGTTCTAACGCGGGCATAGATAGCGCGCGGCCCGGGGCAGGGAAGTGAGGCCGCGCGCTGCACGAGAGAGGATCTCGTTGGCGCCAGTCTCGTGACGGCGCGTATATCGCGCGTAAAGATCCGGAGAACGGGCCTGTGAAACTTCTGTGAACGGCCCGGGCGGCGGCGGAGGCCCCGTCTACCATTACAGGGGTCGCGATGAGCTCGTCCACTATTCGCCTCTCGGTGATCGACAACGACAGCGCGTTCGTGCGCGTGCTCGGGCGCCGCTTCGACGCCTCCGGTTGGGAGTACCGCGTCCACTCGTCCGGCGTTCCCGCCGAGGAGCTGCTGGCGATGAAGCTGAACGCGCTGCTGGTCGACATCTCGGTCCTCGGCCCGCGCGGCTGGGAGTTCCTCGAGCGCGTCTGCGGGATGCTGCCCGACCTGGGCGTGATCGTCTGCACGCAGGGCTCGACGGTCGCCCAGCGGGTGCGCGGCCTGCGCCTCGGGGCCGACGACTGGATCGCCAAGCCGTCGCATCCAGAGGAGGTCATGGCCCGGGTCGAGGCCGTCGTGCGTCGACGCCGGCGCAGCCGGCCCAAGCCCGAGGCCGGGCCGCTGGTCGCCGGCGAGGTCGAGATCCGCCCGGACCAGTTCCAGGCCTTCGTCTCCGGCCGCGGCATCGGCCTGACCAGGCGCGAGTTCGAGCTGCTCGAGGTGCTCGCCGGCGAGACCGGGCGGGTGATCGAGCGCGACGACATCTACCAGCGGGTCTGGGGTTACGCGATGGCGCACGGCGATCGCTCGGTCGACGTCTTCATCCGCAAGCTGCGCGCGAAGCTGGCCAAGAAGTCGCCCGGGTGGGAGTACGTCCACACCCACTTCGGCGTCGGCTACCGGTTCGAGCCCGAGCCCGTCGACACGCCGCCCGAGCCGCTCGCGCCCGTCGAGGAGCCCAACGCGGAGGTCGCCGATCCCACGCGGACGTCCGGCGTCGATCCGGCGGACGCCTCGCCCGTCGCCTGAGCGCTCCGCCGCTCGAGCCGCACCTCTCCCGCCGCGTTCACATCCTTTTCACAGCTCCGCCACCGGGGCGTAACAACTCCGCGGCCGGCCGCTGAGACGCTCGGCTGGACATCAGATCCACTCAGAAGGAGACCATTCGAAGTGATCTCACCAAAGCGGCTGCCGATCCTGGGGGTCGGAATCGCTCTTGCCCTCGGCATGGCGGCGTGCGGAAGCGACGACGACGCGGCGACCGGCAGCGAGGGGTCGAGCGGCGGCGATGGCGCCTCGGGCGTGTCCGGGAACATCCGCGTCGATGGCTCGAGCACTGTGGCGCCGCTCACCGAGGCGGCCGCCGAGCTGTTCCAGCAGGAGAACCCCGACGTCCAGGTGACGGTCGGCACCTCCGGCACCGGTGGCGGCTTCGAGAAGTTCTGCGCCGGTGAGACCGACATCTCCGACGCCTCGCGCCCGATCGACGACGCCGAGGAGGTCCCGGTCTGCAAGCAGAACGGGGTCAAGTACGAGGAGGTCGTCGTCGCCAACGACGCGCTGACCGTGGTCGGCAATCCCGAGAACCCGGTCACCTGCCTGACCGTCGATCAGCTCAACCAGGTGTGGGGCCCGGACTCGCAGCTCTCGAGCTGGAGCGAGATCACCGATCTCGATGCTGAGTTCGACGAGGAGCTGCAGCTGTTCGGCCCCGGGACCGACTCCGGCACGTTCGACTACTTCACCGATGCGGTCAACGGCGAGGAGGGCGTGCAGCGCAAGGACTACAACAACGTCGGCGAGGACGACAACGCCACGGTCACCGGGGTCGCCGGCGCGCCGGGCGGGATGGGCTACTTCGGCTACTCGTTCTTCGAGGAGAACACGGACACGCTGAAGGCGTTCGAGATCGACGGCGGCGACGGCTGCGTCGCGCCCTCGGTGGAGGCCGTCCAGGACGGCAGCTACACGCCGCTGGGGCGCGAGTTGTTCATCTATCCGTCCGAGGAAGCGCTCCAGAACGAGGCCGTTCGCGAGTTCGTCTCCTTCTACATCGAAAACCAGGAGGAGATCACCTCCGCCACCGGGTTCATCCCGATGACCGAGGAGCAGGTGACGAAGTCTCACGAGACGGTCGACTCGCTCGCCGGCGGCTAGCCGCGGGTCAGCCACCGGATATCGACGAGCGTGGAAGCGACGAGCATCGGGGCCGGCGGGCCGGGGCGAAGGCCCCGGCTTGAGGCCCCGAGTCGTCGCTGGGGCGAGCGGGCGATCCAGGGCCTGCTCGCCCTCTGCGCGGTGCTCTCGGTCGTCACCACGACCGCGATCGTGATCTCGCTGGTCGGGCCGACGATCGGGTTCTTTCAGGACGTCTCGCTCGGCGAGTTCTTCAGCACCGAGTGGTTCCCGACCTTCGAGCCGCCGCAGTTCGGGGTCCTCGACATCGTTGCCGGGACGGTCAACGTCACGCTCTGGGGGATGCTGTTCGCGATCCCGATCGGTCTCGCCGCCGCGATCTACCTGAGCGAATACGCGAGCCCGCGGGTGCGAAAGGTCATCAAGCCGATCCTCGAGATCCTGGCCGGGATCCCGACCGTCGCGATCGGCTTCTTCGCGGCCAGCTTCGTGATCCCGATCGTCCAGGACGTCTGGCCGGGCGGCTTTCTCGGTGGGGCCGAGAAGCCGTTCTTCGCGCTCGCCGCGGGACTCGGCATCGGCCTGATGATCGTCCCGATCATCGCCTCGATCTCCGAAGACGCCATGTCGGCCGTGCCCCGGGGCCTGCGCGAGGGCGCCTATGCGATGGGCGCGACCAAGGCGAAGGTGGCGCTTCGGGTCGTCTTCCCCGCGGCCCTCTCCGGAATCGTGGCCTCGATCGTGCTCGGCGTCTCCCGCGCGCTCGGGGAGACGATGATCGTCGTCCTCGCCGCCGGCTCCACCCCCAACTTCACGCTCAACCCCGTCGAGTCGATCCAAGCGATCACGTCGTTCATCGCCACCACGGCCACCGGTGACATCGCCCAGGGGAGCGTCACCTACGAGTCGGTGTTCGCGGCCGGCACCGTGCTCTTCGTGATGACCCTGGCGATGAACATGATCTCGATCCGCCTCGTGCGCAGGTACCGCGAGGTCTACGAGTGATGGAGGCGTACCGGCCTCCGACCGAGCGCACCCGGTTCGCGGTCGCCGGAGCGCGCGCCAACGTCGCGGCGGTGCTCGGGTCCCAGCCGCGGGGCGACGTGATCCGAAACAACGTGTTCGCCGGTTTGCTGGGCCTCGCGGTCCTGATTGCCCTGGCCGGCCTCGCGGCGCTGCTCGCCCAGGCCGTGGTCGAGGGCGCCCCCGCCCTGGGGACCAATCTGATCACCGAGCCTCCCTCGACGATCGACACGGCCAACGCCGGCTTCCGACCGGCGCTGATCGGGAGCCTGATGATGATCGCGTTCGTGATCGTGCTGATCGTCCCGCTCGGGGTCGGGGCGGCGATCTACCTCGAGGAGTACGCCGACAACACCAGGTGGTGGAACCGGCTGATCGAGCTCAACATCCAGAATCTCGCCGCGGTCCCGTCGATCATCTACGGCATCCTCGGACTCGGCTTCATCGTCCGCGGGCCCTTGGATCTCGGCTTCATCCTGCTCGCCGGGGCGATCACGCTCGCCCTGCTGGTGCTGCCGGTGGTGATCATCGCCAGCCGGGAAGCGATCCGAGCCGTCCCTCCTTCGATCCGCGAGGGTTCGCTGGCTCTGGGCGCGACCAGATGGCAGACGACCCGCAGGCAGGTTCTGCCCGCGGCGATCCCCGGCGTGGCCACCGGGGTCATCCTCGCCGTCTCGCGGGCGATCGGCGAAACGGCGCCGCTGCTTCTGGTCGGCGCGACCGTGTTCGTGACCTTCGACCCGACGCCGCTGGGCGCAAACGGCTACTCGGCACTCCCGGTGCAGATCTTCCAGTACGCGACGCGGCCCCAGGAGGAGTTTCAGACCATGGCCGCGGCCGGGATCGTCCTCATGCTCGTCGTGCTGCTGGCGATGAACTCCGGGGCGATCTGGCTGCGCAATCGATACGAGCAGAAGTGGTAGGTGAACTGAAGGTGAGCGAGCAGATGACCCAGGAGCACCCCTCGATCGCGATCGCGGCACAGGCTCGCGGGCACCACGCGCCGCCCATGAGCCGGGAGAAGGTGTTCGAGATCGAGGATCTGTCCGTGCACTACGGCGACAAGCCCGCCGTCAAGAACATCGGCATGGACATCCTGCACAAGAACATCACCGCGCTGATCGGTCCCTCGGGGTGCGGCAAGAGCACGTTGATCCGCTGCCTGAACCGGATGAACGACCTGATCCCGAGCGCGCGGGTCGACGGCCGCCTCCTGTACCACGGTGAGGATCTCTACGGGCCCAACGTCGACCCGATCCAGGTCCGCAAGCTGATCGGGATGGTCTTCCAGAAGCCGAATCCGTTCCCGAAGTCGATCTACGACAACATCGCCTTCGGTCCCCGGATCGTCGGGATGGCGGGCGACATGGACGAGATCGTCGAGGGGGCGCTGCGCCGCGCGGCGATCTGGGACGAGGTCAAGGACCGCCTGAACGACAACGCGTTCGGGATGTCGGGCGGCCAGCAGCAGCGCCTGTGCATCGCGCGCTGCATCGCCGTCGAGCCCGACGTGATCCTGATGGACGAGCCCTGCTCGGCGCTCGACCCGATCTCGACGGGCAAGATCGAGGACCTGATGACCGAGCTCAAGGAGGACTACTCGATCGTGATCGTCACCCACAACATGCAGCAGGCGGCGCGCGTCTCGGACATGACCGCCTTTCTGATCGTCGAGCTGACCGCCGACGAGCGCGAACGTTGGGGGGAGATCGTCGAGTACGACGAGACGGAGAAGATCTTCACCAACCCGTCCGACCAGCGGACCGAGGACTACGTGACCGGGAAGGTGGGTTGAGGTGCCCGACGAGGTCCGCGTCCAGTACCAGGAGGAGCTGGCGAAGCTGGAGGTTCGCGCGCTCGAGGGCCTCGACCTGGTCACCGACCAGCTCGCCCGGGCGATCGAGGCGGTCGAGCACCGCGACTCCGAGCTCGCCGGCCTGGTGATCGCCTCCGACGATGTGGTTGACGGCCGCTACCTCGAGGTCCACCAGTCGATCCTCAGCCTGCTCGCGACCCAGGCGCCGGTCGCCACCGACCTGCGCCTGATCGCGGCCCTGCTGCACGTGATGAAGAACGTCGAGCGGATGGGCGACCAGTGCGTCAACATCGCCAAGCTGATCCCGCTCGCCGGGCACGAGCCGCCGGCCGACGAGCGGATCGTCAAGGACCTGATCAGCATGGGCAAGCAGGTGCGAAGCCAGATCTCGCAGGCCAAGCGCGCCTTCGAGGGCCGCGACGTCGAGATGGCACGCGACCTGGTCCGCCGCGACGATGTGGTCGACAACCTGAACCGCGAGATCTTCCGGATCGCGCTCGAGATCGGCGACGACGCGGACCGCCGCGAGTGGGCGATGACGATGATCCTGGTCGCGCGCGCGATCGAGCGGACCGGCGACAACACGGTCGACATCGGCGAGCAGGTCGCCTTCGTCGTCACCGGGCTGTTCCGCGAGTTCCAGGACGCCTCGCACCCCGAGGGCGTGTCCGCGTAGCCCCCGCCGCTGAGCAGGCCTGCGCGCCGACGGCGCGCTGAGCGGGCCTGCGCGCCGACGGCGCGAATCTGGCGGGAGCGCGACTTTTTGCGCCGACCGGTGTTCAGCATCAGCAGTTGCTCACAATTCGCCGGCGAACGGGCCGGTGATCGATAACCGGTAATGCCGAATCTCGGGCCCCGGATCAGTCGGGGCGCGAGAGCGGGGGAACCACGATTTGGGGCTAACCCGCCCGATCCCACCACCGGTGAGCAAGGGCGGGGGCGCAGGCTCTTTCAGCGCCAGCCCGTCAGCTAACCCCGTAGGCCGACGAAGGAGACGGTTCAAGTTGACCTACACATCTGAGGCGAGACCGAGGACGCTCAGCGCCGCGCTCGGCCTCGCGACAATCGCGGCGCTGATCGGAATCGCGGCCCTGATCGGCCTCCCGAGCTCGGCCCAGGCGGCAGGAAGCGGCGGGGTCGGCATGGGCGGCGGCGGAGGCGGAGGCGGAACCGGAGGCGGGGGCGGGGGCGAACCGCCGGCGAGCACGAGCACGGCCCCGGCCCCGGCGCCGGGGGGGAAGGCGAAGCTCGAACGCGGCCTCGCGATCCCGCCCGCCAACGCGCCGCCCAAGGTCGTGCGCGCAATCGAGGCGGCGAACCGGATCGTCAAGGGCAAGCCGTACTGCTGGGGCGGCGGCCACGGGCGCTGGGAGTCGCGTTGCTACGACTGCTCGGGTTCGATCTCCTATGCGCTCGGCAAGAAGGGAGCGCGGGTGCTCGACGCGCCGATGCCCTCGGGCTCGTTCATGCGCTGGGAGAAGCCCGGCCGGGGGCGCTGGATCACGGTCTACGCCAACGGCGGTCACATGTACGCGTTGATCGCCGGCCTGCGGCTCGACACCTCGATGACCGCCGGCGACGGTCCCGGGTGGAGCAAGACGCAACGCCGCCAGTCCGGCTACAGGGTTCGTCACCCGCGGGGGCTCTGAGCGCCCGCACGAACGGCACGGGGCCGGCCTGCGGGTCGGCCCCGGCCGAGCGCCCCGGGCCGACCGGCGACCGGCGGCGAGCCGCGCGTGACGCGGTTGTGAAGATGCCGTTACCGACTCCTCTCGCGCGGGCGCCTCATCCGCTCGGTTTGCCATGATCGCCGAGGAACATCGGATGCTCTGCGCCGCGGTCGACATCGGCTCCAACACCACCCGCGTGCTCGTCGCCGAGCCGCAGGACGGACAGCTGCGCAAGGTGATGGAGCAGCGCGCCTACACGCGCGTCGAGAAGGACGACAAGCGCCGGGGCAAGATCTCGGCGGAGAAGGTCGCCGAGATCGCCGAGGTTGTCGCCACCCAGGTGCGGCTCGCCGAGGAGCTCGGCGCGGAGGCGATCAGGATCGTCGCCACCGCCGCGATCCGCGAGTCCAAGAACGCGCCGGCCGTCGCCGAGGAGATCGCCGAGGCCGCGGGCAGCCCGGTCGAGATCCTGAGCGAGCACGAGGAGGGCCGGCTCGCGTTCATCGGAGCGACCAAGACGCTCGGCCACCCGGTCGCGGGCGAGGTCGGCGTCGTCGACGTCGGCGGCGGCTCGTCGGAGATCGTGGTCGGCACCGTGATCGAGGGCGTGCGCGCGGTGCGCTCGTTCAAGATCGGCTCGGGAGCGCTGGCGGAGGAGTTCCTGACCAACGACCCGCCCTCGGCCTCCGAGATCCGGGGCCTGCGCGACTACATCGGCGACTTCTTCGCCGGGGTCGAGGTCGCACAGCCCGCGCAGGCGGTCGCGGTCGGCGGCAGCGCGACCTCCCTGCGGACGTTGGTCGGCGCGGTGCTCGAGTACGAGACCCTGGAGCGCGCCGTGCGCGTGCTCTCCGGCGACCCGATCGCCGACGTCGCCAAGCGCTTCGAGCTCGATCCGCGCCGGGTCCAAATCCTGCCCGCCGGAGTGCTGATCCTCGAGAAGCTCTCCGAGCTGCTCGGCCAGCCCCTGCAGATCGGCAAGGGCGGCCTGCGCGAGGGCATCATCCTCGATCTGCTCACCGGAGCCGCCAACGGGGCCCCGACCGCGGTCGCCGCGTAGCCGCGCCGGCTTCGCGGCGCCGGCGCGCGGGTACATTCGCGAGGTGGTGACAGGGCGCAGAGCACGAGCTTGGCCCGCGGCGCTGCTGGCCGCGGCGAGCCTGACGGCCGCGGGCGCGGCGCCGGCCCTGGCGAGCGCGCAGTTTGCCCCCGGGGCCGACGGCCTCGGCGACCCGTTCTTCCCGCACGCCGGCAACGGCGGCTACGAGGTCGCCCACTACGACCTGCGGCTCGACTACCGCCCCGACGGCGCCCGGCTCGAGGCGCGGGCGCGGATCGACGCCAACGCGACTCAGGACCTGAGCGCCTTCGACCTCGACTACCGCGGCCCCCGGATCCGGTCCGTGCGGGTCGACGGCCGGCGCGCCGCCTACGGTCGCACGGGCCAGGAGCTGGTGATCACCCCCGACGCGGGCCTGCCGGCGGGGTCGCGGTTCGAGGTCGTGGTCCGCTACAGCGGCCGCCCGCGCCAGATCGTCGATCCCGACGGCGGCATCGAGGGTTGGGTACGCACCGACGACGGCGCCTTCGTGGTCGGCGAGCCGCAGGGGTCGCCGACCTGGTTTCCCTGCAACGACTACCCGACCGACAAGGCGACCTACGCGTTCCGGATCACCGTTCCCCGCCGTCTGGAGGCGATCGCCAACGGCTCGCTGATCGAGCGGCGGCGCCGCGGCCGCACGAGCGTCTGGCGGTGGCGCGAGCGCTCCCCGATGGCGAGCTACCTGGCGACGGCGACGATCGGTCAGTTTCGCCTCGAGCGCTCGCGGTTCGGCGGGCTCGAGTCGGTGGTCGCGGTCGATCCGCGCGAGCGCAAGGCCTCGCGGGGGCCGCTGAGCAAGATCCCGGCGATGACCCGGCTCTTCGAGTCGCTGTTCGGCCCGTATCCATTCGATGAGACCGGGGCGATCGTCGACCACGCGCCGAAGGTCGGCTACGCCCTCGAGACCCAGACCCGGCCGATCTACGATCGCGCGCCGGGGCAGCCGACCGTCGCCCACGAGCTCGCTCACCAGTGGTTCGGCGACAGCGTCAGCGTCGCCTCGTGGCCCGAGATCTGGCTCAACGAGGGCTTTGCGACCTGGGCCGAGTGGCGCTGGGCCGAGCACCGGGGAGGCAGGTCAACGGCGCGGGCGTTCCGGCACATGCTGGCCGTTCCCGCCGACCAAGATCGATACTGGGACCCGCCGCCGGGCGCCGTGCCCGACCCGAGCAAGCTGTTCGCCGATTCGGTCTACGTCCGGGGCGCGATGGCGCTCGAGGCGCTTCGCCAGCGGATCGGCGACGACGCCTTCTACGCGACGATGCGCGACTGGACCCAGGGCCACGCTTACGGCAACGCCTCCATCGAGCAGTTCACCGCGCTTGCCGAGGCGCGCTCGGGACAGGACCTCGACTCCCTGTTCGCGACCTGGCTCGATCAGCCGGGCAAGCCCGCCGTCTAGCGGCTTTGGGCGTGACTCCCGGCCCCGAGCGCCGGGTGCGCTCACACGTCTTGAGCGGAGACCGATGAGTTTCGCCGGTTCGGCCGGTCTGACTGACCATGAACGATTTGACGCGAACCCCAACAACCCTGTCCAACATCGGCGTGGCCATGTTCGCCGTCGCCGACCAGGATGCGGCCCTCGCCTTCTACACCGAGAAGCTCGGCTTCGAGGTGCGCGGCGACACGCGCTTCGGTGAGCACGACGAGATGCGCTGGCTGGAGGTGGCCCCGCCCGGATCGCGGGCGCGCCTGGCGCTCAACCCGCCGATGGGCGGCGAGCCGGGCGGCAGCTCGATCGGCGTGGAGACGGCGGACGTCCTCGGCGAGCACGCTCGCCTGAGCGCCATCGGCGGCATCGACGTCGATCCGGAGCCGATGCGCACGCCCGGGGCCCCGCTGATGTTCATGCTGCGCGACCCGGACGGCAACAGCGTCGTCGTGGTGGAGGAGCCGCCCGCCGCGTAGCCCGTCAACGACCACGGAAGCATCACCGCGCCGTGCGGACGCGCGCTTGGCGCTCAGCGAGGTCCGGGGGTGCAGCTGGGAGGCGGCGCTCGCCGATCTCGCGGCCGGTTACGAACGGGCTCTGGCGCGCGGGCGGCGCAAGTCCGAGCCCGCACGGTTGCACGAAGTGGCCTGAGGCTCGCGCGGCGGTAGCCTTAGTCACGGCGAGTGGACACGGTCGAGACGAAGATTCCTCCCGCTCCGGGAGTCGAGGTCCCCTCGCGGGAGCGGGCCGCCGAGCCGACGCTCGAGCTCGACGACCCGTCGCTCTACTTCAACCGCGAGCTCTCCTGGCTGGAGTTCAACGACCGCGTGCTCCAACTCGCCGAGGATCCCTCGCAGCCGCTGCTCGAGCGCGCCAAGTTCGCCGCGATCTGGGAGTCGAACCTGGATGAGTTCTTCATGGTCCGGGTCGCCGACCTGCACGACCAGATCGAGGCCGGGGTCGCCGCTCGCGGCGCCGAC
>WHSW01000049.1:12757-21584 GCA_009379895.1 Solirubrobacterales bacterium
GCTGGTGATCGGGCTCGGCCGGCCGTTTCCCTACATCTCGAACGTCTCGCTGTCGCTGGCCGTCGTCCTCCGCGACCCCGACCAGGACGTCCAGGTGCTGGCGCGGGTCAAGGTGCCAAAGGAGCTCCTCGGGCGCTTTTTGCGGATCGGCGACGACGGCGCCACCCTGGTCCCGCTCGACGACCTGATCGCCGCCAACCTGGCGAGCCTCTTCCCCGGCATGGAGATCCTCGACCACGCGCTCTTCCGGGTTACCCGCGACACCGACTACGACGTCTCCGACGAGGCCGACGACCTGATCCAGGCGGTCGAGGAGGAGCTGCGGCGGCGGCGCTTCGGGGAGGTGGTCAGGCTCGAGGTCGACGCGCGGATGAACCCGCGCCTGCGCGACCAGCTCGTCGCCGCGCTGAAGATCGCCGATCACCAGGTCTATGAGGTCGCCGGCATGCTCGACCTCTCCGACCTCACCGACGTTGTCGGCGTCTCCGGGCACGACGACCTGCGCGACCCCTCCTTCAGCCCGGTAACCCAGCCGCGGCTGCTGATCGGCGAGAACGGCGAGGACGACGACATGTTCGCCGCCATGCGCGAGGGCGACATCCTCGTCCACCACCCGTATGACTCGTTCACGACCTCGGTCGAGCGCTTCGTCAAGCAGGCGGTCAGCGACCCGGCCGTGCTGGCGATCAAGCAGACGGTCTACCGGACGAGCGCCGACTCGCCCCTGGTCCCGTCGCTGATCGCGGCGGCCGAGCGCGGCAAGCAGGCGGTCTGCCTCGTCGAGCTCAAGGCGCGCTTCGACGAGCAGGCCAACATCGGCTGGGCGAAGAAGCTCGAGGAGGCGGGCGTGCACGTCGTGTACGGGATCCCGGCGCTGAAGACCCATTGCAAGTGCGTGCTCGTGGTCCGCCGCGAGGGCGACGGCGTGCGCCACTACGCGCACGTCGGCACCGGGAACTACAACCCGAAGACGGCCCGCCTCTACACCGACCTCGGCCTGTTCACCTGCGACCCCGAGATCGGCTCCGACATCGCCGAGATGTTCAACTACCTGACCGGGTACGCGCGCCCGCGCAGCTACCGCAAGGTCCTGGTCGCGCCCTTCAACCTCCAGCGCGGGATCCTCGCCGAGATCGAGCGGGCGATCGAAGCGCACTCGCCCGAGCGCCCGGCGCGGATCCGGATGAAGATGAACTCGCTGCTCGACCCGACCTCGATCCGGGCGCTGTACCGCGCCTCAAAGGCCGGGGTCGAGGTGAAGCTGAACCCGCGCGGGATCTGCGCCCTGCGCCCCGGCGTCCCGGGCGTCTCCGAGAACATCGAGGTCGTCTCGATCGTCGGGCGCTTCCTCGAGCACTCGCGCATCTACTCGTTCGAGCGCCCCGGCGAGGAGCCGCGGGTCTACATCGGCTCGGCCGACCTGATGCCGCGCAACCTCTACAACCGGGTCGAGCTCGTGACCCCGGTCGAGGACCCCCGGCTGCGCCGGGAGCTGCTCGACGTGCTCGACCGCTCGTTCGCCGACGACACCAACGCCTGGGTGCTCGACGCCGACGGGGACTGGCACCGCCGCCGGCCCGCCGACGGGCCCCGGAGCGTCCATCGCGAGCTGATCGAGCGCCACCTGGCGCGCGCCGCCGAGGCGAGCACGATCGAGTCGCGCACCGTCTGAGCCGTCGGGCGCCAGCCCCCGCAACCAGCGGTATAGCGTGCGCGCGATGACGGCGAGGCACACCGCGCGGGGCCACTGGCTCGAGCAGGCGGGCCCGATCGAGCCGGCCCCGGCGCTGGCCGGCGAGCGCTCCGCCGACGTGGTCGTCGTCGGCGGCGGCTACACGGGGATGTGGACCGCATGGCTCGCCAAGCTGCTCGAGCCGGAGGCGCGGGTGGCGCTGCTCGAGGCCGACCTCTGCGGGCACGGCCCGAGCGGGCGCAACGGCGGCTTCGCCAACGCGCTCTGGTTCAGCCTGCCCGCGATGCGCGAGCGGTTCGGCGACGCCGCCGCGAGCGAGCTCGCGCGGGCCGCGCAGGAAGCGGTCGACGAGATCGGTCGGTTCTGCTCGCGGGAGGGGGTCGACGCGTGGTTTCGCCAGGCGGGCTACCTGAAGGTCTCGACCGCGCCGACCTGGGACGGCGCCTGGGACCCGGTGCTCGAGGCGTGCCGCGAGCTCGGCACCCCCGACGCCTGCCGCGAGCTCTCACCCGAGCAGATCAGGGCGCGCTGCGACTCGCCGATCTTTCGGGCCGGCGCGTTCTGCGCGGGCGCGGCGACGGTCCAGCCGGCACGCCTGGCGCTCGGCCTGCGCGCGCGCCTGCGCGAGCGCGGGGTCGAGGTCTACGAGCGCACGCCGGGGAGTGCCCCGCGCCGCAGCGGCGACGATCTCATCGTCGGGACGCCCTCGGGGTCGCTGCGCGCAAAGGCGGTGGTCCTGGCCCAGGGCGGCAAGCTCCTCGGGCTGCCGCCGATGCGCCGGCGCTTGACCCTGACCTCGAGCCACATGCTGGTCACCGAGCCGGTGCCCGACCTGCTCGCCGAGATCGGCTGGACGGGCGGCGAGTGCATCACCGACAGCCGCGCGATGGTGCACTACTTTCGCACTACCCGCGACGATCGGATCGCCTTCGGCTGGGGGGGCGGGCCGGTCGTCTACGGCGCCCGCACCGGCGGCCGCGCCGAGGTCGACCCGAGGGTGGTCGCCGAGCTCGAACACCACCTGGTGCGCTTTTTCCCCGGGCTCGAGGGGCGGCGCGTCGACCACGCCTGGGGCGGGCCGATCGACGTCTCGCCGAGCCACCTGCCGGTGGTCGACGAGCTCGAGCCCGGCGTCTGGTGCGGCTACGGCTTCACCGGCCACGGCGTCGGCCCCTCGCGAATGGTCGGCCGCTCGCTCGCCTCGCTGGCGCTCGGCCGCCGCGACGAGGCGAGCCGGCTGGCGATCGTCTCCCCGCCCGCGGTGCGCGTGCCGCCGGAGCCGTTTCGCTACCTCGGCGGCACGGTGATCCGCCGCGCCCTGCTGCGCCAGGAGGGCATCGAGGAGCGCGGCGGCCGCGTCGACGCGGCGACTCGGTTCGTGGCCTCGATCCCGGAGCGGATCGGGATCCACGTCGGGCGGTAGCGCTGCCTCGACGCGTTCCTCTCGATATGCGAGAGGAATTCGTCGAGCCAGGATGATCCCACGCCGAAATCGCGTGCCGTAGAGGCCGTGCATGTCGACTGCGGCCAGGCGCCGAACGTCCACGCGGGCCATTGTCGCGGCGATCCGCGACGGCGCAGGTCAGCCCGCCGGGTAACCGGGTCGGGCTCGGCGGGTAACATCCGTATCGAGCGCCAGATCGCGCCAGCCCATCCCGACACGGTCGAGGTCCTGGCCGGGCTGATCGCCGAGCTCGACTCGGCGACCGAGGCCGGTGAGTTCTACGACGACGTCTGCGAGGCGCTCTGCCGGCTGACCTCGATGCGGCGCGCCGGGATCCTCCTCTACGACCCGGCGACCAGGGCGGTGCGCTTCGTCGGCTCCCACGGGATCGACCGGGAGATCGTCGGCGAGATCGAGGGCACGCTCGACGAGACGCCGCTCGCCCAGCGCGCGCTCGCCGAGGATCGCGTGGTCGAGGCCTCCGAGCACCTCGAGCGCGAGGTTCCGGAGCGCTACGCCCGCTACGCCGGGGCCACGACCCTCACCTGCACGCCCGTCGCCGCCGGCGGGCGCTGGCTCGGGATCATCCTCGCCGACCGCGGCGGCGGGCACTTCGCCCCGAGTGACGAGGAGCGCCAGACGATGCTCACCCTCGGTCGCCTGGCGGCGCTGGCGGCGAGCGTCGAGCGCGCCACCCGCCAGGACGAGCGCGCCCACCGGCTCGCCGAGCGGATCGGGCTCGTCCGCGAGATCCACGACCGGGTCATGCAGCGGCTGTTCGGGCTGGTACTCGTGTTCGGCTCGGGCGAGGCGCTCTCGGCCGAGGAGCGCCGCGCCTGCCACGACGAGCTGCAGACGGTGCTCGGCGACCTGCGCTCGGCGCTCGGGCGGCCGCTCGGCTCGCGTGAGCCGACCAGGGCCGACCTCCGCAGCGTGATCGAGCGCCGCGCGGAGCGCACCCCCGAGCTCGCCGTCGACTGGCCGGCCGGGATCGAGGTGCCCGAGCGCCTCGAGGAGCTCGCGCAGTCTGTCTTCGTCGAGGCGCTGCGCAACTGCGAGAAGCACGCTCGACCCACTCGGATCGAGGTCAGCCTCGCGAGCACCGGTGATGCCTTCGAGCTCGAGATCGCCAACGACGGGACCGGGTCGGCCGGCCCGGGGGCCGGGCTGGGCCTGCGCCTGTTGACGCTCGAGGCGCTCCAGCAGGACGCGCTGGTCGAGTTCGGGCCGCTGCCCGACGGCGGCTGGCGGGTGCGCATGGTCGGCGCCGTCGAGTGATGATGGCGACCCGCGCCCGTGACGGCGAGGAGCTCGCGCTCAGCGTGCTCGTGGTCGACGATCACGACGTCGTCCACTGGGGGTTTCGCCTGCTGCTCGAGCGCCAGCCGTGGGTCGAGCGCTGCGCCGCCGCGCGTACCGCCGACGAGGCGCTCAAGCTCGCGGAGCGCCTGCGTCCGGACGTCGCCCTGGTCGACCTGTTCCTGGGCGGTCGCTCCGGCGCCGAGCTGACCGCCGACCTCGTCGCCCGCTCGCCGAGCACCCGGGTGCTGCTGATCTCCGGTGCGGGCACGGTCTCGCGCGCCGTCGCCACCCGGGCCGGCGCCTCGGGCTTCGTCTCCAAGGACTGGGGCGCGCCCGACGTGGTCAAGGCGGTGCGCATGGTCGCGCTCGGGATGGAGGTCTTCGGGCCCCAGCGCGAGGACGAGCCGCCGCCGCTCTCGGCGCGCGAGCGCGAGGTCCTGAGCGAGATCGCCTCCGGCGCGACCAACCGTGAGATCGGCCAGCATCTCTACCTCTCGCCGCACACCGTCAAGGAGCACACCAGCGCGATCTATCGCAAGCTCTCGGTGCGCAACCGCGCCGAGGCGGTCAAGCAGGCCCAGCGGCTGGGGCTGATCTCCTAGCGGTCCGCCAGTCCGATCCCGGAGCCGTGCGCGGCGGCCGCCGAGGCGCCCAGGCGTCCCATTCTCCCCCCGAGCGTCCCCCCTAACCCCCCCGGCCGGGGGGTCCGTGGACCGGGACGGCTAACCGGGTGCCGGCGGCGGTTAACCATCGCCAGGTGAGCGAATCCACATACAGCGCGGCGCTGCTCTTCCCCGGGCAGGGCAGCCAGACCTCCGACATGCGCGAGCTCGTCGAGCGCCACGAGCCCGAGCTGGCGAGGCTGGTGCTCGACGAGCTGGGTACCGACCCGTTCGCCCGCGCGGACGAGGGCACGCGCTTCGCCCAGCCCGCCATCTACTGCGCCAGCATCGCCTCCTGGTCGGGCGCCGGGCGCCCGCTGCCGCCGTATCTCGCCGGACACTCGCTCGGCGAGCTGAGCGCGCTCGCCGCCGCCGGCGCCCTCGACCCGGCCGACGGGGTGCGCCTGGCGATCACCCGCGGCCGGCTGATGGGCGACGTCGCCGGGCGCACACCCGGCGGGATGATCGCGCTGCTCGGCGACGGCCACGAGGCCCGCGCGGTCGCCGGCGCGACCGGGCTCGAGATCGCCAACGACAACGGTCCGACCCAGGTCGTCGCCGCCGGGCCGCTCGCGGCGCTCGACGCCGCCGCCGTCGAGGCGAAGGCGCGCAAGCTGCGCTCGATCCGGCTGCCGATCAAGGGCGCCTTTCACACCCGGGCGATGGAGGCCGCGGCGGAGCCGTTTCGCGCCGCGCTCGCCGAGGCGACGTTCGCGGCACCGCGGACGCCGGTCTTCTCGAGCACCGAGGCGTCGCCGTTCGCGGCCGACCCCGAGACGATCCGCGACCGGCTCGCGGCCGCTCTGACCCACCCGGTGCGCTGGCGCGAGACGCTGCTCGAGCTGCATCGCCTCGGCGTCCGCCGGTTTGTCGAGGCCGGCCCCGGCAAGGCGCTGACCGGGATGGTGCGCAGGAGCTTCGACGATGTGGAGGCGGTCGTCCTCGACCCGCGGGAGACCGTCCATGTCTGAGCGCGTGCAGGCCGTGGGGGCGCCCGAACCCGCGCTCGCGACGGCGACCTCGCGCGGAGCGCCGCGCGGCGCCTCGGTCGCGGGCCTCGGCGTCGCGGTGCCGTCGAAGGTGGTCGGCAACGCGCCGATCGCCGCGCGGCTCGGGGTCAGCGAGCGCTGGATCGTGGAGCGGACCGGAATCTCGGAGCGGCGGGTGGCCGCCCCGGAGGACCAGCTCGCCGACTACGCCGCGGAGGCCGGCCTGCGCGCCCTGGCCGCGGCCCGGCTGGCGCCCGACGCGCTCGACCTGGTCCTGGTCGCGACGATGACCCACGAGCAGCTCTCGCCGAACGCGGCGCCGCTGGTCGCGAGCCGGATCGGCGCCGCGGCCGCCGGCGCGATCGACGTCGGCGCCGCCTGCTCGGGCTTCGTCTCGGCGCTGGCGCTCGCCGCCGCGCAGGTCGAGTCGGGCCGGGCCGAGAACGTGCTCGTCGTCGGCGCCGATCTGATGAGCCGGGTCACCGACCCCGACGATCGCTCGACCGCGGCGCTGTTCGGCGACGGCGCCGGGGCCCTCGTCATGGGCGCCACCGAGCATCACGACGGCGTCGGCCCTGTGATCCTCGGCTCCGACGGCTCCCAGGGCGACCTGGTCGCCGCGGATCGCCGCGAGGGGATCCTGCGGATGAAGGGCCACGACACCTTCCGCCGGGCGGTCGACCGCCTCAGCGAGTGCACCGTCTCCGCCGCGGCGGCGGCCGGACGTTCGCTGGACGAGATCGACGTCTTCGCCTACCACCAGGCCAACGGGCGGATCCTGACCGCGGTCGGCGAGCGGCTCGGGCTCGACGCCCGGCGGGTGATCGACTGCATCGAGCGCTTCGGCAACACCTCCGCGGCGACGATCCCGCTCGCGCTCGCCGAGGCCGAGGAGGCGGGCATGCTCGAGCCGGGCGCCGCGGTCCTGGTCGCGGCCTTCGGCGGCGGGCTGACCTGGGGCGCGACGGTGATCGAGTGGGGCGCGCCGGGGTCGGCGGCAGAGGAGCCGCGCTCCGCCGCCACCACCGCTGCGAGCCCGGCGTCGCCGCGCGACTCACTGAACGGGGGCGGGAGATGAGCGCCGAGGGCTGCGCGATCGTGACCGGCGCCGCGCGCGGGATCGGGGCGGCGATCGCCACCGCGCTGGCGGCCGACGGCAGACCGGTGCTCGTCAACTACCGCAGCGACGCCGACGGCGCCGCCGAGCTGGTCGAGCGGATCGAGGTGGCGGGCGGGCGCGCGGTCGCCCGCGGCGCCGACGTCACCGACCCCGAGCAGGTCGACGAGCTGTTCGGCGCCGCCGAGGCCGAGCTCGGCCCCGTCGCCGTGCTGGTCAACAACGCCGGCCTGCGCGCCGACGGGCTCGCCCCCCAGCTCGGGGCGGACGAATGGAGCTCGGTCCTCGAGACCAACCTCTCGGCGGCCTTTCACACCACCCGGCGCGCCCTGCGGCCGATGCTGCGCGCGCGCTTCGGGCGGATCGTCAACGTCGCCTCGATCGTCGGCCTGCGCGCGAACGCCGGGCAGGCCAACTACGCGGCCTCGAAGGCTGGGCTGGTCGGCCTCACGAAGACGGTCGCGGTCGAGGTCGCCCGGCGCGGGATCACGGTCAACGCCGTGGCGCCGGGCCTGGTCGAGACGCGGCTCACCGAGGGGATCGGCAACGGCCTCGTCGACTCGATCCCGGCTCGCCGCGTCGGGACCGCGGCGGAGGTCGCCGCCTGCGTGCGCTTCCTGGCCTCCGAGGAGGCCGCCTACGTGACCGGATCCGTGCTCACCGTCGACGGCGGGCTGAGCGCCTGAAGCAACCGACTACGAGAAGGGACCACGAATGCCAACCCAAGTCACCACCGAGAGCGTCGAGACGGTGATCACCGACGGCCTCGTCGAGATCGGCGCCGAGCGCGACGCGATCTCGCGCGGCGCCACCTTCGAGGATCTCGACGTCGACTCGCTCGACCTGGTCGAGCTCGCCCAGATCGTCGAGGACGAGTTTGGGGTCGAGCTCGACGGCGACTCGGTCAAGGACGTGAAGACGGTCGGCGACGTGGTCGACCTGGTGGTCGCGCGCGGTTCATGACCCCGCTCGCGACCGACAACGGAGCCCTCGCGGCCCCCGCCGCCGAGCGGGCGGAGCCCGGGACCCGGCGGCGCGTCGTCGTCACCGGGATCGGCGCGGTGACCCCGCTCGGGGTCGGTGCGCCCAGCCTGATCGATCGCTGGCGGGCCGGCGAGTCCGGGATCGCCGACGGCTTCGCCCGCTGCCTGGACTTCGAGCCGACCGACCATCTCTCCCGCAAGGAGGCGCGCCGCGCCGACCGCTTCACCCAGCTCGCGGTCGTCGCCGCCGAGGAGGCGCTGGCCAGCGCCGGCTGGGACTCGGAGATCCCGCTCGACCCGGGGCGCGTCGGGTGCGTTGTCGGGACCGGCATCGGTGGCCTCGGCTCGCTCGAGCAACAGCAGGACGTGCTCCGCGACAAGGGAGCAAAGGCGGTCTCGCCGCTTGCCGTGCCGCTGCTGATGGGAAACGCCGCCGCGGCCGCGATCGCGATGCGCCGCGGCCTGCACGGCCCGTCGTTCGGCGTCATGTCGGCCTGCGCCGCCGGCGCCCACGCGATCGGCCAGGCGCTGCGCATGGTCGAGCAGGGCGAGGCCGACGCGATCGTCGCCGGGGGCTCGGAGTCGGCGCTCGCCGGGGTCGCGATCGCCGCCTTCGCGGCGATGGGGGCGACCTCGC
>WHSW01000004.1 GCA_009379895.1 Solirubrobacterales bacterium
CGGCCCGTGAGGGCCACAAGGCCCTCAACCTTGCGCGTCTACCAGTTCCGCCACAGCCGCCTGAGGGAGGAGCGATTCTAGACGCAGGGGCGCCCACCGCCGCCTGCGATTGCATCCGTCCGCAGGGGGGTCTACTATCCCGAACATGTGTTCTGGTCATCGACGCGGATCGACCGCAAGCCAAGCGAGGGAGTGAGCCTGCAGTGGACCTGACCAAGCGCCAGAAGGAGATCTTCGACTTCATCGGCAAGTACGCCGCCAAGTACGGCTACCCGCCGACGGTGCGTGAGATCGGCAAGGCCGTCGGCCTGCATTCGTCCTCGACCGTCCATGCCCATCTGGCGAATCTGGAGAAGATCGGCCTGCTGCGCCGCGATCCGACCAAGCCCCGGGCGATGGAGGTGTTGGTCGGCAAGGCGAAGAAGGCCATCCGGCGCCCCGGGCTGCCGCTCGTCGGCGAGGTCGCCGCCGGCCAGCCGGTGCTGGCCGAGGAGCGGATCGAGGAGTACCTCGAGGTGCCCGACGTGATCGGCGGCGAGTCGGGCGACTACATACTGCGGGTCAAGGGCGATTCGATGAAGGACGCGGGGATCCTCGAGGGCGACTACGTGGTCGTGCGCCCCGCCGAGGTCGCAAGCAACGGCGAGATCGTCGTCGCGGTGCTTGACGACGAGGCGACGGTCAAGCGCTTCTACAAGGAGAAGCGGCGCGTCCGGCTCGAGCCGGCCAACGACGCCTACGAGCCGATCCACAGCGATGCGGTCGACCTGCTCGGCAGGGTGGTCGGAGTCTTCAGGAAGGTTTAGTGCCGTGATCGCGACAAGTGCGCGCCCGGCCTTGATCACGGATCCGCCCGCGGCGGCGCGCTCGGCGCAACGCCTGTTCGAGCCCGGTGGGGTTTCGCTCGAGGAGACGATCCTCCGCACCTGGGAGGACCTCACGGGCCCAGGCCGCACCGAGTGCCCCGTCTGCGGCGGGCGGATGCGGGTCGCGCACGGCTGCGAGGCCTGCGGCTCGCAGCTCAGCTGAGCTGCACGCGGTTCCGCGGAACCGCGGCGTTCCCGGCGACCCGCCCCGTCTTCCTGCCGCCTCGCCCGGCGTCCCGGGCGACGCCCCGGCCCGGCGACTCGGCCGCACGGTCGTCAGTCCACCACCAGCCCCTGGCGGGTCGTGTCCTCGGTGATCACCCGAGGCTCGAGGAACTGCAGCAGGTAGTCGGGCCCGCCCGCCGAGGCCCCCGTCCCGGAGAGCCGGTTGCCCCCGAACGGCTGGCGCCCGACCATCGCCCCGGTCGTATGGCGGTTGACGTAGAGGTTGCCGACCGGCGAGCGCTCGGCGACGGCCGCCACGGTCTCTGGGTTGCGCGCGAAGAGCGCGCCGGTGAGCGCGAACGGCAGGGCCTCGATCCGCTCGCACGCCGCCTCGACGGACGGCACCCGCTCGAGCGCGAGCAGCGGGCCGAAGACCTCCTCACGGAGGACCCGCGAGGAGGGGTCGAGGTCGCCGACCAGGGTCGGCGCACAGAACCACCCCGGGCCCGTGGGCACCGGCGCGGTCGCGAGCGAGCGCCCGTCGCCGGCCGCGAGCTCGACGTAGGCGAGGATCCGCTCCCGCGCCTCGCGCTCGATCACCGGCGGGACGTCGGTCTCGAGCTCTGCGGCGGGGCCGACGCGCAGCAGCTCGACCATCCCGGCGAGCCGCTCGGCGAGGGTGTCGGCGATCGACTCGTGGACCAGCACCCGCGAGGCCGCGGAGCATTTCTGGCCGGCGTAGACGAAGGCGACCGCGGCCGGGACCGCCTGGTCCAGGTCGGCGTCGTCGTCCACGATCAGGGGGTTCTTGCCGCCCATCTCGGCGACGACCCGCTTGACGTGCGCCTGGCCGTCGGGCGTCCGAGCCGCGACGCGAACGATCTCGCGGCCGACGGCGCTCGAGCCGGTGAAGGCGATCACGTGCACGCCCGGATGCTCGACCAGGGCCGCGCCGACCTCGCCGTGGCCGGGCAGGAGCGCGATCGTCCCCGCGGGCAGACCCGCCTCGTGCAGGGCCTCGACCAGCGCGAGCGCCGTCGCGGGCGACTGCTCGGCGGGCTTCAGGACCGCCGCGTTTCCCGCCGCCAGCGCCGCCGCGGTCATCCCGGTGGGGATCGCGAGCGGGAAGTTCCAGGGTGCGATCACCGCGACGACCCCCGCCGCCACGTAGCGCATCGTGTTGCGCTCGCCTCGGGCCTGATCGAGCGTGGGCCCGCGCTCGAGTCGGATCGCCTCGCGGGCGTAGTACTCGAGGAAGTCGATCGCCTCGCAGACGTCGGCGTCGGCCTCCGGCCACGGCTTGGCGCATTCGCGGACCTCGAGCGCGGCGAGCTCGAGCCGCCGACGCCGTAGCACCGCCGCCGCGGCCACGAGCACCTTGGCGCGCTCGGCGGCCGGGCGCCGGCCCCAGTGGCGTTGCGCCTCGGCGGCCCGCGCGACCGCTGCGTCGACGTCGGCCGCGCTCGCCTCGGCGGCGACGGCGACCCGCCGCTCCGGCTCGCCGGGATCGGTCGAGGCGAAGTCCTCGCCGGTGCGATGGTCGTCGCCAACCCAGACGGGCACCGCCAGCGGCAGGCGGGCGTCGAGCTCGGCGAGCGATGCGCGCAGCGACTCGCGCTCGGCCGCCCGCCGCAGCTCGAGCACCGGCTCGTTGCGAAATGGTGGTAGCGCCGGAGCTTCGTCGCGCCCGCTCATGCCAGCCGCCTCAAACAACGGCGGGGTTCGGCTTCGTCCTGTCGGACCCCGCCTCACGGTGGCGCCAGGAGCTCGTCGAGCGGCGTGCCCTGGGCGCGATCGGCGAGGAACGACTCGTTCGCCGTGTTCTCGAGCAGGCGCCTGACCAGGTAGGCCATGCCGGCGACCAGGTCGCCGACCGGGCAGTAGCTGCGCGCGCGCAGCCCCGCGCCTGCCAGCGCGACCGCGAGGTCGTCGCCGAGCCCCCGCAGCACCTGGACCTCGAGCCCGGCGTCGTCGCCGCCGGCCAGTCGGTGGACGGCGATCGCGTGGGCGATCGAGCGCAGGTTGTGCGAGGCGATCGCGGCGCGCACGCTCGCCGGTCGCTCCCGGGCGCGCTCCAGCAGCCGGTGGCTGAGGCGCTCGAAGTTGCGGTCCGACTCGGGCTTTAGCTCGAACACCGGCGGCTTCCACCCGTGCTGGCCGGCCTCGACCACCTCGTGATCCCAGTAGGCGCCCTTGACCAGGCGCACGGTCAGCGGCGAAGAGCGCTCGCTCCCCTCCGCCCAGGCGACCAGCCGCTCGAGCTCGGCGGGCGAGTCGCGAAGGTAGGCCTGCACGACGATGCCGATCGAGGGCCCGGAGCGAAACTCGGCCTCGTCGAGCAGGGCGAAGAGCAGCTCGAGGGTCGTCTCACGCGTGTCGAAGGACTCCATGTCGACGTGCAGATGGGCGTCCAGGTCGCGCGCCAGGCACAGGAGCGGCCGCAGGCGCCCGGCGGCGTCGTCGGCGCCCCGGCGGGGAGCATCGGGGCGCAGCAGCGGGGTCAGCGCGGTCACCTTGACCGAGAGGTTCGCGCGCGGCAGCGCGCCGGCCGGGTCGCGCTCGAGCACCGGCCGCGGCGGGTATCGGGCCGCGGCGGCGCTGGTCGTCTCGAGCGCCTCGCGGCAGCGATCGGCGTAGTGGTCCGCCTCGGCGCTGGTCACCGCCGCCTCGCCGAGCAGGTCCACCGAGCTGGCGATCCCGGCGAGCCACAGGCGGCGCAACTCGCCGAGCGCCCGCTGCGGGTCGGGGCCGGCGATGAAACGGTGCGCCATGTGGCGCACGCCGCCGGCCACCGCCGCGCCCAGCGCCACCCGCCCCGCCCTGGTGCCGGCCGCTCGCATCGCGGCCCCCAGCGGCGCGGCAGGCTGGTCGACTTCGCCCGCGAACGCGGCGAGGTGTCGCGCCAGGTCGTCGAGCGAGCGACAGGCGGGGCTCACGTCGACCAACCGGAAGAGCGCGGCGCGGAGCGCGGCATCGCGGGTGGAGAGCTGGATCGCACGCTCGTCGAGCGCGCGGATCGGATGCCGGACCGGGGAGGGGTAGTGGTCGACGAGGTCGCGACCGACCGCCTCGATCTCCCGCTCGAGCCGCGCCGGGTCGGTCGTCGTGTTCACCGCCACGCCCCTGATTGTCCCCCCTCGCGCCGCTTCTCAAGCAGCCCCGCGTGGCCTACACTTGATCGGCTGGCTATGCGGTCGCGGGAGGTGTGCCTCTCGAGGAAAGTCCGGACACCGAAGGGCGCGGGCGGTGGGTGAATCCCACCCGGGGAAACCCGCGGGAAAGTGCCACAGAAACACACGGCCGATGGCGCGCCAGTCACGTGAGCGCGCACAGGTAAAGGTGAAAGGGTGCGGTAAGAGCGCACCGGCGTCGCGGCGACGCGGCGGCCAGGCAAACCCCGCCCGGTGCAAGGCCAAGCAGGATCGTTGACCCGGCCCGGCGAGATCCAGGTGGGCCGCAGGGCGAAAGCCCCGCCGAGACCCAGGTCCCGGCGAGACGGATGACCGCGCAAGACAGAATCCGGCTTACCGGCCAGCTAAGGAAGGGGCCCCGGCAACGGGGCCTCTTCTATTGGCCCGGGCGGGCTCACGGCCCGTCGCCGGATTCGATCCGACGCTTCCAGTGCCGCTGGCGGCGCCGTGCGTCGCGCATCCACACCGGCATGATCCGCGCGCTGAGGCCGGGCAGCGCGTCGAAGAGGCGCACGAACGCGCCGCGCCACCTGGGGATCGTGAGCACCACGCGCGGGCGGTCGAGCAGCGCGACGACCCGATCGGCGACGTCCTCGGGCCGCAGCAGAACCCCGGAGAACGACGGCGCCGCGTCGGGGTCGTCGAGGCGGTCGTGGAGCATGGGAGTCCAGACCCCGTCGGGGCAGACGGCCGAGAGCCGGACCCCGCGCGAGCCCGAGCGGCGCAGGTCGGCCAGCGCGCCGAGCGTGAACGCCATCGCGCCGTGCTTGGTCGCCGCGTACAGCGCCTCGCCCGGCGGCGCGCCGAGCCCGGCCAGCGAGACGACGTTGATCACGTGACCGCGATCGAGCGGGCGCATCAGCTCGAGCGCCGCGAGCGTGCCGTTGATCGTGCCCATCGCGTTGACCTCGAACAGGGTTCGCCGAAGCGCGTCGTCGTGCTCCCAGACGTGGCCGGTGACCAGCAGCCCGGCGTTGTTGACCCAGACCGCGAGCGGGCCGGCGCGCTCCGCCGCGTCGGCCGCCGCGGCGCGGCACGCCGCGGCGTCGCGAACGTCGAGCGCCGACGCCCAGGCGCGAGCGCCGATCCGTCGCGCGGCCGCCTCGGCCGCCTCGGCGTCGACGTCGGTGACGTTGACCGCGAGCCCGCGCCGGGCGAGGCCGCGGGCGATCTCGAAGCCGAGTCCCCGCGCCGCCCCGGTGACGACCGCGGCGCTCACCGCTCCACGCTCGCGCTTGGCGCCGAGGCACGGCTCTCCTGGCCTCGCTCCGCGCTCACCGGGCGATCCTATGCCTCTGTTAATCTGGCGCGCGCACCGCTGAGTCCTCGCCACATATGCGAGGAGCGGGGGACCCACCGAGGGGGATCTATCTGCCTCGGCTTCGGGGCGAATCGCCGGCATCCGCCGCGTAGCGCCATCTCTTTCGGCGCGAGCCCGTCAGCTAACCCCGCAAGCGCCGAAAGAGATGAACGAACCCCCGCGCCGCGCTGCGGCAAACCACAACCGAGATCGCCGAGGTCGTCCCCGCCGTGCGCCGAGCCTCGCCGAGCGGCCCGACCGGATCGCGCTCTGGGCGGTGGTGCTCGCGGTGGTCGCGATGATCGCCGGGGCGGCGAGCGCCCGCGCCGGCATCGGCGGCGTCGCCGCCGGGTCCGGCAGTGATCGCGGTGGGCCCGACAGCGCGAGCTCGGCCGGCATCGCGAACTCGGCCGGCCTCGGCGCCGGTGCCGATGCCTCGGGCTGCCTGGACACCGAGTTCGGTCGTCGCACCCTCCAGGTCGGTGACTGCGGCGACGATGTCGCGACCCTGAACTGGATCCTGAGGTCCGACTATCGCGAGGCGCCGCTCGCCGACAGCTTCGCGGACGGGACCGAGGCCGCGGTCGCGAGGTTTCAGAGCGACGCGGACCTCCCGCCCGACGGGGTCGTCGACGAGACGACCAGCCGGGCGCTGGTCCGCGACATGTCGAGGCAGCGGGCCACCTGGTACGGCCCGGGGCTCTACGGCAACCCGCTCGCCTGCGGCGGCACGCTCAGGCGCGCAACGGTCGGCGTCGCCCACAAGACGCTGCCCTGCGGCTCGAAGGTGGTCATCCGTTACAAGGGCCACTACGTGCGCACCCGGGTGCTCGACCGCGGGCCCTTCTCGCGTGGCCTTCGATGGGACCTCACCCAGGCCGCCGCCGACCGGGTCGGGCTCGAGGCCGACGGCGCCGGCAAGGTCCGCGTCGCCTCGATCCCCAAGCCCAGGAAGCGGTAGGGCCCCGGGCCCCCGGCTCCCGGAGCCCCGGCGGGCGGGACCGCGGGGCCCGCGGTCCGCAACCCGGGACCGCGGCGCCGCGGCGGCGAACCTAGGCCGCCGAGGGCAGCACCGAGGTGTCGCCCTGGTCCTGGGGCAGCGCCGCCGCATTGGCGATCAGGCTCTGGAACTCGTTCATCGCCAGATGGGCGACCGCCTCGAGCATCTCCTCGTCGGTCCAATCGTGCTCCCGCGCCTCCTCGGCGAGGTGCTGGGCCGGGCGCCCGTCGGTGGCGATCAGGGCCTCGAGGAAGGCGAGCAGCGATTCCTCCCTGGGGTTGGAGGACTTGAAGCTGCGCGCGAGCGAGATCTCGTCGAGGCCGAGGCCCGCGGCGCGCGCCGTCTTCGCGTGCTGGGCGATCGAGTAGGGATCGCCGCGGCGCTCCGCGATCGCGAGCCCGATCCGCTCGCGCGTGGCCTGGGGAAGCGACCCGCCGCGCAGCTCGTGGCGCATGCGCGCGTAGGAGCGCAGTGCGGCCGGCGCCCCGGCGAGGACCCCGATGAACTTCGAGACGGAACCACCGGCGCTCTGCACGCCCTTGAGGATCTTGACGCTGCCGTTGGGGGCGGTGAGCTCGTCGTGGATGTGAAAGCGGCTGATGTCTGTCTTTGCGGTCACTGTCGGCCTTTACTTTACTTTTAGCTTGTTACTTACGTGCGGTAAGTAGCGTATCCCAAACATGGGTGTCACGCAACCTCGTCGGCGACCGGCCGCGCCCAACCGGGCAACGCTGGTCTGCCCGGTAGTACGCGCGAGGGCGCCCCTTGGATCTGTGCCCGCCACGAGACCGTTACCCGGGCGGTGCCGGCGCGGGGATAGGGTTGCGATCGAGAGTCCCGACGAGGCGAGGAGGACCGATGGCAGACGAGCGCCCGCGAAGCGCCGAGGACGTGATCAAGGCCGCGCAGGAGAGCGACGTCCGCTTCATCCGCCTCTGGTTCACCGATGTCCTCGGCCAGCTCAAGAGCTTCTCGATCAACTCCTCGGAGCTCGAGGACGCCTTCGAGGGCGGGATGGGCTTCGACGGCTCCTCGATCACCGGCTTCAACCCGATCGAGGAGTCGGACATGATCGCGATGCCCGACCCGTCGAGCTTCGCGGTGCTGCCGTGGCGCCCGGAGGAGAAGTCGACCGCCCGGATGTTCTGCGACGTCCAGGTCCCGGGCGGGGAGCCCTATGAGGGCGATCCGCGCTGGATCCTGCGCCGGGCCCTGCAACGCGCCTCGGAGCTCGGCTTCGACGACTACAACATCGGCCCGGAGCTCGAGTACTTCTACTTCAAGGACGCGCGCCCCGAAGGCGGCACGCCCGAGATCCTCGACGAGGGCGGCTACTTCGACCTGACCACGCTCGACGCGGGCTCCGACGTCCGCCGCGAGACAGTCCTCGCCCTCGAGCAGCTCGGGATCCACGTGGAGTACACCCACCACGAGGTCGGTCCCTCCCAGCACGAGGTCGACATGCGCTACAAGGGCGCGCTCGCGATGTCTGACGACTGCATGACCTACCGGATCGTGGTCAAGGAGTACGCGATGAAGTACGGCATGCACGCGACCTTCATGCCCAAGCCCCTGTTCGGCGAGAACGGCTCCGGCATGCACGTGCACCAGTCGCTGTCGAAGGACGGGCGCAACGCCTTCTATGACCCCGACGACCAGTACTTCCTCTCGCAGACTGCGAAGGCGTTCATCGCCGGCCAGCTGCGCCACGCACGCGAGATCTCACCCCTGTTCGCCCAGTGGGTGAACTCCTACAAGCGGCTGGTCCCCGGCTTCGAGGCCCCCGTCTACCTCGCCTGGTCGCGGCGCAACCGCTCGGCGCTGATCCGGGTGCCGCTCTATCACCCGGGCAAGGAGCAGGCGACCCGTGCCGAGCTGCGCTGCCCGGACCCGGCGAGCAACCCGTACCTTTGCTTCGCGGGCATGCTCCACGCCGGGCTGGAGGGCATCGAGAAGGGCTACGAGCTGCCCGAGCCGATGGAGCAGAACCTCTATCACCTGACCCCGGAGGAGCGCACCCAGCGGGGGATCGAACAGCTCCCCGAGACGCTCGGGGAGGCGATCGAGCTCGCCTCCGAGTCCGAGCTCGTGCTCCGCACGCTCGGCGAGCACACCTTCAAGCGCTTCATCGAGATCAAGCGCGAGGAGTGGGAGGAGTACCGCGTCCAGGTGACGCCCTGGGAGCTCGAGCGCTTCCTGCCGATCCTCTGACGCTCGGCGTCGCGCCGCGCCGGGCCGGCGCCTTGTGGCTCAGCCGGACCCGCCCGCGTCGGGCGCGGCAGCGATCGGCTCCGGCACCCGCGAGCGCGCGTAGCGGTTGGCGAGCGCGGTGGCCAATGCCAGTGCGATCACGGCGGCGCCGAAGATCCGGAAGGTGGGCTCGAGCCCGAGCTCCGCGGCCACGAAGCCGGCGATCACGGCGGGGATCGAGATCGAGACGTAGGCGACGATGTAGAAGGCCGACATCACCGCGGCGCGCTGGTCGGGCGGGCTGGCGGTGGAGACGGCGCGAACGGCGCCCATGAACGCGACGCCGAACCCCGCGCCCGCGACGATCGACCCGGCGAAGAAGAGGGGCGCCGACTCCGGCGACAGCGCCGCCACCGTGATCGCCATGCCGAGCGCGAGGGCGAGCAGCCCGCCCCCGATTGCCCGATCGGTGTCGAGGTTTCGGAACGCGGCCTGGCTCAGCGCGCCCGTGCCCCCGAGCGCGAAGATCGCCGCGCCGCCGACCAGGTGGCTGGTGCTGTGCAGCATGTCGGTCGCCAGCGACGGCGCCAGCGACAGGTACACGCCGCCGATCGACCAGGAGGCGATCACGCCGCCGCTGGCGATCACGAACGGGGTGCGGACCGCGCGGGGAATGCGCGGGCGCTGCGGGCGGAGACGAGGTCGGGCGGCGCGGGCGACCGGCTCGGGGAGCGCCAGGGTGCCGACCAGCGCGACGGCGAACAGGCCGAAGAGGACCGCGTAGGGGGTCACCCGCGGGTCGGGCGCGAGCTGGACGAGCAGCGAGGAGACGAGCGCGCCAAATCCGAGTCCGGCGGCCGAGCCGACCCCGTTGACGAGCGCGGCCTGACGGGCGTCGCCGCGGGGATGGAGGTCGAGCAGCGCGGCCCCGGCGGCGCCGAGCGCGGCGCCGGTCGCCAGGCCCTGGAGCGCCCGGGCGGCGAACAGCCAGGCGACCGACTGGGCCGCCATGAACAGGACCGTCGAGCCGAGGAGCGCGATCAGGGCGCCGATCAGCACCGGACGCCGACCGAGCTCGTCCGAGAGCCGCCCGATCAGCAGCAGGGCGGCCAGGACGCCGACCGCGTAGGTCGCGTAGACGCTGGTCAGGGTGACGGTCGAGAAATGCCAGCGGGCGGCGTAGTCGCCGTAAAGGGGCGTCGGCGTCGCGGAGGCGAACAGGGCGAGGGTGATGATCCCGCCGACCAGCGCGAAGGCAAGGGGCAGCGAGAGGCGGCGGGAATCCTGCGGACTGGGGTTCGAGGCTCCGGGGAGGCGACCGATCACGCTTAGAAGCCTATCGAACTATCGAAGCAAGTCGTGTGACGATTGGTCACTGAAGGGCGGGGGCCGGAGGCGACCGGGGCCGGCCAGCGTGGCGGCGGTCAGGCGGGTGCCGGCGCCGCGGCGACCACCGACTCGAGCAGGCCCGGGAACCGCGCTTCGAGCTCCTCGCGGCGCAGCGACGTGTGGCGGCACTTGCCGTCGATCCGGGTCCGGGTCACACCCGCCTCGCGCAGCACTCGGAAGTGGTGCGAGAGGGTCGCCGCCGAGACGCCACCGGGTGCTTCGAAGGAGCCGCAGGTCCGCTCCCCCTCGGCGGCGAGAGTGCGGACGATGAACAGCCGGGTGGGATCGCTGAGCGCGTGCAGGACGGAGACCAGCTCGAGCTCCTCGACGGGGGGATGGAACGGTTCGCGCACGCGACCAGCATACCTCTGTTCGATCTGCGCCTAAGCGTCGAACCCAGCCGCGCTACAGCGAGTACACGCGGCGGGCGTTCTCGCCCAGGTACAGGCGCTCGGTCTCCTCGTCGAGGCCGAGCTCGGCGAGGCCCTCGAGGCAGCGCGCCGGCGCGATCATCGGCCAGTTGGAGCCGAACAGGACCCGGGTGCGCCCCCGACCGCGCAGCCACTCGACGAACGGCCCGGGCAGCCGGCGCACCGTGTAGGCGGAGGTGTCGACGTAGAGGTTCTCGTACTTGGTCGTCAGGGAGACGATCTCGTCGACCCACGGAAATCCCACGTGCCCGCCGACGACGACGAGCTCGGGAAACTCGAGCAGCACGTGGTCGAGGTAGGGGATCGGGCGCCCGGGCTCGGAGGGCCGCAGCGGGCCGGTGTGGCCGACCTGGGTGCAGAACGGCACCCCGGCCTCCACGCAGGCGGCGTAGACCGGGTAGAAGCGCCGGTCGTCGGGCGGCAGGTTCCAGAGCCAGGGCAGGGCGCGGACCGCGACGAAGCCGAGCTCCTCGACGCAGCGCCGGACCTCCCGCACCGCGGCCATCGGGTCGTTGAGGTCGACCGAGGCGACGCCACGAAAGCGCTCGGGTGCCGCCTCGATGAAGCCGGCGACCTCGTCGTTGGAGATCAGGGCGCCGCTCGGGCCGTGCCAGGCGTTGAGCAGCGCGAGCTCGACCCCGGCCTCCTCCATCGCCGCCACGGTCGACTCGAGCGGCGGCGCCTCCCTGCGGTTGCCGGTCCAGCGCAAGAGCGTGGCCAGCCACGGCTCGGCCATGAACCGCTCGGTCGGGTGCTGCGCCCAGGCGTCGACGATGGGCGCCGCGCGGGCCTGCTCGGACACGGGCCTCGCGCCGGGGCGCTCAGCCCTCGCGCAGCTTGCGAAGCGCGGCGGCGGCCGCCGTCCTGGCGTTGAAGGCGCCGGTCACCGCGCGGTCGGCCAACGAGCCCTGCTTGGGGAGCATGCCGAGCTGCTGGGCGAGGTCGGTGCCGCTGGTGTAGGCGTTGTTCTCGACGATCTGACCGTCGACGACGCGCAGCATGTCGCAGCCCTCGACCACGACCGGGGCCCCCGTGGGCGCAAGGCCCTGGAAGTGGCCCGGGCCGGAGAAGGTCGCCGCGGTGCGCCAACGGACGCCCGCGTTCTGTCCACTCGCGGCGAGCTCCAGGACCTCGAACTCCCAGTCCGGGAAGGCGGCGAACAGGTTGGCGAAGAACTGCGTGACCCCGCCCGGCGCCTCCAGCTCGGCGAGCCCGTGCAGGTGGTCCGTGCCGCCGGGCTTCCAGAGCGCCGTCGCGGCCTCGAGATCCTGCTCGGCGAGCGCGGCGAAGTAGGCGCGCGCGACCTGCGCGGTCGTCATCGGCTTCTGCTCGGACTTGTCGTCGGCGGCCACGGTGGCAATCTATCCGGCTCTTCGGCGGCACGGCGGGCGCTTGCCGTCGCGCGGGGCGGTCGGGCACGCCGGCGCCGCCCGTGCGCTCAGCCGTCGAGCGCCCGTGCGAGCTCCGCCGCCTCGGTGACCGGCGCCCGGCAGGCGAAGTTCTCGCAGACGTAGGCGGCCGCGCGACCGCCGACCGCCGCCCGCCGGCGCATCAGCTCGGGCCGCTCGACCCCCTCCTGCCCGCCGGCGAGCACCAGGTGCGGGCGAAGCGACGCTCGCACGACCTCCGCCAGCCCGGCGAGGCCGTCGCCCGCGGCCGGGGCGACCAACGCCACCTCGCGGACCGAGGCGTGATGGAAGTCGATCGCGCGCAGCAGGTGGGCGACCGCCTGCGGGTGCTGGGCCGCGACGCGGCCGAACAGCCGCAGCACCGAGAGCGCGCTGTGCTCGTAGGCGCGCTCGCCGGTCAGCGCCGCGAGGCGCAGCAGGCCGACGGCGGCCGAGGAGCTGCCCGAGGGGATCGGGTGGTCGTCGACGTCCTTGCGCCGGGCCACCAGCCGCTCGTGATCGTCGGAGGTGGTGAAGAAGCCGCCGCGCTCGGGGTCGGCGAAGCGGGCGATCATCCGGTCCGCCGTCTCGCGGGCGGCGTCGAACCAGCGCAGCTCGAAGCTCGACTCATAGAGCGTCAGCAGCGCCTCGACCAGATACGCGTGGTCCTCGAGGTAGGCGTTCAACCGCGTCTCGCCGTCCTTGAAGGTGCGCAGCAGGCGGCCGTCCGCGTCGCGCATCCGGGTCCAGACGAAGTCCGCCGCCGCCCGGGCCGCGTCGAGGTAGTCCGGGCGCCCGAGGACCGCCCCGGCGTCGGCCAGCGCCCCGATCGCGAGCGCGTTCCAGGACAGGATGCGCTTCTCGTCGAGGCCGGGCCAGACGCGCCTGGCGCGCGCCTCGTAGAGCGCCCGCCGCGCCTCGGCGATTCGAGCCGGGGCCGCGGCGCCCGCCCCCGCCGGCAGATGGAGGATGTTGCGGCCCTCGAAGTTGCCCCGCTCGCTGACCCCGTAGTGGGCGATCACCTCGTCGGCGAGCTCGCCGAGCCCAGCGGCGTCGAGGGTCGCGCGGATCTCGTCTGGCGTCCAGACGTAGAACCGCCCCTCCTCGCCCTCGGAGTCGGCGTCGAGCGCGGCGTAGAAGCCTCCCTCGGGCCCCCGCATCTCGGCCAGCATCCAGTCGAGCGTGCGCTCGGCGGTCTCGCGCCAGCGCTCGTGGCCGAGCGCCTGGTAGCCGTGCAGGTAGGCGCGGGCGAGCAGCGCGTTGTCGTAGAGCATCTTCTCGAAGTGCGGCACGAGCCAGGCCGCGTCGACCGAGTAGCGCGCGAAGCCGCCGCCGATCTGGTCGCAGATGCCGCCGGCGGCCATCCGGTCGAGGGTGAGCTCGACGACGCCGGTCTCGCCGCGGGCGAGCAGCAGCTCGAGCGCCGAGGCGGGAGGGAACTTCGGCGCCCCGCCGAAGCCGCCGTTTCGCGTGTCGGCCGCGGCCAGCAGCTGCTCGACGGCCGCGCCGACGACCTCCTCGCCCGGCTCGTCCTCGGCGGGGTCGATGCGCCCGACCGCGCCGAGCTGCGCGCGGAGGCGCGCGCCGGCCTCGGTGATCTTCTCGCGCTGCGTCGCCCACGACTGGACCACCGCTTCGCAGACCATCCGAAAGCTCGGCATCCCCTGGCGTGGCTCGGGCGGGAAGTAAGTGCCGCCGTAGAAGGGCACGCCCGCGGGGTCGGCGAAGGCGGTCAGCGGCCAGCCGCCCTGGCCGGTCATCCCCTGGACCGCCTCCATGTAGATCGCGTCGACGTCCGGGCGCTCCTCGCGGTCGACCTTGACGCTGACGAAGTGCTCGTTCATGAAGCGCGCCGTGTCCTCGTCCTCGAACGACTCGCGCTCCATCACGTGGCACCAGTGGCACGACGAGTAGCCGATCGAGACGAGCAGCGGCCGGTCGAGCTCGAGCGCCCGCCCGCGGGCCTCCTCGCCCCACGGATACCAGTCGACGGGGTTCTCGGCGTGCTGGAGCAGGTACGGGCTGGTCTCCCGTGAGAGCCGGTTGGCCATGCCTTGAGGCTACCCGCGTCGCGCCGCGCGATTCGGCCTCGCCGGGCCGCGAGTAGCCGGGCCCGGGCTCGCGGCCGTCGGCGAGGTGAGCCGGGGGGGACCGGGCCGCCGCGACCTCGGCTACTGTCGCGGGGGGTGCGTGGCGAGGAATCGCAGAGCGGCGATCACGTCCGCGCCGAGGGTGAGCCGGTCCGGGCCGCGGAGCTGATCGCGGCGCTGTGCTTGGCGACGGACCTCGGGATGGGCTTTCCGTTCGAGCACGGATTGCAGAGCACGCTGATCGCAATGCGGCTCGCCGACCGGCTGGGAGTCGATCACGAGACCGCCTCGCAGACCTACCACGCTTGCCTGCTCTCCCATTCGGGCTGTACCACCGATGCCCACGTCACCGCCGAGGTCTTCGGCGATTCGCTCACCGCTCATCTCCACCCGGTCATGTACGGGACGCGACGCGAGGTCATGACCGGGATCGTCCGCGCGCTGCCCGACCCGGGGCGCGCGGCGCCCGTGCGCGCGCTTCAGGTTGCGCGGCGGCTGCCGAGGGCCGCGCGCGAGCAGCGACCGCACCTGGCCGCCATGTGCGAGGTGGCGGGGATGCTGGCCGACGGGCTGGGGCTTTCACCCTCGGTGCAGGGCCTGCTCGCCCACCTCACCGAGCGCTGGGACGGCAAGGGACCGCTCGGCCGGGCGAGGGGTGAGGAGATCCCGCTGCCGATGCGGATCGTCCACGTCGCGACAGATGCCGCCTTTCAGCGTCTTCTCGGCGGCGCAGAGCACGCCGTCCGCCTGGTGCGCGAGCGCGCCGGGCACGCGTTCGACCCCGAGGTCGCCGCCTGCCTCACCGACGACGCCACGACGATCCTCGCGCTCGACCCGCCTGCGTCGGTGTGGGAGGAGACGCTCGAGGGCGAGCCGCGCCCGCCGCCGATGCTCGCGGGCGAGGCGCTGGATCGCGCGCTGGCGGCGATGGGCGACTTCGCCGATCTCGTCTCGCCGTATCTGGCGGGTCACTCGCTCGGGGTGGCGCAGCTCGCGGCCGCGGCCGCGCGGCATTGCCGGATCGACGATGCCGGCGTGACCGCGATCCGGCGGGCGGCGCTCGTCCACGACCTCGGACGCGTCGCGGTCCAGCCGCGGATCTGGCAGGAGCCGCGGCCGCTGAGCGCGCACGAATGGGAGCAGGTGCGGCTGCACCCGTACCAGACCGAGCGCGTGCTGGCGCGCTCGCCGTTCCTGTCCGCGCTGGGCGCGGTTGCCGGCGCCCACCACGAGCGCCTCGACGGATCGGGCTATCACCGCGGGGCCGCGGGCGCGGAGCTCGCCCTGCCCGCTCGCCTGCAAGCCGCGGCGGACGCCTACCACGCGATGACCGAGCCGCGGCCCTACCGCGAGCCGTTGGCGCCAGATCGGGCCGCCGAGGAGCTGGCCGAGGCGGCGAACGCCGGACTTCTGGATGCCGACGCCGTCACCGCGGTGGTCGCGGCGGCCGGCCAGCGGGCGCCGCGGCTCGAGCGACCGGCGGGTCTGACCGAGCGCGAGGCCGAGGTCGTCGGCATGCTCGCCCGCGGGCTGCAGACCAAGCAGGTCGCCCACGCGCTCGGGATCTCGGTCAAGACCGCCGACCGCCACGTCCAGAACGCCTACCGCAAGATCGGCGTCTCGACCCGGGCGGCGGCGACCCTGTTTGCGATGGAGCACGGGCTGGTGGCATGGGGAGAACTCCCGATTGCCCGTGCCCCCGTTCGCTCGTAGCGTCGTCTGCGGCTCGGCAACCGCCGAGCGCCGGTACGAGGGGCGGAGGACGGGATGGCAACCGAGGCGATTGAGGACCAGCGGCGCGAGATCTACGAGATCGCCGAGGCGCTTGCTCCGACATGGGAGGCCCGCCGCGACGACATCGAGCGAGTCTGCGCGCCGGTTCGCGAGTGGATGCTGCGTGAGCTGGCCCCGCGTGAGGGCGACACGGTCCTCGAGCTAGCCGCCGGCACCGGCGACACCGGCTTCGAGGCGGCCGCCCTCGTCGGCGAGGGCGGCCGGTTGATCGCCAGCGACTTCTCGCCGGCGATGCTGGAGGCATGCCGTAGGCGAGGCGCCGAGCTGGGGGCCCGCAACGTCGAATACCGCATCATTGACGCCGAGCGGATCGAGCTCGAGGACCATGCGGTCGACGGCGTCCTGTGCCGGTTCGGCTACATGCTGATGGCGGACCCGGCCGCGGCCCTGGTGGAGGCGCGCCGCGTTCTGCGTCCGGGTGGGCGCCTGGCGCTGGCCGTCTGGGGCGCCCTCGAGCGAAACCCGTTCTTCGGGATCGTCGCGATCAGCCTCGTTCAGCACGGCCACCTGCCGCCGCCCGAGCCCCCGGGCCCGCCGGCCTTCAGCATGGCGAGCGCCGAGCGCACGAGCGGGCTGGTCGCGGGCTCGGGGTTTGGCGAGGTCCGGACCGAGGAGGTCTCGGTGGCGTTCGAGATCCCGGACGTCGACGAGTACCTGAGCGTCGTCGCCGACACATCCGGCCCGATCGGGCTCGCTCTGCGGGGGCTCTCGGATCCCGACAGGGCGGAGATCCGGGCCGAGGCCGAGGACTCGCTCGCGCGTTTCGCGGCCGAGCGCGGCTATGCGCTCCCCGGCGTCGTCCTCTGCGCGGTGGCGAGCTGAGGGCAACGACTAGGGAGATGAGACGAGATGATCGAGGAGAGGACTGGCTCGCCGGCGCTCGCTCAGTTCGAGGCGGCCGAGCGCGCGCTGTTTGAGCGCTACGGGTTCGGCCTCCAGGCGCGTCGGCTGGCCGTGCGTGAGCCCGCTCTGGCGGTGCGGGTCGTCGAGCGCGGCGAAGGGGATCCCCTCGTCTTCGTTCACGGCGGCGGCAGCACCGCCGCCGAGTGGGCGCCGCTCCTCGCCGAGCTTCACGACCACCGATGCCTGGCCGTCGACCGCCCGGGCTGCGGCGCGACCGACCCGTTCGACTACACGGGAATCGACCTGCGCCGGCACGCGGTCGAGTTCCTGGCCGGGTTGCTCGATGGTCTCGAGCTGGAGCGAGCCTCGTTCGTCGCCAATTCGATGGGCGGCCTCTGGAGCCTGTGGCTCGCGCTCGAGCGACCCGAGCGGGTGTCGTCCCTGGCGCTGCTCGGCGCCCCGGCTGTGATCCTGGGCTCGAGCGCCCCGTTGCCGATGCGGCTGCTGGGCGTGCGCGGGCTCAACCGCCTGCTGCTTCGGCTCCAGCGGCCGAGCCGCAAGCAGATGCGTGGTGTCCTCGAACGGGTCGCCGGCGCGACGGCGCTCGAACGGATGTCGCCCGAGTTCGTCGAGGCTTCCCTTCGAGCCGAGCTCGTTCCCGGGGCCGAGCTCGCCGGGCGGACGCTGCTGGAGCGGGTGGTATCGCTTCGCGGCGCGAGGCTGCGCCTCGGCGAGGATGAGCTTCGCCGCATCCGCCAGCCGGTGCTGTTCGTCTGGGGCGACGAGGATGCCTTCGCCGGGCCGCAAGTTGGCCGGCGGGCCTGCGCCGTGATGCCGGACGCGATGCTCGAGGTGCTCGCGGGCGGCCACCTGCCGTGGTGGGACGAGCCGCGACGCTGCGCCGAGCTCGTCTCCTCCTTTGTGCGCTCGCCGGAGACGATTGCCGGACAGCGCGCTGCCAGCGTCCCCGGCCCCGATGGCCCCGCGCCTGCTCCCGCCCACCTGGACGCTGCTGCCGGGGAACGATCGCGGAGCGCCCACGGGCGACGATCGCCCCCCATCGAGCAACGAGGAGGAACCCCGTGAGGAGCAAGCAGACACGACAAATCAAGCTCGGGCCCCGCTCGCCGGCGCTGGTGGTGAGCTGCGCGCTCGGGGTCCTGGTCGGCCTCGCCGTCGTCGTCCCCAATGGCGCCCAGGCGGCCACCGCCGGCGACCTCGACACGAGCTTCGGCGGCGACGGGAAGGTCACGTTCGACGTCTTCGGCGGCGTCGATGACGCCGCCAACGCGGTCGCGATCCAGGCCGACGGCAAGATCGTCGCCGCCGGCTCGTGGTGCGGGTTCGGCGCCGGATGCACGACCCGCGGCTTCGCGCTTGCCCGCTTCGATGCGGACGGCTCGCTCGACGCCTCGTTCGGGGTCAATGGCAGGGCCCTGGTCACCTTCCCCAACGGACCCGCCGAGGCAGCGGGCGTGGCGATCCAGCCCGACGGCAAGATCGTCGCCGCCGGCTGGCGCGACGACGACGACGGCGTCGACGACGCCGACTTCGCGCTCGTTCGCCTCGAGCCCGACGGTGAGCTCGACCCGAGCTTCTCGGGCGACGGCAAGCTGATCACGAGCTTCGGCGGGCATGACGTCGGGCACGCGCTCGCGATCCAGGCGGATGGCGGGATCGTCGTCGCGGGAGAGCATTGGAGCGGCGACGACGGCGACTTCGCCCTCGCCCGCTACAACGAGAACGGGGCGCTCGATGCCTCCTTCGACGGGGACGGCAGGGTGACGACGGGCTTCGACAGCGATGGGGACGAGGCCTACGCAGTCGCGATCCAGGCCGACGGGCAGATCGTCGCGGCGGGCCACAGCCTGGACGACTGCGATTTCGGCGAGGTCTGTATCGATCACGATTTCACCCTCGCCCGTTACAACCGGAACGGGACCCTCGACATCTCCTTCTCGGGCGACGGCAAGGTCGCCGTGGGCCTCGGCGAGCAGGACATCGCCTACGCGGTCGCGATCCAGGCCGACGGCAGGATCGTCGCCGCCGGGGGTGCCGGCGGATTCGCCGCCTTTGGGGATTTCGCGCTCGCGCGCTTCAACCCGAACGGCTCGCTCGACGCCTCGCTCGATGGCGACGGCAAGCTGACGACGGACTTCGGCAGCGCCTACGACCGCGCCGGTGGGATGGCGATTCAGGCCGACGGCAAGATCGTCGCCGCCGGGCGCTTTGGAACCTCAGAGCTCGCCCTCGCCCGCTACCACCCGAGTGGTGTGCTGGACAGCACCTTCTCCGGCGACGGCAGGTTGACGACCGACTTCGGCCAGTTCGACTACGCCGGGGCGGTCGCGATCCAGGCCGACGGCAAGATCGTCGCCGCGGGCACCACGCGCGGCTCCGAGTCCGCCGACGACGGCGACATCGCCCTCGCGCGCTACCACGGGGTCATCGACGACACCCCGCCCGAGACGACGATCACCGCGGGGCCATCCGCACTCACCAACGATCCGACGCCCACCTTCGGCTTCGAGTCCAGCGAGCCGGGGTCGACGTTCCGCTGCAGCCTCGACGGCGCCGTTTACTCGCCCTGCGACTCGCCCCACACCACGGCCGCGCTCGCCGACGGGGCGCACACCCTCCGCGTGCGGGCGATCGACGGCGCAGGCAATATCGAACCGGACCCGGCCGAGCGCGGCTTCACGGTCGACACCACTCCCCCGAACACGATCATCGACTCGGGGCCCGCGGGGACGACCGCCGACCGGACGCCGACCTTCGCCTTCCGCTCCAGCGAGGCGGACTCGAGCTTCCGGTGCAGGGTCGACGGCGCCGGGTTCGCGCCCTGCGCCTCGCCCCACACCACGGCCGCGCTCGCCGCAGGGGAGCACATCTTCCGCGTGCGGGCGATCGACGAGCCCGGCAACTCCGATCCGACCCCGGCCAGGCGCGCCTTCACGGTTGATACGGGCGGCCCGATCGACGATCCCGAGGATCCGCCGGCCTCCGGCCCAGATGACGGCGCCGGTCCCTCGGCAGCGGCCCTCGCCCAAGACACGACGGTCTCGATCCAGGTCCGCGGCAGGCGTCTGAAGCTCAGGCAGGACCGCCGCGCGGTCCTCCGGCTCGCCTGCCCGCCAACCGAGGTCTCGCCCCCGTGCACGGGCGACCTCAGGTTGAGGACGGCCATGAAGGTCGGCTATCGCGGCAAGACGCGCAGGCTGACCCTGGCCAGGGGCGGTTACTCGATCGGCGCCGGCGAGACGCGGGCGGTGAAGCCGCGGCTCTCGAGGAGGAAGGCGAAGCTGGTCCACACGAGCCGCAAGGCCCGCAAGGTGAAGGCGATCATCCGGGCCTCCGACGGGGCGGGCAACACGGCGCTGGTCACGGCGCGGGTGAGGTTGAAGCCGGCGTGAGCGCGCCGGGTCGGTAGGTGCGCGGCAGCCGCTCATCGACGCGGTCCAGCGGCGCGAGACAGAAAGGACGATTCGATGAGACGGATTGAGATCGACCGGCCCTCGCCCGCCCTGGTGGTGAGCTGCGTGGCGCTGTTCGTGGGGCTCTCGGGGACCGCGGTGGCCCTCAACGCCAACAGCGTCGGCTCGAAGGAGCTGAAGCGAAGCGCGGTCAAGTCCAAGCACGTAAAGAACAACAACCTGAAATCCAAGGACCTCAGGAACGGCAAGGCCGTGACCGGCGCGGACGTCGTCGACGACAGCCTCCAGGGCGCCGACATCGACGAGTCGACACTCAACGTCGGTCAGGGCGGCGGCTCGCCCACCGGACCGGCCGGCGGCAGCCTCGCCGGCCAGTACCCCAACCCGGGCCTGGCGCCGGGCAGCGTCGGCAGCGAGGAGCTCGCCGACGACGCCGTCAACTCGGCGAAGGTCGCCGACGGGACGCTGACCGGCGGCGACGTCCTCGACGGCTCGCTGGACGGCGGCGATGTCGCCAACCAGGGCCTGACCGGCCAGGACGTCGCCGACGGCACCCTCGGCGCCGTCGATCTCGATGCAAACTCGGTCGACAGCGGCGAGATCGTCAACGGCGCGGTCCACGCGGCCGACCTGGGACCCATGGTCGTGCGGACCGACGGATTCGCCGTCCCTGCTGGAAGCGGTGGCGTGTTCGTCAACTGTCCCGCGGCGGAGACGAGGATCTCGGGCGGAGCGGTGCTGCCCGCCGGCAACAACCGTGGGCTGCAGTCGACGTTCCCGAACGGCGTCAACGGCTGGACCTCGATCATCCGAAACAACACGGGCGCCGATCTCAACGTGACGGCATACGTGCTCTGCCTGCGGGGCTGACTGGCTCAGTAGGCCCGCGGTCGCTCGCCGACCCGCCCGATCCAGGCGCGAAGATTGGGGTGATCCTCGCCGAGCGGCTGGCGCTCGGCGAGGATGCGATGAAAGAGCTCGTCGTCGGCCGGATCGCGCCCGGCCGTGTATTTGAGGAACGGATAGGCGACGCAGTCGGCGGCGGAGAAGTTACCGAACAGGTACTCGCGCCCCTCGAGCAGGCGCTCGAGCAGGTCGAGGTGCGACCGCATCCGCGCGCCGAGGCGGTCGAGCAGCGCGCGGTCCGGCTCAACTCCCTCGCGCTCCCCGCGCTCGAGCTCGGCCTCGATCGCGTTGGGAGGCTCCTTGTAGGCGCGCTCGAACCAGTCGATGAACAGATCGAGCTCGGCCCGGCGCGCCGCCGGAACGGGAAACAGCCGCGGCTCGGGGTTGCGCCGCTCGAGATGGCGGATGATCGCCACCGAGTCGCTGACCACCTCGCCGGCGTCCTCGATCACCGGCACCAGCCCCTGGCCGCTGATCGCCTGCACCGGCCCGCGGTTTGAGTACTCGATCAGCACCGACTGCGCGCCGATGTCCTTGTGGGCGAGCGCCAACCCGACCCGCTCGCAGTTCGTCGACCACTCCGCCCGGTAGAGGCGGATCGACGGGCCACCCGCCATCGGCGGCGAGGACCGCGCCGGCTCAGCCCGCGGTGACGTCGCGGGCGAACGCCTCGAGGGCGTCCGCGAAGACCCGCAGGTCGTCCTCGGAGTGGGCGATCGAGATCGTCCACTCCTCCTCGACCCCCGGCGTCATGAAGACGCCGTGGTTCATGTGGTAGAGCCAGGCCAGGGTCGAGAGCTCGGCATCGACCTTGGTCAGGTAGTCGCGGAACTCGCGCAGGGGCTCGCGGGCGAAGACCACGCAGCCCTTGGCGCCCAGGCCCTCGGTGTAGCAGGGCAGCCCGTAGCGCTCGATGATCGAGTCGCAGGCCCCCCGCAGCCACTCGTTCGCGCTCTCGAGCTGGGCGTATGCGTCGTCGGTCAGGACCTCGATCAGGGTCGCCTCGGCGGCGGCCATAACCAGCGGGTTGCCGTTGAAGGTCCCGTACTGGTGGACCCGGCCGTCCGCGACCGCGGCGGCGACCTCGTCGGTCATCCCGATCGCGCCGCCGGGGTAGCCCCCGCAGACGGCCTTGGCGAGGGTGATCATGTCGGGCTCGACGCCGAATCTCCGCGTCGCCCCGCCGCGAGCGATCGTGGCGCCCGTCTTGACCTCGTCGAAGATCAGCTGCACGCCGTGGGCGGTACAGAGCTCGCGGACGCGCTCCAGATAGCCCTCGACGGGCGGGATGATGTTGATGTTCATCATCGCCGGCTCCATGATCAGTCCGGCGACCTCGCCGTCGAGCTTCGCGAGCACGCTCTCGAGTGCTCCAGCGTCATTGAACGGGACCGCCCGGGTGAGCTCGGTCAGCGCCAGCGGATAGCCCTCGCCGTAGGGGACCGAGCGCGGGTCGTCGCGCTCGCCGAGCGCCTCGAGCGGCGGGTAGACCGAGACCATGACCGCGTCGTGATGGCCGTGGTAGGAGCCCTCGATCTTGAGGAGCACGTCGCGCCCGGTGACCCCGCGGGCCAGATGCACGGCGTCCATCGTCGACTCGGTGCCCGAGTTGGTGAAGCGCCACTGGGGCAGCCCGAAGCGGTCGACCAGCTCCTCGGCGACGACGATCGAGCCGTCGGTCGGCGCGGCGAAGTGGGTGCCCAGATCGACGCGGGCCTTGACCGCGGCACCGACGGTCGGGTTGGCGTGGCCGATGGCCATCACGCCGAAGCCGTTGTGGAAGTCGACATACTCGTGGCCGTCGACGTCCCAGACCCGCGCGCCCTGCCCGCGTTCGAGGTAGACCGGCCAGGGGTCGTTCTCCTGGAAGGAGGACGGGACGCCCCCCGGCATCACCTTGACCCCGCGCTCGTAGCGCTGCTTGGAGCGGGGGGTGCGGTCGGCGAGCTTGGCGAGCTCGCGCTCGGTCAGCTCGGCGATGCGCTCGCGGTTGATCTCCGACGTGCCTTCGGTACTGGTCTCGACGGTCATCTGCGCAGCGTACCCGCACCCGGCGGGCCGCTTCGTCCAACGACCGCGCGCCGGTTGCGCCGAGGCGGACGGCTCATGCCGGCGCCGCCTCGTCGGCGAGCAGGCGCTGCCAGATCGCACCGAGCTCCTCGATCTCGTCGGGTGCGAGCCTGGAGATGAAATGGCGGCGGACGCCCGCGAGGTGGGCGGGGCGGGCGGCGGCGAGCTTGTCGCGACCCGCGGGGGTGAGGTAGGCGTACAGCCCGCGCCCGTCGTTCTCGCAGCGCCGCCGGCCGATCAAGCCCTGGCGCTCGAGCCGGTCGGCGAGCCTGGTGATGCCGCTGCGGCTGAGCAGCAGCCGGTCGGCGAGCTCGCCCATGCGCAGGTGCCCGCCGTCGGCGTCGCCGAGGTACATGAGCACCTCGTAGGAGGTCAGCGGCAGGCCGTGGTCGCGCTCGAGCTCGGCGTCGAGGCGCGCCAGCAGCCGACTGTGGGCCGCGAGCATCCCCTTCCAGGCGGCCAGCTCTCGGGGCGCCAACGCGGTGGGAGACTGGGTGGACACGCCGATCAGGTTAGCAGTGGTTGTAGACGCAACTACCTGATATAGTTGCGTCCGCAATCATTTCGAGGCGATCGAAGGACCGGTCGAATCGAAGCGGAGGGACAGCGATGAAGCTCGAGGGAATCCACCACATCACCGCGATCACCGGCGACGCGCAGCGCAACGTCGACTTCTACGCGGGGACGCTCGGGCTGCGCATGGTCAAGAAGACCGTCAACCAGGACCAGCCGAGCGTCTATCACCTCTTCTACGCCGACGAGCGGGGCAGCGCCGGATCGGACATCACGTTCTTCGAGTTCCCGGATGCGGCGCGCGGGCGCCCCGGCGCCGGGATGGTCCACCGGATCGGTTGGCGCGTCGGCTCGCCGGAGGCGCTCGACTTCTGGGTCGAGCGGCTGCGCGCCGCGGGGGCCGCGCCCGAGCGCGACTCAGACCGGCTGCGGTTCGCCGACCCCGAGGGTCTCGAGCACGAGCTGATCGTCGCCGAGACCGGCGACGAGCCCCTGAGCGCCGATCATCCCGAGATCCCGATCGAGCTCGCCTTGCAGGGCTTTCGCTCGGCCCGCGCTTACAGCGCCGACCCCGACCGCAGCACCGCGCTGCTCGCGGAGGCGCTCGGGTTCGAGCCGGTCGACGGCGTGTGGCAGGCTCGAGGCGAGCGCCGCGGCGGCCTCTGGCACTACGACGAGCCCCCGGCGCAGCCGGGCATCCAGGGCGCCGGCACCGTCCATCACATCGCCTGGGCGTCGGAGACGGACGAGCACGAGGCGTGGCGCGAGCGGGTGCTCGAGGGCGGCGCCCGCCCGACCCCGGTGATCGACCGGTTCTGGTTTCACTCGATCTACTTTCGCGAGCCGAGCGGGGTTCTGTTCGAGATCGCGAGCCTGGGGCCCGGATTCGACGCCGATGAGGATCCCGAGCACCTCGGCGAGAAGCTCGTCCTGCCGCCGTTCCTCGAGGACCGACGCGCCGAGATCGAGGCGATCCTGACGCCGATCGAGAACCCGCGGCTCGCCGCTCGTCGATGAGCGGCGAGGTCGTCCAGGTGCTGCGCGAGCCGGCGGGCGCGCCCGAGGGGGCGCTGGTCCTCAACCACGGCCGCGGCGCCGACGAGCGCGACCTGTTCGGGCTGCTCGACGAGCTCGATCCCGAGCGGCGCCTGCTCGGCGTGAGCACCGGCGCGCCGCTGACCGGGATCCCGCCCGGAGGGCGGCATTGGTACCTGGTCGAGCGGGTGGGCCATCCGGACCGCGCCACGTTCCAGGCCAGCTACGAGCGCCTGACCGACTATCTCGACCGGCTGCTCGCCGAGCGGGGGATCGGCTGGGAGCGCACGGTGATCGGCGGCTTCTCGATGGGCGCGGTGATGTCGTACGCGGTCGGGCTCGGCCCGGGCCGCCCCTCGCCCGCGGGGATCCTGGCGCTCAGCGGCTTCATCCCCACGGTCGACGGCTGGCGGCCCGAGCTCGCCGGGCGGGGGTCGCTGCCGGTGCTGATCCACCACGGTCGCCGCGACCCCGTGATCGGCGTCGAGTTCGCCCATCGAGCCCGCGACCTGCTCGTCGCCGGCGGGCTCGAGCCCGACTACCTCGAGACCGACGCCGCCCACTCGATTCCGCCCGAGGCGATCCCGCGGGCTCGGGCGCTGGTCGCCGCGGCGTCCGGCGCCCGGCTCGAGTCCTAAACCAGGCCGCCGATCTGCACGTCCGGGGCCGCGGCGCGGCGCGCCCGGCGAGGCCGAGGTGCGCGCCTGGCTAGCCTTGACGGGTGCCTTCGCTTCGTCTCATCGACGGCAGGGCGTCGGCCGGGGAGTCGGATCCGCCCTCGGCGTTCGACGTCCCGCTCGACGATGCGAGCCTCGACTCGCCCTCCGAGGCCGAGGCCCTGGACGCGTACTCGCGGGCGGTCTCGGGCGTTGCCGAGCGCCTGGCTCCCTCGGTGGCGAGCCTGCGGGTGCAGCGCCGCACGCGGCGCGGCCGGGTCCTGGCGGGCGCGGGGAGCGGTGTGGTGCTCACCCACGACGGCTTCATCCTCACCTCGGCGCACGTGGTCGAGGGCGCGGACGCGGGTGGGTCGGCCCGCTTCACCGACGGACGCGACCTGCGCTTCACCGTCACCGGCAGCGACTCGCTCTCCGACCTCGCCGTCCTGCGGGCCGAGGGCGCCGAGCTGACCCCGGCCGAGCTCGGCGACGCCGAGCGGCTGCACGTCGGCCAGCTCGTGGTCGCGATCGGCAACCCGAACGGGTTCGAGGGCTCGGTCACCGCGGGCGTCGTCTCGGCGCTCGGGCGCGCGCTGCCCGCCAGGGCGCGCGGCGCCGTGCGCGTGATCGACAACGTGATCCAGACCGACGCGGCGCTCAACCCCGGCAACTCCGGCGGCGCGCTCGCCGACTCGCGCGGGCGGGTGGTCGGGGTCAACACCGCCGTCGCCGGCGTCGGGCTCGGCCTCGCGGTCCCGGTGAGCGCGACCACGCAGCGGATCATCGCCGCGCTGATCTCCGAGGGCCGGGTGCGGCGCGCCTACCTGGGCATCGCGGGCGGCCCCCGCCCGCTGCCGCCCCGGGCGCGCGCCGCGACCGGCGCCGAGCGCGGGGTGGAGGTGGTCGAGGTGCTCGCCGGGAGCCCGGCGGAGCGCGCGGGCCTGCGCGTCGGCGACGTCATCTTCGAGCTCGACGGGATCGCGATCGAGAGCGCCACCGACCTCCAGCGGCTGATGGTCGCCGAGCGGATCGGCAGCGCGACGGCCGCCCGTCTCGTCCGCGACGGGACGGCGCTCGAGCTGCGCATCGTCCCGGCCGAGCTCGAGATCTGACCGCGCCGGCTGCACGCGGCGAGTCGCGGCGGTTACGGGTCGGCAACCCCGACCGGATCTCGTCACGCCGGGCTGATTTCCACAGCCTCGCAGTGGAATTCGGCCCGGCGTGGCGGGCGGGCGGGCGTAACGCGCGCGAACCGCTCCCGCGACGCGCGAGCCCGCGGCTGTCGCGCGCCTACCGCTCGCCGACGAGCTGCGGCTCGGGAGCGCCGGGAGCGCCCGGCCCCGCGCCCATGGCCCCGGCGCGGCGTGACGGGACCGCGAGCGCGGCGCAGAAGGCCGCGGCGGCCCCGACCGCCGAGATCGCGAAGGAGATCGTAAAGCCCGACTCCGCGGGCAGCGCGGTGCCCGCGATCACCTGGGCGGCGATCACGGTGGCGGCGATCTGGCCGCCGAGCGAGCCTCCGATCGTGCGCATGATCGTGTTCATCGCGGTCGCGACCGAGGTCTGGGTGCGGTCGACCGCCTCGACGATCAGGTTCGCCATCGAGGCGAAGGCGAAGGCGATCCCGAGGCCCATCAGGGCGGAGCCGACGTAGATCTCCCAGCGCTGGTCGTGGGCGACCGCGAGGAAGGCAAAGCTCAGCGCCGCGATCGAGGTCCCGAGCAGCAGCGGCAGCCGGGAGCCGAACCGGGTCCCGAGCCAGCCGGCGAGCGGCCCGGCGATCAGCATCACCGCCGCCGAGGGCAGCATGAAGAGCCCGGCCTCGGTGACCGTGGCGCCGAAGCCGAACCCGGTCTGCTCGGGGACCACCTGGACGAAGCGGGGGACGATGATGAACGAGCCGAACATCCCGAAGCCGACCAGGAGGCCGGTCAGGTTGGTCGTCCACACGCCGCGCCTGGCCATCATCCGCATGTCGACCAGCGGCGCGGGGACGCGACGCTCCCAGCGGATCCAGATCGCGAGCACGACCGCGGCGAGACAGAAGAGGCCGATCACGGCGGGCGAGGCCCAGCCCCATGCGTTGCCCTCGCTGACGCCGATCAACAGAGCCGAGAGACCCACGGCGAGCATCCCCGCGCCCGCCCAATCGATCCTCGACGGCGACTTGATCGGCGACTCGGGGACGAACAGGTGCGTGGCGACGACCGCGACCGCGACGGACACGAAGCCGAGCCAGAAGATCCACTCGTAGGAGAGGTTGTCGACGATCACCCCGCTGAGCACCAGGCCGGCGCCGCCGCCGATCCCGAAGGTGGCGCTGATCAGCCCGATCCCGGTCGCCACCCGCTCGGGCGGGAACTCGTCGCGGATGATCCCGAAGGCGAGCGGGAAGACGGCGCCGCCGACCCCCTGGATCGCACGACCGGCGATCAGCAACGCGATCGAGTGCGAGAGCGCCGCCACCAGCGAGCCGAGCCCGAAGACGATCAGGGTGATGACCAGCAGACGCTCCTTGCCGAACATGTCGCCGAGCCGGCCGACGATCGGGGTCGCGATCGAGGCGGTGAGCAGGTAGACGGTGAGCACGAAGGTGACGGTCGTCGTCGAGGTGCCGAGATCGCGCTGGATCTCCGGCAGCGCCGGGGCGACCATCGTCTGCGACAGCGCGTAGGCGAGCGCGCTGATCACCAGCACCCCGAGGGTGAGCCCGTAGTGCTGGCGGGCGGGCTCGGGACTCACCGGCGCTCCCCGATCGCCGCGGCCAGCGCACGCAGCAACCCGGCGGCGCGCTCGCGATCGCCGGGCTCGAGCGACTCGTAGACGGCGCGGCGCTTGGCCGCGACCAGGTCGCGCTTGTGATCGAGCAGGCGGCGGCCGCGTGCGGTGAGCGCGACGATCACGCTGCGGCGGTCCTCGCTCGAGGGCCGGCGCTCGACGACGCCGTGGCGCTCGAGCGCGTCGAGCGTGCGCGTCGCGGTCGGCTGCGCGACGCCCGCGGCATCGGCGAGCGCGCCGACGGGCAGGCTGTCGACGCGGTCGCGCTCGGCGAAGGGGTAGAGGAGCTGGAACTGAGCGAGGCTGAGCCCCTCGCGCTCGGCCTCCTGCGCCGCGCGGCCGCGTGCGCGGCGGATCGCGGCGAAGAACTCGTCCCAGGCCGCGTCGAAGTCCGCGCGCCCGTCGGCCGACGGGCGCTGATCGCGGGTGTCTCCCGAGGCGGCGGCGGGGCCTGGGTCGGCGATCGGCATCGCGCGAGGTTAGCAACTAGATAGCTAGCTACATATTCGCCCGCATCCGCGTGCGTCGCGGGCCCAATGCCCAGGGCGTCGTCCGAGCGATCTGCGAACATGCGTTCGTGCGTTGGGAGAATCTGGAGAGAGGAGAGAGCACGCAGGGCTCGCTCCCCGGTCTGGGTGAGGTCGTGGTCCGCACGTTCGAGGCTCCGGAGGCGCTCGGCATCCGCTTTCACGAGGTGCAGGCGCGTTCGGCGATCAACGAGGTGCCAAAGCGTTCGCGGATGCCGTTTCGTTACACGATCAACCCTTACCGCGGGTGCACCCACGCGTGCGTCTTATCTACTGCTTCGCGCGGCCCACGCACGCCTACCTGGACCTGAACGCGCGCGAGGACTTCGAGCGCGAGATCGTGGTCAAGGTCAACCTGCCGGAGCTGGTGCGGGCCGAGCTGGCGAAGCGATCGTGGCGGGGCGATCACGTGGCGCTCGGCACCAACACCGACCCCTACCAGTGGGTCGAGGGGCGCTACGAGTTGACGCGCGGGGTCTGGGAGGCGATGCGCGACTTCCGCAACCCATGCTCGGTGCTGACCAAGTCCCCGCTGCTGCTCCGCGACCTGTCGCTGTTTCGGGAGCTGGCCGCGCGCACCGAGTTCGTCGCCAACCTCTCGATCCCGACGCTCGAGGAGCGGGCGTGGCGGGCGACCGAGCCGCACACGCCGCATCCGCGCAAGCGGGTCGAGGCGGTCGCCGAGCTGAACCGCAACGGGATCCCGACCGGGGTCCTGGTCGCGCCGCTGATGCCGGGCGTCAACGACGACCCGCGACAGGTCGAGGAGCTGCTCGGGCTGCTCGGCGAGGCGGGCGCGCAGAGCGTCGGCGGCGTCGGCCTGCACCTGCGCGGCGAGGTGCGCGAGATCTGGTTCGACTGGCTGCGCCAGTACCGGCCGGACCTGGTCGCCCACTACGAGGAGCTCTACGCCCGCGGCGCCTACCTGCCCAAGCACGAGGCCGCCCGGCTCTCGAAGCTGGCGCGCGGGCCCTCGGGTCCGCGCAGGTTCACCTCCGAGCGCCGTACCGGGCACGAGCGCTCGGTCACTAGGGCGGCGCCGGCGCCGGCGCCGGCAACCCAGCCGAGGCTCTTCTGAGCGTGAGCGCGACGGCCACGGTCGCCAGGGCGCAGGCGGCGGCCAGCGCGAACGCCGCCGAGTAGCCGCCGAGGGCCGCGGCGGCGCCGGCGAGCGGACCGCCGACGCCCATGCCGAGGTCGAAGAAGGCCGTGAAGGTCCCCATCGCGACGCCGCGGCGTTCCTCGGGCACCCGGTTGACGACGAGCAGCGCCAGCGACGGGAACAGCAGCGAGAACCCGGCCCCCATCGCCATCGCCCCGATCAGCGCCGCTGCGAAGCTGTCGGCCGCCGCGATCACCACCAGGCCGGCCGCCTCGACGAGCGCGGCACCGATCGCGCAGCGGATCGACCCGTAGCGATCGGGCAGCCAGCCGCCGACGACCCGCATCGCGACGACGCTCACCGCGAAGGCAGCGAACACCGCCGCGCCGTGGCCGATCGCGCGCTGGTCGAGGTGCAGGACGACGAACGCGGCCATCGCCGCGTAGCCGACGATCCCGAGCGCGAGCCCGAGTCCCGGCCGCAGCGCCTCGCGGGCGAGCAAGGCGCGCTCGTACTCGTAGTCGTGGCGCGGGCGAAAGCGCTCGGGGATCCGGATCGCGACCAGGGCGCCGAGCAGGGGGGCGGCGGTCGCGACCGCCCAGACCCAGTCGAAGCTCGACGCATGCAGGACCAGCTCCCCGAGTGGGGGGCCGAGCGCCAGCCCGCCCCAGATCGCGAGCCCGTAGAGGCCGATGATCCGCCCGCGGCGCTCGGGCGGGGCGAGATCGACGATCCAGGCCGACCCGGCCGTGTAGACGGCGCCCTCTCCGGCGCCGAGGAACAGGCGCGAGGCGATCACCCCGACGATCCCCGCCGGGACGAAGAGCAGCAGGCCCGAGACCGCGGTCAACAGCGAGCCGACGAGCACCACCCGCTTGCGCCCGCGCCGGTCCGCCAGGTGCCCGGCGAGCGGCCGGCAGGCGAGGCCGGTGATCGCGAAGGCGCCGGTCACGATCCCGACCTCGAGGTCACCGCCGCCGAGCGGCCCGGAGACGTAACGGGGCAATATCGGGAGCGTCGCACCGACCGAGAGCAGGCCGAGCCCGGTGACGATGAAGATCCCGGCGAACGCCGCCTGGGCGGCCGAGAACCGCCCGGCCAGGCCGCCCGTCCGCTTGTCCTGGCCGCCGACGATCGCGCAATGATCGACGATCAGCAGCCGCTCAAGCGCGGCGCTACTCAGGGCGCGACGCCAGGGGCGCCCCGAACGCGACAAGGTCCCCGCATGACGTCGCGTGTGCACCCGTAGGCACCCATGTAAGCCTGCTTACCCGGCCGGGTGTCAGCCTGCTGACCGGCGCGTCGTTTCCCCGGTGTCGACCCGACGCAATTGGGTAGGGCCGCCGCAAGGGAAATCGCTCCAACAGGAGGAGACATATGGAAGCGACGACTGCTCCGGGCGCGCGCTCGGGGGCGCGGCCAACGGATGCCACCGCCGGGGAATCCGCCCGCGAGGCGGTGGAGACGGTGCCGGCGCCGATCGCCGACCCGGCGCCCCTCGGCCTGGGCGCGTTCGCGTTGACGACGTTCGTGCTCAGCTTCTTCAACGCGGGCCTGGTCAGCGACGCGGGCGAGCCGATCGTCTTCGGCCTCGCGATCGCCTACGGCGGCCTGGCGCAGCTCCTGGCCGGGATGTGGGAGTTCAAGAACAACAACACGTTCGGCGCCACGGCGTTCACTTCGTTCGGGGCCTTCTGGCTCTCGCTGGCCGCCTACGCGCTGTTCTTCGCCGAGTCGATCCCGGCCGAGAACGTGGGCGACGCGGTCGGCCTGTACCTGATCGCGTGGGGCATCTTCACCGCCTACATGTGGATCGCCTCGTTTCGGGTCAGCCTCGCGGTCATGCTCGTCTTCGCGCTCCTGGCGCCGACCTTCGTCGTGCTCGGGATCGGCGATGCGGCGGGCAACGAGACGATCACCCACATCGGCGGCTGGCTCGGGATCGCGACGGCCGTGGTGGCCTGGTACGCGTCGTTCGCCGGGGTCACGAACAAGACCTTCGGGCGGGTGGTGCTGCCGGTGCGCCCGCTGAAGTGAGCTGATGCGACACCCTCGTGCGGGCCCGTCGCCCGCACGAGGGGTCACGACGCACCGGCGTAGGCTAGGCCGAAGAACCGCAGCGAGGAAGGAAGGGAGACCATGGCAAGTGAACCCGCGAGCGCAACCGGTGACGGTGGTGGCGATGCGATGGCCGCGATCGAGGTCCTGGTGCGCGAGGGAAGGACCTTCCCGCCGTCGGACGACTTCGTCGCCCAGGCCCTGATCAAGGACGCCTCGGTCTACGAGGACGCCGAGCGTGACTACGAGGGCTTCTGGCTCGAGCGGGCGAAGGAGTTCGTCGAGTGGTTCACCGAGCCCACCGAGTCGCTCGAGTGGGACCCGCCGCACTGCACCTGGTTCGCCGACGGCGAGCTCAACGTCTCCTACAACTGCCTCGACAAGCAGGTCAACGCCGGCCGCGGGGACAAGGTGGCCTACCACTACGTCCCAGAGCCGCCCGACGAGGAGCATCGCTCGATCACGTTCGCGGAGCTGCGGGACGAGGTCAGTCGCTTCGCCAACGCGCTTCGCGGGCTCGGCGTCAAGAAGGGCGACCGGGTCGGGATCTACATGGGCATGGTCCCCGAGCTGCCGATCGCGATGCTCGCCTGCGCGCGGATCGGCGCGCCGCACGTGGTCGTCTTCGGTGGCTTCTCCGCCGACTCGCTGGGTGAGCGCATGGAGAGCACCGGCGCCTCGGTGCTGATCACCCAGGACGAGGGCTGGCGCAAGGGCAAGAAGATCGCGCTGAAGGCGATCGCCGACGAGGCGGTCAAGCTCGCCCCCACCGTCGAGCGGGTGATCGTCCTGCGGCGGACCGGCGACCAGGTGCCGTTCGCCGAGGGGCGCGACCTGTGGTGGCACGAGCTCGTCGAGGGCGAGTCGACCGAGTGCGAGCCCGAGCGCTGCAACGCGGAGGACGTCCTCTACCTGCTCCACACCTCCGGCACGACGGCCAAGCCGAAGGCGGCGCAGCACACCACCGGCGGCTACCTGACCTACGTCTCATGCACGCACAAGTGGATCTTCGACGTCCACGACGAGGACGTCTGGTGGTGCGCGGCGGACGTCGGCTGGGTCACCGGCCACAGCTACATCGTCTACGGGCCGCTCAACAACGGCACCACCGGCGTGCTCTACGAGGGCGACCCCGCCTACCCGGCGGTCGACCGCCATTGGGAGATCGTCGAGCGCTACCGGGTCAACCAGTACTACACGGCGCCGACCCTGATCCGCGCCTTCATCAAGGCCGGCCCCGAGCACCCGCAAAAGCACGACCTCTCGTCGTTGAAGCTGCTCGGGACCGTCGGTGAGCCGATCAACCCCGAGGCCTGGGTCTGGTACTGGAAGTACATCGGCGGCGAGCGCTGCCCGGTCGTCGACACGTGGTGGCAGACCGAGAACGGCGGCATCCTGATCTCGGCCCTGCCCGGGCTGACGACCCTGAAGCCGGGCTCGGCGACGGTGCCCTTCCCCGGCAACCAGCCCGCGATCCTCGACGAGCAGGGCAACCCGGTCCCGCAGGGCCAGGGCGGCTACATCGTGATGACGAAGCCGTGGCCCGGCATGTTCCGCACCCTGTGGGAGGACGACGAGCGCTTCGTCTCCAACTACTTCTCCAAGTACGGCCCGTCGGTCTACTTCGCGGGCGACGGCGCCAAGCAGGACGACGACGGCTACTACTGGCTGCTCGGCCGGATCGACGACGTGATGAACGTCTCCGGGCACCGGCTGTCGACGATCGAGATCGAGTCGGCGCTGGTCGCCCACGAGGCCGTGGCGGAGGCGGCCGCGGCGGCGGCCCCCGACGAGCTGACCGGCCAGACGCCGCTCTGCTTCGTGGTCCTGCGCAGCGGCTACGAGCCCTCCGATGAGCTCGCCGCGGAGCTGCGCGAGTGGGTCGGCACGCAGATCGGCAAGATCGCCCGCCCGAAGGCCGTGCTGTTCGGCGCCGATCTGCCGAAGACCCGTTCGGGGAAGATCATGCGGCGGCTGCTCAAGGACATCGCCGAGGGCGCCGAGCTCGGCGACACCACCACCCTTCGCGATCCCGAGATCGTCGAGGCGCTGAAGCGCGAGGCCGACGAGTCGCTCGGCAGGCAGGCGGCGGCGTCGTAGCGCCTACCGCCCGAGCTCGCGCAGCTGTGCGCGCTTGACCTTGCCGCTGGCGGTCCGCGGCAGCGTCTCGACGAAGTCGACGATCCGCGGGTACTTGTAGGGCGCGGTGACGGCCTTGACGTGATCCTGGAGCTCGCGCGCGAGGCCCGCCGAGGGCCCGCGCTCGCGCGGGACGACGATCGCGCGGACGATCGCGCCCCGCTCGGCATCCGGCGCCGAGACCGCCGCGGCCTCGGCGACGGCCGGGTGGCTGAGCAGCGCCGACTCCACCTCGAACGGGCCGATCCGGTAGCCGGCGGAGAGGATCAGGTCGTCGTTTCGCCCCTCGTACCAGAGGAACCCGTCCTCGTCGCGGCGGACGACGTCGCCGGTCGGCCACCACTCGCCCGCGAACGGCTCGCCGTCCAGGTAGCGGGCAAAGAAGGTGGGGCAGCTCTCGACTCGGAGCTGAAGCTCGCCAGCGCGTCGGTCGCCCTCCGGCTCGCCGGGCCCGGCCTCGCGCTCCGGCTCGCCGTCGCGGGCCTCGCGCTCCTCGACGATCCGCAGCTCATAGCCGGGCAGCGGCCGGCCCATCGAGCCCTCGCGCAGCGGGTCGCCGACCAGGTTCCCAGTCAGGTGCCCGGTCTCGGTCTGGCCGTAGCCGTCGCAGATCTCCAGGCCGCAGCCCTCGCGCCAGGCGGCGATCACCTCCGGGTTGAGCGCCTCGCCCGCCGAGACCGCCCGGCGCACGGACGGCAGCGGGCGCAGGCCGGCGCGCTTGGCGAGCACCCGGTACTCGGTCGGCGCCTGGCAGAGCACGCTGACCCGCTCGCGGTCGATCAGCTCGAGGCGCTCGGGGGGCTCGAAGCGACCGTCGACGATCATCGCCGCGGCCCCGCACAGCCAGGGCGCGACGAAGACGTTGCGCGCCGACTTCGACCAGCCGGTCGCGGTCGTGCACCAGACGAGGTCGCCGTCGCGGGCGCCGAGCCAGCTCTCGGCCTGCGAGCGCTGGCCGGGCAGGTAGCGCTGGGCGTGAAGCGCCGCGCGCGGCTCGCCCGTTGTTCCCGAGGTGAAGACGATCAGCGCCGGGTCGGCGGGGTCGAGCTCGGCGACCGCCATCGGCGTCGCCCCCGGGAGGTCCTCGTCGAGCGCCGCCGAGACCTCGCCCAGGGTCATGTAGGCGATGCCGTCGGGCAGCTCGCCGAGCAGCTCCTCGTCGCCGACGCACAGCGCCGGGCCCGCGACGCCGGCGCGCAGCTCGAGGTCCTTGCGCCGCAGCTGCGTGTTGCAGGGCAGGGCGACGGCACCCATCCGCCAGCAGGCGAGCATGCTCAGCACCCACTCGAGGCGGTTGCCGACCAGGGTCATGACGACGTCGCCGCGACCGACGCCGCGGGCGCCGAGCGCGCCCGAGAGCCCCGCGGACATCGCGATCAGCTCGCCGAAGTGCCAGACCCGCCGCTCGCCGTCACGATCGATCGCCAGCAGCGCCGGCCTCGCCGCCGCGAAGCGCTCGAGCACGTCCTCGATGAAGTTCACCGGCGGCAGTCTGTCGCACCGAGGCTCGGCGACGGCATCACCCGCACGGGTAGTGCGAACCGCGGTGCTCGGCGGCGGTCAGTCGTCGATCGGCAGCGCTTCGGGCGGCGGCAGGCCGAGCTCGATCTGGCGGGCGACGACCGGGCAGGCGACCCGCCGGCAGCGCCCCATGTCGCAGAGGCGGCAGATCGTCGTACCGGGCGAATCCGACATCCGCGCCAGCGCCCGCTCGAGCACCTCCGCGAGCGTGCTCGCCTCGGCGGGGGAGAGCTCGGGGAGCGCTTCGGCCAGGACTCGCCGGCGGAGCTCGAGAATCCGGCGAGCCCGGCGCCGTCCGGCCGATGTCGTGCTCAACGCGACCGCTGGTCCGCGGCCGGCGGCGCGCCGTTCGACCAGCCCGTCGGCGACCAGCCGGTCGACGACCCGGACGGCCGCGGGCTGCGAGAGGCCGACCGCCCGCCGCAGGTCCTCGACCGTGCGATCGGGGAACTGGGCGATCGTCACCAGGGCGCCCGCGGCGGCGCCACTGTGGCCGACCGCGCCCTCGGCCTCGCCGCGGATCCGGTCGGCGACCGCGAGCGCGAACGCCCCCAGCAGGTTGTCGCGGCGGGCGGCTTGGGGATCTCGGCGGGCGGCTTGCACGGCGTTGATTATGCGTGGTGCATGCTTCTGTCGCGTCTGTTACGGTCTTGTATGCAAGCTGCATACTAGGGGGATCGGAGGTTGACGATGATCCTTGTCACGGGCGCAAGGGGCAATGTGGGAAGCGAGCTGGTCCGGACGTTGCTCGCGCAGGGCGAGCGGGTGCGGGCGCTCGTCCGGCGCGAAGCCGATCGGGCGGGGCTGCCCGAGGGCGCCGAGGGCGTGGTCGGAGACCTCAACGAGCCCGCGAGCCTCTCCGCCGCGCTGGAGGGCGCAAGCGCCGCCCACCTGCTCAGCGGGTACGCCGACATGCCGGGGCTGATGGCTCAGATCCGGCGGGCGGGCGTCGAGCGGGTTGTCCTGCAGTCCAGCAGCGCGGTCCCCGGCGGCGACATGGACAACGCCGTCGCCCGGTACCACATCCTCTCCGAGCGGGCGGTGCGCGAGTCGGGCGTTCCGTGGACCTTCCTGCAGCCGAACAGCTTCATGACCAACACGTTGGACTGGGTGGCGCAGCTGCGCGACGGCAACACGATCACCGCGCCGTTCGCGGGCGTGCGAGTTGCGGCCATCGACCCCGCCGACGTCGCGGCGGTCGCGTCGCGGGCGCTGGCCTCCGGCGCGCACGAGGGGCGCACGTACCGGCTCAGCGGTCCCGAGTCGCTCGCACCGGCCGATCGGGCGGCGATCCTCGCCGAGGTCCTCGGCCGCGACCTGCGCTTCGAGGCGCAGTCGGACGCCGACGCCAGGGCCGAGATGAGCGCGTCGATGCCCTCCGAGTACGTGGACGCGTTCTTCAGCTTCTTCGTCGACGGCAAGCTCGACGAGTCCGAGGTGCTGCCCACGGTGCGCGAGGTGACCGGTGCCGAGCCCGGCTCGTTCGAGCGGTGGGCGCGCGCCCATGCTGGGGCCTACGAGGAGGCGACGCCGGCGGCGTAGGCGCTGCGCGAACCGCCCGGCGCCGCGGCGCCAGCGTCAGCGCTCGAGCCGGGTGCCGTCGTAGAGCTTGCGGACCACGACCGTCCCCCGCGGCGCGGCCTCGACGCAGAGCTCGCAGAGCACGCACTCGTCGAGGTTCTCGCGCGCGATCTCGACCGTTCCACCCGCGGCGGCGAAGATGTCGACCGGGCAGACCTCCTCGAGCTTGCGCGCCAGCTCGGGATCCGAGGCGGCCGCGCCGGAGACCTCGACGTCGATGAAGGTGCCGTGCATGGCCTCGGGACTCACGCCGCGGCCCCCAGCTTCTGCTTGACGGCCGCGGGGATCTCGTCGATGCGCTCGACGACCGGGATGCCGGCCGCCTCGAGGCGGGCGATCTTCTCGGTCGCCGAGTCCTCCTTGCCCTCGACGATCGTCCCCGCGTGGCCGAAGCTCATCCCCTGCATCTCCTCGTCGTCCATGAACCGGCCGGCCATGAAGGCGACGATCGGCAGCTCGGAGCCGGCCCGCTCGCGCCAGTCGACCAGCTCGGCCTCCATCCGCCCACCAGGCTCGGTGTAGATCACGATCGCCTCGGTCTGCTCGTCGGCGTCGAAGAGCGGCATCAGCTCGGCGTAGGTCGAGCCGATGATCGCGTCGCCGCCGATCGAGACCGCGGTCGAGACCCCGAGCCCGGCGGCGGTCAGGGTCGAGGAGATCTCGGTCGTCATCCCGCCCGAGCGCGACATGACGCCCACCGGCCCGGGCGCGTAGGCCTTGGCGGCGTCGCGGGCGGGGCCGCCGATGCCGCCCATCTTGGCGACCCCCGGCACGATCACCCCGAGGCAGTTGGGGCCGATGATCCTCGCGCCGCGCTCGTTCGCGAGCTCGACCATCTGGGCGACGTCGGCGCGCGGGATGCGCTCGGTGACCACCACGATCAGCCCGATGCCGTTCTCGATCGCCTCCAGCACGGCGTCCTTGGTGAAGGCGGGGGGGACGGTCACCACGGCGCCGTCGGGCGCCGACCCGTGGTGCTCGACGACCTGCTCGACGGTGTCGAACACGGGCACGCCGTGCACCTCGCGGCCCTTGCGCCCCGGGGTCACCCCGCCGACGATCGCCGACCCGAAGTCGAGGCACTCGCGGGTCAGGTTGACCGCTTCGCGCCCGGTGATCCCCTGGACGATGAAGGTGAAGTCCTCGTGCAGCAGGACGCTCACCGGGGGGCTCCCCTCGATCGTCCGGGGCGAGTTGTGCTCGCATACCGGTGACAAGTCGCCCCGCGGCCGCGCCACGCCCTCACTGTGAGCCCGTCCGGTCGCCCTGCACCCTGGCCACCGCGCGCCCGGCCGCCTCCCACATGCTCACCGAGCGATCGCAGTACTCGACCCCGTAGCGGTCGAGGATCCTGTAGCCCTCCTCCTCCCAGGCGCCCGGGATGCGGAAGATCGCGATCGTCTCGGCCGGGTCCTTGCCGAGCTCCAGGCAGGCCTTGATCACGCCGCGCGCGACGATGTCGACCCGGGTGTTGGAGACGATCGACATCATCACCGCGATCTTCTCGACCCCGTCCTTGCGCAGGACCTCGATCGCCAGGCCCTTCGACTTCGCCACCGAGGGGTTGCCGCCGATCTCGGCGTAGTTGGCGGGTCTGCCGCCCTGGCTGCGGACGGCGTCGGTGAGCGTCAGCGAGCCGCCGCCGGCACCGATCACCAGGCCCAGGTCGCCGTGGAAGCCGTGATCCTTGCCCTGGATCACGCCGCGGTGGTCGGCGGCGTCGATCGCCTTCACGTTGCGCTCGAACTCCGAGGGCTCATAGAGCTCGCGCGGCTCGTCTAGATCGACGCCGATCTCGTGCAGCATCGGCTTGTGGCGCCCGACCGCCTCGTCCTCCATCTCCATGTGGGCGTCGAGGGCGACGAATGAGCCGTCGGCAAGGCGCGCCAGCGGGTTGATCTCGGCGAGGGTCATGTCGTAGTCGCGCTGCAGGCGTGCGAGACGGGCCAGCACAGCGCTGGCGCGGTTGAGCGCGGAGCCGGTCATCCCGCAGCGGGCGACGGCCTGCTTGGCCTCGAAGTCGGCGATCGGGTGCAGGTTCGAGAGGTGACCGCGGCCGACGTGGTCGGGATGCTCGGCGGCGACCTGCTCGATGTCGATCCCGCCCATGTCGCTGAACAGCATCATCGGGCGCTTCGCGCGACCGTCCCAGAGCACCGCGGCGTAGTACTCCTGCTCGATCTCGGCCTTCGGGTCGACGAGCACGCCGACCGGCACGTGGCCGCCGATCTCGAGCTCGAGGATCTCGGCCGCGTCGGCCTCGGCCTGCTCGGGGGAGTCGGCGAACCTGACGCCCCCGGCCTTCATCCGCCCGCCGGTCAGCACCTGCGACTTGATCACGGTCGGCCCGCCGATCCGCTCGGCGGCCTGGCCCGCCTCGGCGGCGGTCGTGGCGAAGCCGTAGTCGGTGACCGGGATCCCGGCCCGCTCGACGATCCGGCGTGATTCGTACTCGTAGAAGCGCATTGCTCGCGGCGCGGAACCCTACCCATTGAACCCTCGACGGTGCCCGCACTAGGCTCAGACCGTGATGCCGAGCGAGGCGCGCGAAACGGAGGTCGTCGTGGTCGGCGCGGGGCTCGCGGGGCTCGCCGCGGCGCGCGAGCTACGACGCTCGGGCCGCGACGTGATCGTGCTCGAGGCGCGCGACCGGGTCGGCGGGCGGACGCTCAACGAGCCGATCGGCGACGGCAAGGTGCTCGAGATCGGGGCCCAGTGGGTGGGGCCGACCCAGGACCGGATCCTCGGCCTGATCGACGAGCTCGGGCTCGAGACCTTCCCCACGCATGCGGCCGGGGCAAGCATCTTCGAGCGCCGCGGCCGAGGCGCTGGGCGCACTCGAGGGGTCGGCGCCGGTCGGCGGGTGAGCGCCGGCTTGCACCCTCCGCCGGCCCGCCGGATCGGGCCCGGCATTCGAGTTTTGCTCCTCGATCGCCACTGGACCGATGCCCGGGATGTGCGAGGCTAAAAGCGCGCTGTGAACGAGCTGTGACCCCACGGCGCCCAGGTTTACGAGACAATCGCGCCTCAAATTCCCGGTCAGCCGGGCAAACCGAGCGCCCCCGAGCGCCACGAGAGAGGAGTTGAGCCACAACTTGAGCGAGACCACGGCCACCGCGGAGGCCCTGACCAAGAACCCGAAGCTGATCTCGTGGGTGGAGGAGATCGCCGAGCTGACCCAGCCCGACTCGATCCACTGGTGCGACGGCTCGGCCGAGGAGTACGACACCCTCTGTCGCGAGCTGGTCGAAGCCGGCACCTTCGAACGTCTCTCCGACGCCAAGCGGCCGAACTCGTATCTGTCTCGCTCCGACCCGGCCGACGTCGCCCGGGTCGAGGACCGCACCTTCATCTGCGCCGAGACCGCCGAGCAGGCGGGGCCGACCAACAACTGGCGCGAGCCCGAGGGCATGCGCGCGGAGCTCGAGGGCCTGTTCCGGGGCTCGATGCGGGGCCGAACCATGTACGTGGTCCCGTTCTCGATGGGGCCGCTGGGCTTGCACATCTCCCACATCGGCGTCCAGCTCACCGATTCGGCCTACGTCGCGACCTCGATGCGGATCATGACCCGGATGGGAGCCGGCGCGCTCAACGCGCTCGGGGAGAAGGGCGAGTTCGTGCCCTGCGTGCACTCGGTCGGCGCCCCGCTGGCCGAGGGCGAGCGCGACGTGCCGTGGCCGTGCGACGCGGAGAACAAGTACATCGTCCACTTCCCCGAGACGCGCGAGATCTGGTCCTACGGGTCGGGCTACGGGGGCAACGCGCTGCTCGGCAAGAAGTGCTTCGCGCTGCGCATCGCGTCGGTCATGGCGCGCGACGAGGGCTGGATGGCCGAGCACATGCTGATCCTCAAGCTGACCTCGCCCGAGGGCGCGGTCAAGTACGTGAGCGGCGCCTTTCCCTCGGCCTGCGGGAAGACCAACCTCGCGATGCTGATCCCGACGCTCGAGGGCTGGACCGTCGAGACCGTCGGCGACGACATCGCCTGGATGAAGTTCGGCGACGACGGGCGGCTGCGCGCCGTCAACCCGGAGGCGGGCTTCTTCGGCGTCGCCCCCAACACCAGCCACAAGACGAACCCGAACGCGATGGACACGGTCGAGCGCAACACGATCTTCACCAACTGCGCGCGCACGGACGACGGCGACATCTGGTGGGAGGGGATGACCGGCGAGCCGCCGGCGCACGCGATCGACTGGAAGGGCAATGACTGGACGCCCGACTCCGAGGAGCCCGCGGCGCACCCGAACGCGCGCTTCACCACGCCGGCCGCGCAGTGCCCGTCGATCGCCCCGGAGTGGGAGGACCCGGCCGGGGTGCCGATCTCGGCCATCCTCTTCGGCGGCCGCCGGGCGACCAACGTGCCGCTCGTGACCGAGGCGTTCGACTGGGAGCACGGCGTCTTCCTCGGGGCGACGATGTCCTCCGAGACGACCGCCGCCGCAGCCGGGGAGGTCGGCAAGCTGCGCTTCGACCCGATGGCCATGCTCCCGTTCTGCGGCTACAACATGGCCTCCTATTTCGAGCACTGGCTGGGGCTCGGACGCGAGCACCCGAACCGCATGCCCCGGATCTTCCTCGTCAACTGGTTTCGCAAGGACGAGAACGGCAAGTTCATCTGGCCCGGCTTCGGCGAGAACAGCCGCGTGCTGGAGTGGATCTGTCGCCGCTGTGACGGCGAGGGCGAGACGGTCGAGACGCCGATCGGGCTGGTGCCCGCCGAGGGCCAGCTCCAGCTCGAGGGGGTCGAGGTCTCGGCGGATCAGATGCGCGAGCTGCTCACCGTCGACGCCGACCAGGTCCGCGCCCAGCTGCCCCAGGCCGAGGAGTTCCTGAGCCAGTTCGGCGACGGGCTGCCGGAGGAGATCGGCCGCCAGCTCGAGGCCCTGCGCGAGCGCCTCGGGTAACAGGGCCGCGTCAGCCCGGTTCGCGCCAGCCGCGCCGAGCGAGCTCGGTGAAGACGCCGGCGCACTCGACCACCTGGCGGGCGTCGATGTGCTCCTCGGGCGTGTGTGCCGTGTCGAAGCCCCCGGGGCCGAAGACGACGACCTCGGCCCCGGCGAAGGCATGGAAGTTGTGGGCGTCGGTCCAGGCCGGCACCCCGATCGGCTCCGACCCGCGGCCGACCACCTGCCTGCACGCGGCATCGAGGCCTTCGACGACGCGCGAGGCGGCGGGCGTCTCGATCGGCGCGGTGACCTCGATCAGCTCGACGTATGCGAAGTGGTCGAGCGCGAGCCGCTCGAGCGCCGCGAGCGTGCGCTCGACGCTCTGCCCCGGAACCAGCCGGATGCCGAGCTTGAAGCTGCAGCGATCGGGGATCGTGTTGAACTCCGTGCCCGCGCCGATCGTGCTCACCTCGGCGGAGGAGGCACCGAGCAATGCGTGGCTGTGGCGCGCCAGCTCGAGGCTCGGCAGCGCGTTGATCATCGCCACGGCGCGGTCGATCGCGTTCACGCCGAGGTCGGCTCTGGCGCCGTGGGCGGACTCGCCGCCCACGTGGACGATCCCCTCGATGTCGCCGATCTCGGCGGTCCCCGTGTTCAGCTCGGTGGCCTCGAGCGCGATCGCGTAGCGCGGGCGCAGCTCGAGCGCGAGCGCGCGCGAGCCCGAGCCGCCACGCTCCTCGTCGACCGGCAGCGCGAAGGTGACGCCGAGCCGCGCCAGGTCGTCACCGCCGCGGCGCAGCTCGCGGGCGGCGAGCAGGCAGGCGACCACCCCGCCCTTGTCGTCGACGGCGCCGAGGCCGTGGACGATCGTCCCCTCGACCCGCGCTCGCGCCGGCCAGGGGGCGTCGACCGTGTCGAGGTGAGCGGCGATCGCCAGCGCCGGGTCCGGTGGGCCGACGACGAGGCTGTCCCGGCCGGTCTCGCTGCCGACGCGCCGGCAGTCCAGCTCCCATTCGGCGCACAGCTGCTCGACCCGCTCGACGATCCGCCCCTCGGCCCCGGAGGGGGAGGGGACGTCGATCAGCTCGGCGAGCAGCGCCGCCGCCTCGTCGACCGCCTCGGGCGCCGGCGCGCGGGTCAAGCCCCGGATTTCACTTCCCGCCAGGCGCGCTCCCAGGTCTGCCAGTTGTCCGGCTGCACCTCGGGGATCACGCCCTCGAGGGACCTGGGGTCGGCGGTGTAGCGGAGCTTCTTCGGCACCCGCGAGATCGTGTCCAGGTTGACCATCGTCAGCCCCGCCTCGGCGATCACCTTCTGGCCTGCGGCGGAGACGAAGTAGTTCATCAGCTTGTAGGCGGCGTCGACGTTCTCGGCGTCCGAGGTGATCGCGAGCCCGCAGACCCAGGCCATCGCGCCTTCCTTGGGCGCGACCCACTTGACCGGCTCACCGTCTTCCTGGAGCGCGGCGGCGGTGCCGCGGCCACCATCGGAGATCACGATCTCGCCGGCCTTGAACAGGTTCTGCTTGTCGGCGTCGGACTCGATCAGGCTGCGGAACTGGTCGCGGTGGTCGATCAAGTAGTCCTTCGCCTGCTCGACCTGTTCGTCGGTCATCGACATGGGATCGTCGAACCCGAGCGCCATCCCGGCCTCGGCGATCGGGGTCAGCCAGGTGCCGCCGTCGATCGAGACGCGGCCGCTGTAGGCCGGGTCGAAGAGGTCGGCCCACGAGTCCGGGGCCTCGTCGATCTCCTCGGTGTTGTAGATGATCCCCTGGGGGCCGGCCGCGATCGGGACGAAGTTGACCAGGCCGTCCGGGCGCAGGATCCCCTCGTCGTCGCGAAACGCGAGCCTGTCCCAGTTCTTGATTCCGTCGGGGTCGATTGGGCGCAGCAGGTCGCGCTCGATGAGCGGCTGATACTCGTCCGCGCAGGGCTGGACGATGTCGGTCTCGAACCCACCCGCGATCTTCGCGGCGCCGGATTGGACGCTGTTGAAGGTCGCCGTCTTGAGGTCGAGGTCGGGGTTCTGCCTGCGGAACGGGCCGAGCAAGGCGTCGCTCGCGGTGTCGCCGTAGGTGAGGGTGCGCAGGGTCCCGGTCGCGGCCTGGTCGGGCTCGGCCGGCGCCGTCGCGGGGGCGTCGTTCCCGTTCCCGCTCCCGCAGCCCCACAGGCCGCCCGCCGCGATCGAAAACGCCGCCGCCGCGCCCCACAACCTCAGGTTTCGCATTCGCCTCGGCCTCCCGTCCCGCTGCCCGACCCCCCGGGCAGGCAGAATTGTTGAACAGTTCACCGATCAGCACGATACAGCTTCTGATCAATCGTTCAACAAGAATCCGAACGGAGCGGATGTGCGTTAATCGACCCCATGTGCGATCGACTCGGCGACGCCCCGACCCCAGGACCATCGGATCGGTCGATCGAGAGGGTGAATCGGCGGCCCGACAGGCGGCGCCCGAGGGGTGGCGCGGGCAGTCGCGATTGCGCCGGCGGGGGATCGGGTACCGCCGCCCGGCGATGGTAGGGGCGCCGAGGCAACGGCGACGGACGAACCCGCGCCTGCCGATCGTGGCGCTGCTGCTGGTCGTGCTGGGCGCCGGCGCCGCGCTCGGCGGCTCGAGCTCGGCCTCGGGCCGGGGATCGATCGAGGCCGAGGCGCTGCCCGTCGACCCGCTTGCCGGCCCGCGGGCGATGCGGGCGATCGACGTCGCTCGCGACCGCCTCGGAGGCCGCTTCGCCGGCGCCTGGATCGACCGCTCCGGGGACCGACCCCGGCTCACGGTGGCGACCAGCGGGAGCGCGCCCGCCGCGGCCGAGCGCCTGGACGGAGCCGGCGCGATCGACGTCGTCTCAGCTGCCGCGTCGAGCTCGCAGCTGGCGCGGGCGCGGCGCGCGGCGGTGGACCTGCTCGACCGAAGCGCGAGCCATTTCGCGGTCGGGGTCGACCCGGCCGCCGGGGTGGTGGAGGTGCGGGCGGCCGGGCTCGACCGCTCGTCCCGCGAGGCGATCGAGCGCCGGCTCGGCGAGGTCGCGGTGAGCTTCGACGGGGGCCGGTTCGAATTCCGCCACATGGCCACCTGTCCGGCCTGCTTTCCGCCGTTCCGGGGCGGGCTCGCGGTGCGGATCGGCAGGGCGGGGTGCACGAGCGGGTTCACGATGAAGCGCACTCGCCGCCGGTTCGTCGGCGTCACCGCGGGCCACTGCCGCCCCGGGGGCGAGCGCCGGGTGTTCATCGGGGGCCGCAAGGTCGGCCGGGTCGACAAGAACAGCTACCGCGGCGATCGCCGCGTCGAGGTGGACGCCCTGCGTTTCCCCGTGCCGCGCTCTGCCAAGCGGCCCCGCGTCTACATTCCGGCCTTCGGCATCGACCTTCCGGTGCGCGGCAGGCTCCGCGAGCGCGACATGGTCCCCGGCACGGCGATGTGCTTCGTCGGGGTCAGCTCCGGGGGCGCCTGTAGCGTCGTCACCCGCACCAACCTGACGATCAAGGCGGGGCGCAAGATCCAGTCGGGCCTGTGGTGCATCGGCGCCCCGGCGATCCCCGGCGACAGCGGTGGGCCGGCGATTCAGCCGCAGCCCGCGGGCGCGGTGCGCGCCGGCGGGATCGTCTCGGGCACGTTGTTCACCGAGACCACCGAGGAGATGTGCTACTCGCCGATCTCTCGGGTCGCGAGGAGGATGAACGCCCGGCTGCTCAGCCAGCGCGGCGGCTGAACGAGGAGCGGGGGACGGCGCCGGTCAGAGCTCGTAGGCCTTGGCCAGCTCGGGGTCGTTCTCGGCGAGCTGCTCGGCGAGGGTGACCATCACCTTGCACTGCTTCCAGGTCGCGTCGTCCTGCATCTTGCCGTCGATCATGTGGACGCCGCGGCCGTCGGGGATCGCCTCGAGCACCTTCTTGGCGAACAGGACCTCGTCCGGCGGCGGGCTGAAGACCCGCTTCGCGATCTCGATCTGCGCCGGGTGCAGCGACCAGGCGCCGACGCAGCCGAGCAGGAAGGCGGCGCGGAACTGCGTCTCGCAGCCCTCGGCGTCGCGGATGTCGCCGTAGGGCCCGTAGAAGGGGAGGATCCCGGCCGAGTTGCAGGCGTCGACCATGCGCGCGATCGAGTAGTGCCAGGGGTCCTGCTGCGCGGTTGCGCGCGCCGCCGCGGGGTCGTCGGGATCGGGGTCCTCGATCACCCGGTAGCCGGGGTGACCGCCGCCGACCCGGGTCGTCTTCATCCGGCGCGAGGCGGCGAGGTCGGCGGGACCGAAGCTCATGCCCTGCATCCGGGGCGAGGCGGTGGCGATCTCCTCGAGGTTCGAGACCCCGAGCGAGGTCTCGAGGATCGCGTGCACGAGGATCGGCCGCTCGAGGCGCGCCTTCGCCTCGAGCTGGGCGAGCAGGCGGTCGACGTAGTGGATGTCCCAGGCCCCTTCGACCTTGGGCACCATGATCACGTCCAGCCGGTCGCCGATCTCGCCGACCAGCTCCGTGAGGTCGTCGAGGACCCAGGGGCTCTCGAGCGCGTTGACGCGGGTCCAGAGCTGGGCTTGGCCGAGCCCGAGCTCCTTGCCGACGCGGATCAGGCCCGCGCGCGCCGCCAGCTTGCGGTCGACCGGGACCGCGTCCTCGAGGTTGCCGAGCAGGATGTCGACGGTGGGCGCGATCTCGGGCGCCTTGGCGACCATCTTCTCGTTCGAGAAGTCGAGGAAGTGGATCATGCGGGAGGGCTTGAAGGGAACCTCGCGGATCGGATCCGGAGCGTCGATCGCGAGCGGCTTGAGGAAGTCTCTGGGATTGCGCATGGGCGCCAATCTATCGGTGCGCCCTGGCGTAGGCTGAGCTCGTGCAAGCGACGATCCGAGCCGCGCGCGAGGGGGAGGAGGAGCGGCTGGTGGCGCTGTACGAGTGGCTGTTCGCGCCGCCGGGCGCCCGACCGGCGGCCTGGGACGAGCGCCGCGCGGCGGTCGCCCTGCGCGAGGCGATCCGCTCCCACGACGCCGTGGTGCTGGTCGCCGAGGAGGCCGTCCCTTCGGCTGACCCGGCCGCCCCCGGAGGCGGAGCCGAGGAGGCCGTCCCTTCAGCTGACCCGTCCGCCCCCGGACGAATCCGAGCGGAGCTCGGATCACCGGTCGCTGACGCTCCCTGGGAGGAGGCGGACGGAACGTTGGTGGGCTTCTGTACCGCCTACCAGGACCTGCACTCGGTCCGTTACGGCTATCGCGCCTGGGTCGAGGACCTCGCCGTCGCCCCCGACCGCCGCTCGCGCGGGATCGGCAAGGCGCTGCTCGACGCCGCCAGGGCCTGGGCGCGCGAGCGCGGCGCGACCCACCTCGAGCTCGACTCGGCCGAGGCGCGCGCCGACGCCCACCGCTTCTACGAGCGCGAGGGCGCTCAGTACCGGTCGGTCGCCTTCGGCTGGGAGCTCTGAGGCGGGTGGCCGGTCGGATCGTCGTCTTCGGAGCGACCGGCTACACCGGCCGCCTGACCGTCGAGGCGCTGATCGAGCGCGGCGAGCGCCCGGTGCTCGCCGGGCGCGACGCCGCGCGCTTGCGCGGGCTCGCCTCCGAGCTGGGCTCCGAGCTCGAGACCGCCGTCGCGGACGTCGCGCGGCCGGCGAGCATCGCCGAGCTGGTTGGGCCGGCGGACGTCCTGGTCGCCACCGTGGGCCCGTTCGCGCGCTTCGGCGACGCGGCCGCCGAGGCCGCGATCGCGGCCGGCGCGCACTACCTCGACTCGACCGGCGAGCCGGCCTTCATCCGCCGCGTCTTCGAGCGCTTCGGGTCGCGCGCCGCCGAGGCCCGGATCGCGATGGTCACGGCCTTCGGCTACGACTGGGTGCCCGGCAACCTCGCCGGGGCCCTGGCGCTGCGCGAGGCTCGCGGTGCCGCGACCCGGGTCGACCTCGGCTACTTCACCACCGGCGGCGGGCTGGGCGGGATGAGCGGCGGCACGCGCGCCTCGCTGGCCGGCGCCCTGCTCGAGCCGTCCTTCGTCTGGCGCGACGGGATCCGCACCGAGCGCGCCGCGGTCCGGGTGCGATCGTTCGCGGCGGCGGGACGGCGACGAGAGGCGATCTCGGTCGGCTCCTCGGAGCACTTCACGCTGCCGCGCCTCGAGTCGGGCCTGCGCGAGGTGAACGCCTACCTCGGCTGGTTCGGCGGGGCCTCGCGCGGGATGCAGGTGTTCTCGGCGGCGAACGCCGCGGTCATGCAGGTGCCTGGCGTCAGGGCAGGGGCCGAGGCGCTGATCGGCCGGCTCGTGCGTGGCTCGACCGGCGGGCCGGACGCCGCCGCGCGCGAGGGGACCGGCTCGGCGGTCGTCGCGGTCGCCTACGCCGACGGCGCCGAGCTCGCGTCGGTCGAGGTCCGCGGCGTCAACGGCTACGAGTTCACCGGCCGGATCCTGGCCTGGGGCGCGACGGCCGCCGCCGGCGGCGGACTGCGCGGCAGCGGGGCGCTTGGCCCCGCCGAGGCGTTCGGGCTCGACGCGCTCGAGGCGGGCTGTCGCGAGGCGGGCATCGAGCGGGTCTGACCGGCGCCCTCGATCCCACCTTTCGAGCCGGCGCGCCGCGCGCGGCCGGCGAGCGGGCTCTCGGGTTCACCCTCGCGGGTGCGGGGCCGTCGCGGTCACGCCTCGAGCCCCGCGGCGTCCAGCGCCCACGCGCGGTCGAGGTGGAACTCGACCCGTTCGATCCTCGAGTCGCGAAAGAAGAACGCGCCCGCGCTCTCGGTGACGATCTCGGCGGCGCCGCCCCTGGGCATGCCGCGCTGGCGGACGAGGACGACGACCACCTCGCCGCCGTCGATCAGCTCCTCGAACTGGAGCCCGAAGCGCTCGAAGCCCACCGTCCACTCATCGAAGGCGCCGACGAACCCGTCGATCCCGTTGCGCTCCATGGTCCAGCCGTCGGCGGCGATCATCGCGGTCTCGAAGTCGGGGTGCGCCGCCTCGCTCAGGACCGCGGTCGCCCGCGCCCGGGCCGCCGGGTCCGCGCGGGTCGCAATGAAGTCCTCGGGGAAGGTCCCGATCAGCTCGCGCACGATGCCGGCGTTCTCCGACACGCGCCCCAGTATCCCGCAGGCCTCGAGGTTGCCGCGGGTATCCTTCGCGTCGCCTCGAGGGTTCGCCGGCGAGGCCGACAACCGACCCGAAGGAGCCATGGCCGTAGCGACCGCCGCCTACCCGCAGATGACCGACGAGCAGAGGGCGATCACCGAGATGGTGCGCCAGTTCGTCGACAACGAGATCCTCCCCGTCGCGGAGGAGTTCGACCACGAGGACAAGTTCCCGGAGGCGATCGTCGAGCAGATGAAGGAGCTCGGGCTGTTCGGGGTCACGATCCCCGAGGAGTACGGGGGCATGGGACTGGACCTGACGACCTACGCGATGATCGTCGAGGAGCTCTCGCGCGGCTGGATCTCGATCTCGGGGGTCGTCAACACCCACTTCATCGGCTCCTATCTGCTGATCAAGTTCGGCACCGACGAGCAGCGCGACCACTTCCTGCCGCGGATGGCGACGGGCGAGATCCGCGCCGCCTTCTCGCTCTCGGAGCCCGAGGTCGGCTCCGACGTGCAGGGCATCAAGTCGACCGCCAAGCGCGCCGACGACGGCGCCTGGGAGCTCAACGGCCAGAAGATGTGGGTCACCAACGGCCTCGGCTCGGGCGTCGTCTTCGTGCTCATGAAGTCGGACCCCAAGGCCGACCCGCCCTACCGGGGGATGACCTGCTTCATCACCGAGAAGGAGCCCTGGGTCGAGAAGAACGAGGGCGACTACGCCGGCCTCGAGATCCCGCCGAAGATCAAGAAGATGGGCTACAAGGGCGTCGAGTCGACCGAGCTCGTCTACGACGGCTACCGCTGCCCGCCCGATCGCATCCTCGGCGCCGAGGAGGCCGGGCTCGGCCAGGGCTTCAAGCAGATGATGGACGCGCTCGAGGTCGGGCGAGTCAACGTCGCCGCGCGCGGCGTCGGGATCGCCCAGCGGGCGCTCGAGCTGGCCCTGCGCTATGCCCAGGAGCGCAAGGCGTTCGGCAAGCCGATCGCCGAGCACCAGGCGATCCAGTTCAAGCTCGCCGACATGGCCACCAAGGTCGAGGCCGCCCGCCTGATGACGATGAAGGCCGCCCGGATGAAGGACGCCGGCCAGCGCTCCGACCTCGAGGCGGGGATGGCGAAGCTGCTCGCCAGCGAGACCGGCAAGGAGGTCGTCGAGGAGTGCTTTCGCATCCACGGCGGCTACGGCTACTCGAAGGAGTACGAGATCGAGCGCCTCTATCGCGACGCGCCGCTGCTCTTGATCGGCGAGGGCACCTCCGAGATCCAGCGCATGGTGATCGGCAAGAAGGTTCTCCAAAGAAACAGGATCTGACCGCGTGCTCCGCTCACCGGCCGACCGCGTGCTCGGCCCACCCGCCGACCGCGTGCTCCGCTTCGCGTCCGCCGCGGTCGGGTCTGTGGCAGGCTGAGCTGACCGATGGCTTCGACGCAGGAACTGATCTCCGGGGCGATCGCCCGGATCCAGGGTGAGGCGCCGGCGCTGGCGAAGCTGAAGCTGGTCTTCGGCCTCGAGCTGCCCGCGCGCGGCGACGTGCAGGTCTTCCGGGTCGAGCTCCCGGGTCCGCAGCTGAGCAAGGGCTTCGCCGACGACGAGCGGCTGCGGGTCTCGGTGCCGCGCACGATGTTCAACGTGCTCGCCACCGAGGGGCAGCTCGCCGACTGGCGCGAGGCGTACGAGCACGGCCACGTCAAGGTCGAGGGCGACCCGCGGGTGCAGAGGCTGATCGGCCAGGTGATCGCCAAGCAGGAGGCTCGCGGCCGGCTGCGACGGGCGCGCTGAGCTCGCGAGCGTCGACGACGAGTGCGCCGCGTCGCGAGCCGCCGGCCCGGCGCCTCGCCGTCCGGCGGGCCGCCTCGCAGCTCCTCGCGCGCCCGGCCCGCGTTGCCCACCCCGCCGACGTGACCCGGCTCGCGGGCCCGGTCCAGGCCCAGGAGCCGCGCGCCGCGCGGCTCGCCTTCCGCGCCCGCGCCCGAGGCCTGCTCGCCGCCGACGTCGACCGCGCCCGTTGCGAGGAACGATCGCTGCTGCGCGCCTGGATGATGCGCCGCACGGCCCACCTGATCGCGACCGAGGACGCCGGCTGGCTGCTGCCCCTGTTCGCCGACTCGCTCGCGCGACAGGCACGCAAGCGGATGGCGGACTTTGGGCTCGACCGCGAGGGCCAGGATCGGGCCCTGAGCCTGCTGCAGGGGGCGGTCCAATCCGACGGGCCACTGACCCGACCCGAGCTCGCGGTGCGGCTGACCGAGGCCGGCTTCGACGCGTCGCAGCAGATCAAGGTGCACCTCTGGGTGCTGGCGACCGTCGAGGGCGGGCTCTGCCTCGGTCCCGACCGCGGTGGGCAGACCTGCCTGGTGGCGACCCGCGACTGGATCGGCGAGCTCGAGCGACCGTCGCGCGAGGCCTCGCTGGCCGAGCTGGCCCGCCGCTACCTGCGCGCCTACGCGCCCGCCGACGCGCGCGACCTGGCGCGCTGGGCCGGGCTTCCCCAGCGCGACGCCCGCGCGGGGTTCGAGGCGATCGCTCCCGAGCTCAGCGCGGCGCGCGGCGCGGGGGAGACCCTGTACTCGCTCGCGGCCGAGCGCCGCCGTGCGGCGGCGGGGCCAGTGGTGCGCATGCTGGGCGCCTACGACAACTACAACCTCGGCTACGTGAGTCGCGAGTTCGCCGTCTCGCCGGACCACGAGCGCCGGATCGCCCCGGGCGGCGGCATCATCCGCCCGACGATCAGCGTCGACGGCCGCTTCGTCGGCACCTGGGCCTCGAAGCGCAGCGGCTCGCGGCTCGCGGTCACGATCGAGCCCTTCGGCGAGCTCGAGCCGGCCGTCGAGGAGGCGATCGAGGCGGAGATCGCCGACCTCGGGCGCTTCGAAGGGCTCTCGGCCGAGCGCGTGGTGATCTAGGATCCCGCGCCTTGGAGGAGAGGGCAGCCGACCCCAAGGAGAAATGCACGCAGTGAGCGAAGAAACGCAGCGGCTCTCAACCGACCAGGCCGAGCGCGAGGCCTCGGGCGCGCACCCCTACGGGCGCTACCTCGAGGAGTTCGACGTCGGCGCGGTCTATAAGCACTGGCCCGCGAAGACGGTCACCGAGGCGGACGACCACCTCTTCTGCCTGATCACGATGAACCACCACCCGCTGCATCTCAACGACGTCTACGCGTCGGACTCGCAGCAGGGCCAGAACGTGGTCGTCGGCCCGCTGGTGTATTCACTCGCCCTCGGGATGTCGGTCTCCGACGTCTCGGGCAAGGCGATCGCCAACCTGGCGACCGAGGAGCTCAGCCACCCCGCCCCGGTATTCCACGGCGACACGCTGTTCTGCGAGTCGGAGGTGCTCGACGTCCGACCCTCCTCCTCGAAGCCCGACCGCGGCGTCGTCCGCGTCCACACCCGCGTCCACAAGCAGGACGGGACCCTGGTCGCCGAGTTCAAGCGGGCGGTGCTGGTCCCTCGCAAACCGGGCGCGGACGGGGGCCGGGCGCCGACCCCCGAGGGCGACGTCGACTGAGGCCCCGCTCGGGTCAGATCAGCTCGGCGACCGCCTCGAGCCCGGCGTCGAAGTCCGTCCGCGGCAGACCGCCGACGCAGGGGGAGGTGACCCCCGCGTCCCGATAGCGGCGCACCGCGCCCCGCACGCCCTCCGTGCCGCCGATCCCGGCGAGCGCGTCGAGCATCCGGTCCGAGAGCCCCGCCTTCGCTCCCTCGACGTCCCCCGCGGAGAGTCCCGCGTCGAAGGCCGCGAGCTCCTCGCCGAAGCCCGACGCCTCGAGCATCGCGCGGTAGAAGGGCAGTGACGCGTAGGGGACGAGGTCCTGGCGCAGGCTGGCCCTGGCGCCTTGCACGTCGTCGGTGAGCGCGATCGGCACCGCGGCGACGACGTCGAAGGCGTCGGCCGAGCGCCCGGCGGCTTCGAGGCCCTCGCGGACGCTCGGGATCACCGTGTCGCGGATGTAGGAGGGAGCGCAGAGCCAGAGCATCACCCCGTCGGCGACCTGCCCGGCGAGCCGCAGCATGCTGGGCGACAGCGCCGCGACGTAGATCGGCAGGTCGGCCCGCGCCTCGTAACCCATGAACGCGAACTTGGTCGGGAAGCGCTCGCTGTCGGGCGGCTCGACGCCGCCCAGGATCGCGCGCAGCGCGGCGACGTACTCGCGCATCTGGGTGACCGGCCTGTCGATCCGCGCCCCGTGCCAGCGCTCGACCGTGACCCGGTGCGAGACGCCGAGCCCGAGCACCATCCGCCCGCCCGAGTGCTCGTCGATCGTGGCCGCCGTCTGGGCCATGGTCGCCGGCGTGCGCGAGAAGATCGGCACCACCCCGGTGCCGAGCCGGATCCGCTCGCTGACCGTTGCGTAAGCCATCAGCGTGGTCAGCGAGTCGCGACCCGCGATGTGGGTCACATAGGCGGCGTCGAAGCCGAGCCGGTCGGCGAGCGCGACCCGCTCGAGCGTCCGCGGCAGGTCGCGGCCGGGGGAGATGAAGGCGCCAATCCCGGGCATGCGAGGCGCTAGGCCTCCGACCGCGAACGCTCGCCGTCCTCGGCGAGGCGGATCGGCGGGGTGAGCATCCTGCCAACCAGGGGCAGGTCGGTGAACCCCTCGACGCTCGTGTACAGCAGCGCCACCTTCGGCAGGTCGGCTGCGTCGTCGATGACCAGCGAGCGCGGCAGCCACTCGGGGTCGAACTTCTGATTGAAGTCGCGCAGCGATTGGATCTGAAAGAACGGGTTCAGCCCGCGCGCCAGGCGGCGCTCGACCCGGCCCCAGAAGCCGGCGTCCTCGGCGCTGTCGAGCAGCCGACCCCAGGCGGCGAAGTTGAGCGACAGGCGCTTGAACCCGCGGGCGCCGAGCGCCAGCGCCGCGTTCGCGATCAGGAACTCGGTCAGCCCGTTGGCTGCGTCCGGACGCCGGCGCATGAGGTCGAGCGAGTACCCCGGGTCGTCGCCGTAGCAGGGCACGAAGCGCAGGAAGCCGGCGACCCGGCCGGACCCGTCGCGGGCGAGCGCGATCGCGAAATCCTCCTCGCTGCCCTCGACCTCCTGGCCGAGCTCCATCGTGAAGCCGCGCTCCGCGGCGCCGTCGCGCCACTCGGCGCTGATCTCGTTCAGCTCGGCGACCAGCTCCGGGGCGGCGTCGGACTCGCGCAGCAGCTCGAAGGAGTGGTCGCGGTCGACCCGGCGAACTGCCGAGCGAACCGCCTTCATCTCGACGCCCTCGAGCGTGAACTGATCGCAGCGCAGGATCGCCTCGTCGCCGAGGTAGAGCGAGTGCATGCCGCGATCGCGATACAGCGGCGCGTCGGCCTCGCGCACGGCCAGGAACGCGACCCGCCAGCCGCGCTCGGCGCAGAAGGCGAGGAACTCGTCGATCGTCCGCTCGATGTCCTGCGGCGGGCCGATCGGATCGGCGGCGACCATCGCGTGACCGCGGACGTATACGTAGGCGATCAGCGAGCGCCCGTCGGAGGAGAAGAAGTAGTTCTTGTCGCGGCGCAGGGCGAAGTAGGCGAGCGTGTCCGAGCCGTGGGCGCGGACGATCTCGCGGGCGCGCGCCCGGCGAGCCTCGGTCGGCGGTCGGCGCTGGGTCAGCGGGCGCAGGATCAGGTAGAGCAGCGCCGCGAGGCCGCCGATCCCGAGGACGAGGAGCGCGGTCTCGAAGAAGTCGCCGAAGAGCTCGCTGCGAAACGTGTACGGGCCGTCGAGCCCGATCAGCCCGCCGAAGACGGTCTTGAGCATGCCGCCGAAGCCGAGCGCGGGCGTGATCCGGTCCTGCTCGAACAGCAACGAGGCGAACCCGAAGGCGAAGACCGCGGCGAGGTAGAGGGGGACGAACGCGATCGCGGTCGTGCGCGAGCGCGGGTCGCTGCGCGCGCGGAAGTCGGCGCGGAACCAGATCAGGGCGACGAGCATTGCCGCGTCGACCCCGAACGCGATCGGGTCGGGCCCCTTGAGCACGTGCAGGACGGCGGCGACCGCGAACAGCGCGACCGCGATCGCCCACGCCTGGCGCTTGCCGCGCGAGATCCCCCGGACCACCGCCAGGAGCCCGAGCCCGACCGCCACCGAGAGCACGAAGGTGACCGCGCGGCTGGGCCGCGAGAGCAGGTCGCCGAAGCCGAGCGAGACGTGGAACACCGGCGCCGTCGGCAGGATCGAGAGCGCGGCGATGATCGCCGTGAGCCAGGCGAGCGCACGCGGCGAGCGCGGCCGTCGCGCCGGCTCCGCCCCCGGGGGCGGGTCGACGATCGGCGCCGGCGCCGGGAGCGCCGAGATCCGGGCGGCGTCGTCGGGCGGGGCGAGGCCGTCGGCGCCGGCCGCGGTCGGGCCGTCG
>WHSW01000500.1 GCA_009379895.1 Solirubrobacterales bacterium
GGGCTTTCGAACCTCCCCTTCCGCGCCTTCTCCCACAACGCGCTCTGGCTCGAGCTGGTGCTGATCGCCCAGGACCTCATCTCCTGGGCCCAGAGGCTCACCCTCTCCGGCGAGCTGGCCCGCGCCGAGCCCAAGCGGCTTCGCTACCGCCTGCTCCACGTGGCCGCCCGGATCACCCGCTCGGGCCGGCGGGCGCGGCTTCACCTTCCCGCCGGCTGGCCCTGGGCCGAGGCGCTCGTGGCCGCCTTCGCCAGGCTGCGCGCGCTTCCCGCCCCGGCCGCGTAGCCGCCCCGGCAGGGCCGACGAGCAAGAGCAGGCGGCGCCCGGCGCCATCCGGGCTGCCCAGACACGGCCTCACGCGGCGTCTCCGGCGTGACGGCCCGCCGACGGCGGCCGATAACGGCTCTGCAGGACTGCGCCAACGGCCCAGATCCATCCCACACGCCTTCACCTACCGCACCCGACGCAACTCGTCGCGGCTATCGCCCGATCCGGGTTAAGGGCCCTGCCCGGCTCTGAACACCCGGGGCTTTCCTGGACGCCTGCGGGCACTTCCGGCGAGAAAATC
>WHSW01000501.1 GCA_009379895.1 Solirubrobacterales bacterium
GCACCGGCACGACCACCCCCAGCGAGGTGGCCGCGAGGATGATCGCCACCAGCAGGCCGTCCTCCACCCGGCCCGCCCCCTCCAGCCCGGCGCCCACCGCCACCGCGATCGCGAGCGAGAGGACGAAGCCGATCCCGGCCAGCCGCAGCAGGCGCCCGCGCAGGCGGGCGAGGTCGATCTCCAGGCCCGCCAGGAAGAGGAGGAAGGCCAGCCCCAGCAGGGCCAGGGTCTCGATCGCGCGGTCGACCTCGACCCAGCCGAGGACGGCGGGTCCGATCACGATGCCGGCGACGATCTCGAGCACCGCCGAGGGCAGCCGCACGCGCGGCGCCAGGCCGAGCAGCATCGGAGCGGCGAAGGCCGCCGCCGCGACCACCACCAGGCCGTTGAAGGAGAGCTCGTCCACCCCCGCCTCCCGCTCGCTCGGGCACTCCAGAAGGGTCCCGGCGCGGGCGCGGCCGTTACAGGGCGGGAGCTCCCCTAGCCCGGCGCCCGCCCGCAGCGCCAGTCGCGGAAGGCGGCTAGCAGCTCCTCGGGGCAGTCGGGGGCGCGCTCGCCGCGGGCCA
>WHSW01000502.1 GCA_009379895.1 Solirubrobacterales bacterium
GGCACGGCCGAGGCGGAACGGCCGGCCCTGCTGCGCACCCACACCTCGCCGGTCCAGATCCGCGTGATGGAGCAGCAGCGCCCCCCCGTGCGGGTGATCGTGCCCGGCCGCGTCTACCGCTACGAGGCTACCGACGCCACGCACGAATCTCAGTTCTTCCAGATAGAAGGCCTGGCAGTCGATCGCAACATCACCTTCGCCGACCTGAAGGGAACGCTCTACGAGTTCGCCCGGCGGCTGTTCGGCCGCGAGCGCCGCGTCCGGTTTCGGTGCGACTACTTTCCTTTCGTAGAGCCCGGCGTCGACATGGCGATCGACTGCTTCGCGTGCGGGGGTCGGGGCTGCCGCATCTGCCGCCACAGCGGCTGGATCGAGATCCTCGGCGCCGGCATGGTCCACCCCGACGTGCTGCTGCGGGTCGACATCGACCCCAAGCGCTACGCCGGCTTCGCCTTCGGCTTGGGTCCCGAGCGCGTCGCCATCCTCAAGCACGGCATCGAGGATATCCGGCTCTTCTACTCGAACGACCTGCGCTTCCTCCGCCAGTTCTGATATGCGAGTTCT
>WHSW01000503.1 GCA_009379895.1 Solirubrobacterales bacterium
GACCGCGGCGTGCAGCGTGCTGACCGGGAGGTCGTCCGCGGTGTAGTGGCCGTGCCCGGTGAGCAGTCGGTCGTCGGCCGAACGCTCGATTCCCTTCCCGATCCACCCATCGCCGTCCGCGGCGTGCGCACGCCTGCCAGCCGGCGGGGTGTAGGTCTCGCCCCGGGCCTGCGCGGCGGTCGCAAGGACGGCGTCGACGATGTTCTGGTATCCGGTGCAGCGGCAGATGTTTCCGGCGATGGCCTTGCGGACATCTTCCTCGGTCGGCCGCGGGTTGCGGTCGAGCAAGCCTTGCGCGGACATCAGCATCCCGGAGGTGCAGTAGCCGCACTGCAGGCCGTGGAACCGCTTGAAGTTGGCCTGCAACCCGCTCAGCTCGCCGGGTCTGCCGAGACTCTCGACAGTCTTGATATCGCAGCCGTCGGCCTGCGAGCACAGCATCAGGCACGACTTGCTCGGCTTCCCGTCGATGTGCACCGTGCACGCGCCGCAGCAGCCGTCGTCGCACCCGATGTGCGTGCCGGTCAGGCCACGGTCACCGCGGATGTAGTCGACGAGCAACG
>WHSW01000504.1 GCA_009379895.1 Solirubrobacterales bacterium
TGGGCGAGGTCGACACCATGTAGGTGCCGTCGGTGGGACACACGTTCCACGACGGCACCAGCTCCTCGTCCACCATCGGCACATCGACCTCGTAGAGATCCGCGAGATCGGACGCTGCCCGAATCGATGCATACCGGCCACACATATACCCATCGTGCCCCGGCTCGAAGGAGCCGGGCTGGTGGTTAGGCGGGTCGGACCGCCATTCGGGTCATCGCAGGTAGTCCGGACCAGGCTTGTAGCGGGTGCGTTCGTAGCCGATTTCCGTCCAGTGCTCGACGTCGGCGAGGTCGGCGCCCGCGTCGATCAGCAGCTGTGCCGAGATGAGGTATCCCGGAGCCTTGACCTCGTCGTTGCGGGCGGCGCCGATAAAGATCCCGGCGTTCTGGGCGAGGAGATGTGGGAAGGACGCCGCGATCTCCTGCAGTTCGGCGATGATCTTGGCGCGTTCCTCGCCGACGGGAGCACGGTGGGTCTGACCCGCTCGGCGCGCGACAGCGTCGAGTCGGACGTTTGCGGCCTGTTCTGGGCTGAGTGTGCGGTTTGGGCGTCGAGCCATAAC
>WHSW01000505.1 GCA_009379895.1 Solirubrobacterales bacterium
ATCGACCCCGGCGCGGTCGATGACGTCGTCTTCGGGTGCGTGAACCCGCTCGGAGGGCAGGCTGGCAACATCGCCAGGACATCATGGCTGTCCGCCGGGCTGCCCGAGCACGTGCCTGGCACCACGGTGGACCGGCGCTGTGGATCTTCCCAGCAGGCGATCGCGTTCGCCGCACAGGCGATCGCCGCCGAAGCGGGCGACCTCGTCGTCGCCGGCGGCGTGGAGGTCATGAGCCTCGTGCCCCTCGGCAGTCCCGCCACGGTCGGCGCCGAACACGGCTTCGGGCAGGCGGCCCGCCGTCTGCAGCGCGGCGCGCACCTCCGGCAGGCACCGGCCGCCCTTGTAGACGATGACCGTGTCGTGCTCGGCGAGCGCGGTCGTCAGGTGGCCCGCCCCGGCGGTGAACGGCAGCAGCGCCACCGTCTGGGCGCCCTCGGCCAGGACGGTACCGCTGCGCGCGGCGAGGTCCTGCAGCCGCTCGACGAGAACGAGGTCCGCGAGGTGGCTCGGGAGCTGCGGGAGGCGGGCGTCGAGGCGGTCGCCGTGTGCTTCCTGTTCTCGT
>WHSW01000506.1 GCA_009379895.1 Solirubrobacterales bacterium
GCTGAACTCGGGCGCCACCAGGACCTCGATGAAGTTCGCCGCCAGCTGCTCCGCGAGGGCCGGCTCGACCGGCCGGTTGAGGGCGATCACGCCGCCGTACGCCGACAGCGGATCGCACGCGAGCGCCTTCTCGTACGCCGCCTCGACCGAGTCGGCGATCGCGACCCCGCACGGGTTGTTGTGCTTGACGATCACCGCCGCGGGCTCGTCGAACTCGGCCAGGAGCTTGCTCGCCGAGTCGAGGTCGAGCACGTTGTTGAACGAGAGCGCCTTGCCGTGCAGCTTTGAGACCCGGGCGAGGACGTGCGAGCGGGCGCCGGACTCGACGTACAGCGCCCCTCTCTGGTGCGGGTTCTCACCGTACGAGACCTCGAGGAACTTCTCGTACGCGAACACCCAGTACTGCGGGAACGCCTCGTAGCGGAGGCCGAACCAGCGCGAGATCGCGGCGTCGTACAGCGCGACCTCGGCGAACGCCTCGTTCGCGAGCCAGTGCCGCGTCTCCTCCGAGATCTCGCCGTCGCCGGCGTCGAGCTCGGCGAGCACCGCGTCGTAGCTCT
>WHSW01000507.1 GCA_009379895.1 Solirubrobacterales bacterium
GCCTTGCGGCCGTCCGCTGCGCGGGCGCTACGCGCCCTGTACGCCCGCTTCGCGGGCGTGAGCCTCCGCGGCCGGCTGCGCCGTCCGCTGTGCGGCGCCTTCGGCGCCTTACACTGACCGCAGTGGGGGCCGCGATCGACGATCTGCTGCCGCGGCCGAGCGTCGTCGGCGTCCTGAACGTCACTCCCGACTCGTTCTCCGACGCCGGTCTGTTCCTCGATCCGGACGCCGCGCTCCTCCGCGCTCGCTCCCTGGTGCGCGACGGAGCCGCGATGGTGGACGTGGGCGGCGAGTCGACCCGGCCCGGCGCCCGTGATGTGCCTCTGGACGAGGAGCTGCGCCGGGTCGTGCCCGTGCTCGAGCGTCTCGAGGGCACGCCGGTGTCGATCGACACCTCGAAGGCCGAGGTCGCTCGCCGCGCGCTCGACCTGGGCGCCATCAGCCTCAACCGGAGGCAGATTCGGCTCGAACGCGACCTCAAGTGCCGAGGCTGGCGCAGCGAGGGAGTCGAGCGCCGCGCCGATCAACTCCTCCGCCGTGCAGAGCTCGGCGAGGGGCTC
>WHSW01000508.1 GCA_009379895.1 Solirubrobacterales bacterium
GGCGCTCGGCGGTGGCGGCGCATGGAGGATCGCGTCGTCACGGCGGAGGATCGCCGCGTGCAGCCCGACCGTCTCGGGCAACGGGTCCACACCAAGCTCAGCGGCGAGCGCCTGCCGGCAGCGCTCGTAGGTGCGCAGCGCCTCGTCCTGACGTCCCAGCCGGTAGCAGGCGAGCATGGTGACCCGGTGGGCCGCCTCGCGAGCCGGGTCGCCGGCCAGGACCGTGCGCGCGTGCGTGAGCGCAACAGCGGGATCGCCACCGCCCAGGGCGTGATCGGCGGCGGCGAGCCGCACCGCGACCTCACGTTCGGCGTAGCGGTCGCGCAGCGGCAGCGCCCACGATGCGTAGGGCTCGTCCTCGAGGACCTGACCGCGCACCAGCGCGAGCGCCGACTCCAGCGTCGCCCGCGCCGCGCCCCGCCCGCCGACGCGGGCGTGCGCCTCGGCGTGACTCACCAGGTCGTCGAACCGGTCGAGGTCGAGATCGACGGTCCCGGCCGGCATCAGCAGCCCTCCGCCCCCGCCGACGACGTAACGGCTGGCCCGGCGGCGGTCGGG
>WHSW01000509.1:0-257 GCA_009379895.1 Solirubrobacterales bacterium
CAGCGAAAAACTGACCGCTAACTCGCCCGTGCTCCTACCGGTGGCGCTTGATATTTGCTCGGGCTGAGCACGCCTGTCCGAGTACGCCTTTGGAAACTGCCTTCCCTGGCGATCGGCTCAGGCCGGCTTTTCAGCCGAAATCAGGGCGCTGGCGAGACCCTCGTAGCCCTGGAGGTCGCGAACGGCGTCGGCTCGGGCGGCGAGGAAGCCTGCATCAGTCAGGCCATCAATGAAGGATTGGACGGTGATGGCGCCGG
>WHSW01000509.1:267-558 GCA_009379895.1 Solirubrobacterales bacterium
CGATGCAGCCCGACCACTCTTCGACCGAATCGGCGCCTTCGGGGCGGGCTTCGCGCCAGACCATATCGGAGATGCGCAGGCGGCCGCCGGGCTTGAGCACCCGGAAGGCCTCCCGCAGCGTGCGGTCCTTGTCCGTCGAGAGGTTAACGACGCAATTCGAGATGATCAGGTCGACCGATGCGTCTTCGACCGGCAGCGACTCGATCTCTCCGGCACGAAACTCGACGTTCAGCAGCCCCAGCTCCTCGGCGTTGCGGCGGGCGAGCGCGAGCATGTCGGGCGTCATGTCCA
>WHSW01000050.1 GCA_009379895.1 Solirubrobacterales bacterium
GATTTCCGCGCCGACCAGGCGGTCGTGCACGATCAGATCAGCGAGTTGCATCAGGCGCAGCGCGCGGAACGTGAGCAGGTCCGGATCGCCCGGACCGGTGCCGATCAGGAATACTTCGCCGCGCGGCTCGCGCGCCGCGTCGAGGACCTGCTCGGCGACCGCCGCGAGGACTCGCTCGCGACGCGGATCGAGCGGGAGGCCGCCCTGCTCGGGGCCCTCGACGGCCTCTGCGAGGCGGCGGCCGATGCCCGTGACGCGGTCGGCGAGCGGTCGGCAGGCCTGGAGGGCCGGATGCTCGGCGACGGGGGGCAGGACGACGTCACCGAGGCGCTGCGTTCCTGCTCGCGCGAGGAGGCCGAGCTGCAGGCGAAGCTGCGCGCCGCCGGCGACGCGGTCACCCGCGCCGAGGTGCGCGTCGCGCAGCTCGGCGACCGCCGCGCCGAGGCGGCCGCCGAGCTCGAGCGAGTCGCGGCCGTGCTCGGGCGCGAGATCGAGCCGGCGGCGGAGGCGCTCGGCGAGCCCGAGCGCGAGGAGATCGCGGCGAAGCTCGACCGGCTCGGCCGGCGGCGCGAGCAGCTCGGCCCGGTCAACCCACTCGCCGAGCGCGAGTACGAGGAGGCGCTCGCGCACGTCGAGGACCTCGAGGCGCAGCGCACCGACCTCGAGAGCGCGCTCGCCGAGCTCGCGTCGCTGATCCGCGAGACCGACCGCAAGATCCACGCCGCCTTCGAGGAGACCTTCGAGGCGACGGAGCGCAACTTCGAGGAGCTGGTCGAGCACCTGTTCCCCGGCGGCCGCGGCCGCCTGCGCCTGGTCGACGACCGGCGCACGCCGAAGGCCGTGCTCGGCGGCGCCGAGGGCACGGCCGACTCAGCCGACTCCGAGGGCGAGCATCCCGCCCCGGACCCCGACACCCCCGGACGCGAAGCGGAGGAGGTGTCGGGCATTGGTTCTGACTCCGAGGACGTGTCGGGTGATGATCTCGGCGACGAGTTTTCATCCCAGGGCGTGGAGATCGAGGTGACGCCGGCGGGCAAGGCGACCCGCCGCCTGTCGCTGCTCTCCGGCGGCGAGAAAGCGCTGGTCGCGCTCGCCTTCGTGTTCTCGGTCTTCCTCGCTCGACCGTCGCCGTTCTACATCCTCGACGAGGTCGAGGCCGCCCTCGACGACGCGAACATCGACCGTTTCCTTCAGCTCGTGCGGCGGTTCTCAGACCGGGCCCAGTTCATCATCGTCACCCACCAGAAGCGCACCATGGACGCCGCCGACGTCCTCTACGGCGTCTCGATGGGCGACGGCGGGGTGACCAAGGTCGTCTCCCGGCGCTTCGAGCACGAGCAGCCGGCGCTCGACGAGTCGGCCGAAGCCGCCTGATCGGCGATCTGCGCCGCGCCGGCCCTCGGCTAGCCTTGCCCGCGCGATGCCGGTCGAGTGGGAGCAATTGATCGACCTCGGGTCTCGCGAGGGGGCCGGCCCCGGCCCCCCCGAGCCCGAGCACGGAGCTGAGCCGGGCGACCGGCCGGGCCGCCTGCGCCGCCTGCGCGAGCGCCTGTCGAAGAGCCGCGAGGCGCTGCGCGCCGAGCTCTCGGCGAGCCTCTTCGATCACCTCGACGACGAGACCTGGGAACGCCTCGAGGAGGCACTGATCCTCGCCGACGTCGGGGCGACCGCGACCGCGGAGATCGTCACCAGGCTCGAGCAGGAGGTGGAGGCCGGCCGGGTCCAGGGGCCCGAGGCGACCCGCGGGCGGCTGGTCGAGCTGCTCGCCGAGCGCGCCGCCGCCGAACCGCCGCGGCTCGAGCTGAGCGCGAAGCCGACGGTGATCATGGTCGTCGGCGTCAACGGGACGGGTAAGACGACGACGATCGGCAAGCTCGCCGCGGTGCTGCGCGAGCGCTTCGGGCTTGGCGTGATCGTCGCCGCGGCCGACACCTATCGCGCGGCGGCGATCGAGCAGCTCGAGGCCTGGGCCGACCGCGCGGGGGTCGAGATCGTGCGCGGCAACCCCGGCGGCGATCCGGGCGCGGTGGTCTTCGACGCGATCGCCGCCGCCGAGGCGCGCGGGGCCGACGTCGTGATCGCCGACACCGCGGGCCGGCTGCACACGCACGGAAACCTGATGGAGGAGCTGACCAAGGTCCGCCGGGTGACCGCCAAGCGCCTCGAGGGCGCGCCGCACGAGACGCTCATCGTGATTGACTCGACGACCGGCCAGAACGGGCTGCGCCAGGCGCGCGCGTTCGCCGACTCGGTCGAGCTCTCGGGGGTCGTGCTGACCAAGCTCGACGGCACCGCGAAGGGGGGGATCGCGCTGGCGATCGCCGGCGAGCTGGAGCTGCCGGTGAAGCTGATCGGGGTGGGGGAGGAGCTCGAGGACCTGCGGCCGTTCGACGCCGAGGAGTTCGCCGGCGCGCTGGTCGGCGAGTAGCCTCGAGCGATGGCCGAGGTCGGGATCTTCGTCGTGCCCGACGCCGGCGACCCGGCGCTCGCCGTCGAGCAGGCGCTGGTGGCCGACGGGGTCGGCCTCGACTACGTCGCCGTCCAGGATCACCCCTACCAGCGGCGGTACTTCGACACCTGGACCTACCTCTCCTACATCGCCGGGCGCACGGCCGGCGTGCGGCTGGTCCCCGACGTCATCAACCTGCCGCTGCGCCCGCCCGCGATGCTGGCCAAGGCGGCCGCCTCGCTCGATGTGCTGAGCGGCGGGCGGGTCGAGATCGGGCTCGGCGCGGGGAGCTTCTGGGAGGCGATCGAGGCGATGGGCGGGCCGCGGCGGACGCCGCGGGAGTCCGTCGACGCCCTGATCGAGGCGATCGAGATCATGCGCGGCTTCTGGTCGGGCGAGCGCGCGCTGCGCCACGAGGGCGAGCACTATCGCCTCGCCGGGGCCAAGCCCGGCCCCGCCCCGGAGCATCCGATCGGCATCTGGATCGGCGCCTACGGCCCCCGGATGCTACGGGTGACCGGTCGACTCGGCGACGGCTGGCTGCCGACCCTCGGCGGCAACTACCTGAGCGCCGAGGACGTGCCGCCGATGCAGCGCGCGATCGACGAGGCGGCCCGCTCCGCCGGGAGGGACCCGGCCGCGGTCAAGCGAGTCGCCAACCTGATCGGGCTCGAGGGCGAGCCGTCGGGTTGGCTCGACCAGCTGCGGCGGGCGGCCGAGCTGGGCTTCGAGGCGCTGCTGGTCGGCGTCACCGGCGAGGACGCCGAGCGGTTCATCCGCCGCCTCGGCGAGGAGGTCGTCCCGGCCTTCCGTGAGCAGGCCGCCTGAACGGGCCTCGCGCCGCGCAAGACTCGGCGCCGCGCGCGCCACTCGCCTGATCCGCGAGCGATGCGCAACCGGGCTGTCTACACTTGACGCGCTCTGTTCGACACTCTCTCAGACAAGCTCCAGGCCACCCTCGGCGACCTGCGCGGCCGGGGCCGCCTCGACGAGGAGACGATCTCGAAGGCGATGCGCGAGATCCGCCTCGCCCTGCTCGAGGCCGACGTCAACTTCAAGGTCGTCAAGTCGTTCACCGCGCAGGTCAAGGAGCGCTGCCTGGGGTCGGGGGTGCTCGACTCGCTCGACCCGGGCCAACAGGTGATCAAGGTCGTCGACTCGGAGCTCGGTGCGCTGATGGGCGGCGCGAGCCGCGAGCTGGCGCTGGCGCCATCGGGCACCACCGTGATCCTGATGGCGGGCCTGCAGGGATCGGGCAAGACCACCGCCTGCGCCAAGCTCGCCAAGCACCTCGGCGACCAGGGCAAGAGCGTGGCCCTCGCGGCCTGCGACACGCAGCGCCCAGCGGCGGTCGAGCAGCTAGCGACCATGGGCAAGCGCTCGGGCGCGACCGTGTTCGAGCAGGGCACCGAGCGCGACCCCGTCGACATCGCCGAGTGGGCGACTGCGCAGGCGCGCTCGCAGGGCATCGACGTGCTGATCGTCGACACCGCGGGACGTCTGCACGTCGACGAGGAGCTGATGGACCAGCTCGCGGCGATCCGCAAGCGCACCAAGCCGCACGACATCCTCCTCGTCCTCGACGCGATGACGGGCCAGGATGCGGTCAACGTCGCCGAGACCTTCGCCGAGCGAATCGACTTCGACGGCGTGCTGCTGACCAAGCTGGACGGCGACGCCCGCGGCGGCGCCGCGCTCTCGGTCAAGGCCGTGACCGGCAAGCCGATCCTCTACGCGTCGACCGGCGAGCGGATCGAGCAGCTCGAGCGCTTTCACCCCGAGCGGATGGCCTCGCGGATCCTCGGCATGGGCGACGTGCTGTCGCTGATCGAGAAGGCCGAGGAGGTCTCCGACGCCGACCAGGCCGCCGAGCTCGAGCGCAAGATCCGCAAGCAGCAGTTCACGCTCGAGGACTTCCTCACCCAGATGAAGCAGGTGCGCAAGATGGGGCCGCTTCAGAACGTGCTCGGGATGATGCCCGGCATGGGGGGCAAGGCGGCCAAGCAGCTGCGCGAGGTCGAGATGGACGACCGCGAGCTGGACCGGCTCGAGGCGATCATCCTCTCGATGACGCCCGCCGAGCGTGCCGACCCGACGATGATCGACGGCTCACGGCGCAAGCGGATCGCCCGCGGGTCGGGGACCACGGTCCAGGCGGTCAACAACCTGGTCAAGCAGTTCGCCCAGATGCGCAAGATGATGTCCCAGCTCGCCAAGGGCAAGATGCCTGATCCGGCGCAGCTGATGAGGCAAATGAGATGATTCCGCCGGTTCCTCCGCTCCCGCTCGAACACCTTGCCGGTGGCTACGCCACCGGCATTTCGATGCTGCTCCCGCGTCCGGGACCGGCGGGCGGCTCACTAACCGCTAACCTCTCCGCCCGCTCATGGTGAGAATGCGCTTGAGAAGGATGGGTTCGCGCAAGAACCCGCAGTGGCGGGTGGTCGTCGCCGATCGCCGCTCCCCCCGCGACGGCCGGACGATCGAGACGATCGGCCACTACAACCCGCAGACCGACCCGTCGGTGATCGTGATCGACTCAGACCGCGCGCGCCATTGGCTCGACCGCGGCGCCCAGCCCAGCGAAACGGTCGCCCGGCTGCTTCGCACGCAGGGCATCGAGGCCACGGGCTCCTAGCCCCGGGGTCTGTGCACCGATGCGCGACCTGGTCGAGCTCCTGGTCAAAGCGCTCGTCTCCGACCCGGATCAGGTTCGGGTCACCGAGCTCGACGATGGCGGCGACACGGTGCTCGAGGTGCGCGTCGCCGACGACGACCTGGGACGGGTGATCGGCCGTGACGGTCGGGTCGCCAACGCGATCCGGACGGTCGCGAAGGCCGCCGCGACCGCCGACGACGGCGGTCGTGTGATGGTCGAGATCGTCGAGGCCGACCGCGCCAGGCCGCGTGCGGATTGACTTCTTCACCCTGTTCGGCGAGTGGTTCGACTGGTTCGGTGGCCAGCGCCACGTTCGCAACGCGCTCGAGCATGGCTCCGAGCTCCGCTACGTCAACTACCGAGACAGCACCCCGCTGAGCGGTCGACAGGTCGATGACTCGCCCTACGGAGGGGGGGCGGGGATGGTCCTGCGCGTCGACGTCGTCGACGCCGCGCTGCGGGCCGTCTACGGGGAGGACTCGCCCGCTCGCGTGATCCTGCTCACGCCCGCCGGGCGGCCGTTCGACGAGCGGCTGGCCGCCGAGCTCGCCGCTGAGCCCCACCTCGCGCTGTTGTGCGGCCGCTACGAGGGCGTCGATGAGCGGGTCCGCGCGCACCTCGTCGACGATGCGATCTCGGTCGGCCCCTACGTGCTCTCCGGCGGCGAGCTGGCGGCGATGGTGGTCGCCGACGCGGTGATCCGCAAGCTCCCGGGCTCGCTCGGCCACGCCGACAGCGCGGTCGAGGAGTCGTTCTCGGCGGCGCTCGGCGGCCTGCCCGAGTACCCGCATTACACCCGGCCGGCGAGCTATCGCGGCTGGGGGGTGCCGGAGGTGCTGCTCTCCGGCGACCACGCCAAGGTCGCGGAGTGGCGTCGCGTGCGCAGCCGCGAGCGCGCCGAGCCGGGTTGAGGCGGGCCCGCGCCGGGCCTCGGGCGTCGGGTGGCGGGGTGAGCGGCTTCACCGCTTACCCCGACGGTGCTCTGTACTATCTGACGCCGGCGCGGGCCGCAAGGTCCCGCGCTTTTTCCGGCCCTTTCGGGGCCTCGCCAAATCACGGCCCCGCGGAGTCGACGCATCATGAGCACGATCATCGAGAGCATCGAGCAGCGCCAGCTGAAGCGCGTGCCGCGCTTTGAGCCCGGCGATCGCGTACGCGTGCACTTCCAGGTCATCGAGGGCACCCGGCGTCGGACCCAGGTCTTCGAGGGCATCGTCATCGCCCGCCGGGGCGACGGCGCGCGCGAGACCTTCACGGTGCGCAAGCAGTCCTTCGGGGTCGGCGTCGAGCGGACCTTCCCCGTGCACTCGCCGAAGATCGAGCGGCTCGAGGTCGTCGCGCGCGGCGACGTGCGCCGGGCGAAGCTCTACTACCTGCGCGGTCGCGTCGGCAAGCGCGCCCGGGTCGCCGAGCGTCGCTGGGGGATCGAGGACGACCTCGTCCTCCCGGCCGAGCCCGAGCCCGCGCCCATCGACGACGAGGGCGTGAGCCAGGACGAGGCCGAGCCGACGCCGGGCGAGGAGGCCTCGGAGGACGAGGCGGCCGCGGAACCGAGCGGCGATGAGCCCGCGGAGTCGAGCGCCGACCAGCCCGCGGAGCAGAGCGCCGACGAGCCCGCGGAGCAGAGCGCCGAGGCACGCGCGGAGGAGCCGAGCGGCGATGAGCCCGCCGAGCCGGCGGGCGAGACCGCCGACGACGCGGCCGAGGACGAGTCCTCCGAGGAATCCGAAGCCGCGGACGGCGGCCCAAAAGCCGCTACAGCCGAAGGTGAGGATTCCGAGGAAGAACGCGCCTGATCCCGAAGCCGACAAGCGGGCGCCTGATCCCGAAACCGACGAGCGGGCGGGGGGCGCTGGTCGAGCTGGTGGTGATCGTCGCGCTCGCGGTCGGCCTGGCGCTCGGGATCCAGGCCTTCATCGTCAAGCCGTACCAGATCCCCTCGGGCTCGATGATCCCGACCCTCGAGAAGGGGCAGCGGGTGCTGGTCAACCGGCTCTCGCACCGGCTCGGAGGCGACCCGCAGATCGGTGACGTGATCGTCTTCCACCCGCCGGTCAACGCGGTCCCCGCCGAGCAGGCTCGCGGCGACGCGCTGCCGGAGTGCGCGGTCGGCGAGCACCCCGACGAGCCCTGCCCGGAGGCCGGGACCGAGATGGCCGACACGAACTTCATCAAGCGCGTCGTCGCCGGCCCCGGGGACACGCTCTCGATCCACGACGGTCACCCGGTCGTCAACGGGGTCGAGGCCGAGGAGGACTTCATCAGGCCGTGCAGCGGCGGCAACGGGTGCGACCTTCCGGAGCAGATCACGATCCCGCCCGATCACTACTTCATGATGGGCGACAACCGCGGCTTCAGCGACGACAGCCGCTTCTGGGGGCCGATCCCACGTGACTGGATGATCGGCGAGGCCTTCGCCACCTACTGGCCGCCGAACCGCATCGGGCTGCTCTAACCGCGGTCGCGTCGCGCCGCCCGGCGTGGCCGGACCGCGGCGCCCACCGCCACACCGCGGCGCCCCGCGCGGACGCGTCGCCCGCCGCCACGACGGGCCGAATTACACCGCTGGGCGGAGGAATTCAGCCCGGTATGAGGCGGCCGGGCGATCCGTCGCGCGGGCGGCCCGGGGACGCCGGTCGGCGCCCGCGCCCCGCTTGGCTGAAAGGCGAGTGGCGCTCTGATCGCGTTCGGCCGGGCCGGTGGTCACAATGGCGCTCGTGGCTCGAGGAAGCACAGCCCGCGGCGCGGAGCGCACCACGGACCCAGACGCCCCGCGCACCCCGGACCCAGCCGCGGAGCGCACCCCGGACCCAGCCGCGGAGCGCACCACGGACCCAGACGCGGAGCGCACCAGGGAGCCAGCCGCGGAGCGCACCACGGACCCAGACACGGAGTGCACCACGGAGCCAGCCGCGGAGCGCACCACTGCCCCAGCGGGCGAGCGCAGGACGACCGACGGGGGCGACCGTCCCGCGCCGACCGCATCCGCGAAGCGCGCCGCGCGCAAGCGACGTCGGGCGGCGCGCCTGTTTCGCTTCGATCGCGACTTCGGGGCCCGCTTCGTGGCGGGCGCCGACGAGGCCGGGAGGGGGTCCCTGGCCGGTCCGTTGGTCGCAGCGGGGGTGCTCATCGACTACGCGAACCTGACCCTGCGCGACCGTCGCGCGCTCGGCTACCTCGACGACTCCAAGCAGCGCAGCTGCGACGAGCGCGAGGCGCTCTACCCGGTCGTGATCCGCGCCGCGGCGCGCGTCTCGGTGACGGTGCGCTGCGTGCGCGGGATCGACGCGCGCGGGCTTCATCGCACCAACCTCGCGGCGCTGGCGCGCAGCCTCGAGCGCGTCGCGGTCCCCGGGGCGGTCTGCCTCACCGACGGCTTCCGCGCCCCGCAGTGCGCGGTCGCGCACGAGGCCGTGATCGACGGCGACGCACGCAGCGCGGCGATCGCGGCGGCCTCGGTGATCGCGAAGGTGACCCGCGATCGCTACATGCACCGGGTCGCCGACGCCTACCCGGGCTTCGGCTTCGACGGCAACGTCGGCTACTCGACCCCCGAGCACCGGGCGGCGATCGTCGAGCGCGGGCCGTCGTCGCTGCATCGCCGCTCGTTCGCGTCGATCGCCTACTCACAGCTGCGGCTCGGCTAGTGCGGACGGCGCGGCAGCTCTAGACCGGACCCGCACCCGACCCGCGCCCGAGCGCGGACCGGTCGAGGCCGGCTCAGCGGGATCGTCTCAAAACGCCGCGCGCAGGTGCTCGTAGTCGACGACCCGGCCGCCGGCGTCGAGGCGCAGGCCGACGACGTCGAAGCGCAGCTCGCGGTGGCGGGGGACGTCGTAGCCGCGGCCGCGCAGCCAGGCGGCGGCGACGCCGCGCAGCCGCGCCCGCTTGCGCGCGTCGACCGCCAGCGCCGGCGTCTCGGGCCCGACCACCGAGCTCGTCCGCCGAGCCTTGACCTCGACGAAGACGAGCGCGTCGCCGTCGAGCGCGACGATGTCGATCTCGCCGCGGACGTCGGGCGGGCGGGCGTTGCGATCGACGACGGTCCAGCCCTGACGGGCGAGCCGCGCGGCGACCAGCTCCTCGCCCAGGCGGCCGGTCCTCTGGCGGGCCACGGTCATCGACGGCGACGCTAGACGAGCCGCACGCGCGTGACGCGCGTAAATAGAGCCGAACCCGTGACCCTGCGCTCGTCCCGGGTGCGCCCGCGCCGCCTACGGTCGCCGGGTGCTCGCGATCGCCAGGACCTACGCGCTGCTCGGGGTCGAGGCGAGCGAGGTCCGGGTGGAGGCCGACGTGCGCCTCGGCATCCCCTCGTTCGCGCTCGTCGGGCTGCCCGACGCGGCGGTCCGCGAGGCGCGCGAGCGCGTGCGGGCGGCGATCGTCAACTCCGGATTTCAGTTCCCCCAGCGGCGCATCACGACCAACCTCGCACCGGCCGACCTGCGTAAGGCCGGGCCCGGTTTCGACCTGGCGCTGGCGGCGGCGGTGCTGGCGGCGTCCGAGCAGCTCGACCCCGCCTCGCTGGAGGGGATCGCACTCGCCGGAGAGCTCGCCCTCGACGGCGCGATCCGGCCCGTGTCCGGGGCGCTCGCGATGGCCCAGGCCGCCGCGCGCGACGGGTCTCGCGCTCTCGTCGTCGCCGCGGCTTCGGCGCCGGAGGCCGCGCTGATCGGCGGCGTCGGCGTGGTGGGCCTCGACCGCCTCGAGCAGCTCAGGGCGCTCGGGGGAGAGGACGAGCCCAAGCCCCCGCCCCCGCTGGTGCTGGGCTCGAACGGGGCGCCCGCGGACTCGCCCGATCTGGCCGATCTGCGCGGGCAGCCGTTCCTCGCCCACGCGCTCGAGGTGACCGCGGCAGGGGGCCACAGCCTGCTCGTCGTCGGTCCCCCGGGGGCCGGCAAGTCGATGGCCGCCCGCCGCCTGCCTTCGCTGCTGCCGCCGCTCGACTCCGCCGAGGCGATCGAGGCGATCAAGATCGCGAGCGCGAGCGGGCGCCCGCTCGCGCCGCTGGCGGCCGGCGTGAGGCCGTTTCGAGCGCCGCATCACTCGGTCTCGACCGCGGGCCTGCTCGGGGGCGGCAGCCCGCCGCGGCCGGGCGAGATCTCGCTCGCCCACCGGGGCGTGCTCTTCCTCGACGAGCTGTGCGAGTTTCGCCGCGACACCCTCGAGGCGCTGCGCCAGCCGCTCGAGGACGGCCGGGTGCTGATCGCCCGGGTGCGCCACTCGGTCGACCTCCCGTGCCGCTTCCAGCTCGTCGCGGCCGCCAATCCCTGTCCGTGCGGGCACGGTGCGGGGGCGCCGGAGTGCGAGTGCCCCGAGCCGTCCGTGCGCCGCTACGCCTCCAAGCTCACGGGGGCGCTCGCCGACCGGATCGACATCTCGGTGCGAGTAGCCCAACCCTCGCGGGCGGCGCTGGCTGGGTCGCCGAGCACCTGCTCGGCGGCGGTCCGCAGGCGGGTGCTGACGGCGCGCGAGCGCCAGGCCGAGCGCCTCGGGCCCGGCCGGGTCAACGCCGAGATGAGCGACCGCGAGGCGCGCACGCTGGCCCGGCTCGATCGGGCCGCGAGCCGCCTGCTGGTCGATGGCCTCGGCTCGCGCATCAGCGGGCGGGGGTTCGAGCGGCTGATCCGCGTGGCGCGAACGCTCGCCGACCTCGGCGCGGCGGAGGCGGTTGCCGTCGAGCATGTGGAGGGGGCGATCGCGCTGCGCGGTCGCGCGGTGCGGTGAGCGGCTGGGTGCTGGCGCCGGGCGCCGACGGCTACCCGGCGCAGCTCGCCGACCTGGGCGAGCTCGCCGCCCCGACCCTTTACGGGGTCGGCTCGCGCGAGGCGGTCGCGGGGCTGCGGGCCGACGCCGCGGTGACCATCGTCGGAACGCGCAGGGCCACCGCATATGGCCTGGGCGTCGCCGAGCGCCTCGCCGCCGACCTCGCGCTCGCGGGCGTGACGATCGTCAGCGGGATGGCGATCGGGATCGACGCGGCGGCTCATCGGGGGGCGCTGGCGGGCAGCGGTCGAACGATCGCCGTGCTCGCCGGTGGTCCCGACATCGTCTACCCGGCGCGCCACCGCGGCCTCTACCGCGAGCTGGTCGAGTCGGGCGCCGCGGTCTCCGAGAGCGAGCCCGGCACCAGGCCGCTCAAGCAGGACTTCGCGATTCGCAACCGGCTGATGGCGGCGCTCTCGAAGGTCGTCGTCGTGGTCGAGGCCGCGCGGCCCTCCGGGTCGCTGATCACCGCGCATCGCGCCCAGGACCTGAACCGGGAGCTGGCCGCCGTCCCCGGTCACGTTGGCGTACGAGTGGCCGAGGGCACCAACTACCTGATCCGCGAATGTCACGCCCACCTCGTGCGCAACGCGCAGGACGTGCTCGACCTGCTCGCCGGGGTCGGGGCGGTGCGCGTCACCCGCACCGGGCCGGCCCTCGAGCCCGAGCTCGACCGGTTGCTCGAGGCGGTCGAGCGTGGCGCCGGCACGCCCGACGAGCTCGCCCGGACGGCCGGCCTCGACGCGGCGACGACGGCCGTCGGCCTGGCGCGCCTCGAGCTCTGCCGGTACGTCGTCTCCGACGCGCTCGGCTCCTACTCGCCGAGCGGGCTCGAGCGACCCGGGTGATGGGCGCGCCGGCGGACTCCCAATAGCTGCCGGCGAACTCTCAATAACCTCCGGGGCGATGTCCGCCGACCGCGTCTCAGCCTGCCTTTCGATCGCCGGCTCGGACTCGGGCGGCGGCGCCGGGATCCAGGCCGACCTGAAGGCGTTCGCGCGCTGCGGCGTGCACGGGATGACCGCGATCACCGCGCTCACGGCGCAGAACACGGTCGCGGTCGAGCTGGTCGAGGCGGTCTCGCCGCGGATGATCGTCGCCCAGGTCGAGGCGGTCGCCACCGACATCGGCGTCGACGCGGTCAAGATCGGGATGCTCGCCGACGAGCCGACGATCGACGCCGTCCTCGAGGCGCTCGACCTGGTCGGCGAGGCACCGGTCGTGGTCGACCCGGTGATGGTTGCCGAGAGCGGCGCCGACCTGCTCGACCCTCGGGCCAGGGCGGCGCTCGTCGAGCGGATCCTGCCCCGGGCCACGGTGACGACGCCCAACCTGCTCGAGGCGCGCGCCCTCTCGGGGTTGGGGGAGAGCGCCTCGCCGGCGCAGCTCGGTGAGGCGATGCTCGCCCTCGGGCCCGACGCCGTGATCGTCACCGGGGGCCACGGTCGCGAGGGCGCCGACGTGCTCACCGACGCGGCGGGCTCGCTGCGAATCGAGGGGCCACGCTATCCGGCCGGCGCCTCGCACGGCTCGGGGTGCACTCACTCCTCGGCGCTGGCGGCGTTCCTGGCGCGTGGCGCCGAGCTCGCCGAGGCCGCGCGCTGGGCCCGGGAGATCGCCGCCGAGGCCGTCGGCAACGGACTGCACGGGATCGGCGCCGGGGCCGGCCCGGTCGATGTGTTCGGGCTCGGGCGCCATAATCGTCCCTCATGAAGCTGGTCCGCATGCAGCCCGGTCACGGCGACGTTCTCCTGGCCGAGGGCGACCCGGAGATCGCCTCCGATGAGGAGGAGCTGATCGAGGAGTTTCGACGCCAGCTCGAGCTCGGCATGTGGGCGGCGGTGCCCACCGGGCAGCGGCGGGGCCGGCGCGAGGCCGTGATGGTGCGCGACTTCGACCAGGTGCCACGCGACGCCGAGCGGGTCGTGTTCTTTCCTCCGGCGGCGGGCGGCTGAGGATGTTCGCGCGATGGGCGGCGCGCCGGCGCCCGCAGATCCGGGCGTCGCGCTGGGATCCGGGGCGCGAGCTGCGCGCCGAGCGTCGGGCGCGTGAGCTGCTGCGCTCGGTCGTCTCCGCGCGGGAGGCGGAGGCCTACGAGCGCCTCGGCTTCATCAGTGTCCCCGGCAACGGCGATCCGGCGAGCGGATATGCCTACCTGATCTATCCCCACCGACCGCTGATCGCCTACGACACGCGGACCCGGGAGCTGCTCTGCGAGTACTGCGTCGGCTTCCCCGATCGCTCGGAGGCCGAGTTCGGCCAGCGCCTGCCCGACAGCGACGATGTGCTCGCCAAGTGGATGGCGCTGCGGGGTGGCGAACGCGACCTGATCGCCGCCGCCAACATGCACCTTCCGGGTCGCCAGGTCGATCCCCAGCAGGTGCGGCGCGACCTCGTCTGCCTGCGCGAATGGCAGGCGCTCGAAGAGCGCCGCCGGGGACCGCTCGAAGAGCGGCGCCGGGGACCGCTCGAAGAGCGCCGCCAGGGACCGCTCGCGCGGAGGGCCGCGTGAGGCGGAGCGAAGCGAAGCCGAGCCGCGCCGCCGTTGAGGCGCCTGGAATAGGCGCCCCGCCCCGGCCGCGCTCGGCGGCGGTCTTCGACGGTCCCGACCGCGCGGCGGCCCGCGCCTACATGAAGGGGATCGGCTTCGACGACGATGCGCTGCGCCGGCCGACGATCGGGATCGCCAACACCTGGACCGAGGCGATGCCGTGCAACTTCCACCTCCGGGGGCTGGCCGAGCACATCAAGGACGGCGTGCGGGCGGCCGGCGGCACCCCGATGGAGTTCAACACCGTGGCGGTCTCGGACGGGATCACGATGGGGACCAAGGGGATGAAGACCTCGCTGGTCAGCCGCGAGGTGATCGCCGACTCGATCGAGCTCATGGCCCGCGGCTACCAGTTCGACGCGGTGGTCGCGCTCTCGGCCTGCGACAAGACGATCCCGGGCGCGGTCATGGCGCTGGCCCGACTCGACATCCCGTCGCTGATGCTCTACGGCGGCTCGATCGCCCCCGGCCGCTGGCGCGGCAAGGACGTGACGATCGTCGATGTCTTCGAGGCGATCGGCGCGCACGCGGCGGGGGAGATGTCCGACGAGGACCTGCGCTCGCTCGAGGACGTCGCGAGCCCGGGCCCGGGCGCCTGCGGCGGTCAGTTCACCGCCAACACGATGGCCTGCGCCTTCGAGGCGCTCGGGATCTCGCCCGGCGGGTCGTCGATGGTGCCGGCCATCGACGACGACAAGGCGACGGTCGCCGAGCGGATCGGCGAGCTGGTGATGCGGGTCCTCGCCGACGACCTGCGCCCGAGCCGGATCATCACCCGCGACTCGCTGGAGAACGCGATCGCCTGCGTGTGCGCCTCGGGCGGCTCGACCAACGGGGTGCTGCACCTGCTCGCGGTCGCCCGCGAGGCCGGGGTCGAGCTCGAGCTCGACGACTTCGAGCGCATCTCGCGCGCCACGCCGCTGCTCGCCGACTTAAAGCCCGGCGGTCGCTTCGTCGCCACCGACCTCTATCGCGCCGGCGGCGTGCCGCTGATCCTCAACCGCCTCGCCGAGGCCGGCGCCCTGCACGGTGACGCGATCACGGTCAGCGGCCGGACGATCGGCGAGGAGGCCGCGGCCGCCCTCGAGGAGCCCGGCCAGGAGGTCGTCCGCCCACTCGCCGACCCGCTCAAGGCCGCCGGGGGGCTGGCGATCCTGCGCGGCAACCTGGCCCCCGAGGGCGCGGTGGTCAAGCTCGCCGGCACCGAGCGCACCGGCCAGACCGGGCCCGCGCGCGTGTTCGAGTCCGAGGAGGAGTGCTTTCGGGCCGTCACCGACCACGCGATCGAGCCCGGCGACGTGATCGTGATCCGCAACGAGGGCCCGGCGGGCGGCCCCGGGATGCGCGAGATGCTCCAGGTCACCGCGGCGATCGTCGGCAAGGGCCTCGGCGAGCAGGTCGCACTGCTCACCGACGGGCGCTTCTCGGGCGCCACCCGCGGGCTGATGGTCGGACACGTCGCCCCCGAGGCGGTCAGGGACGGGCCGATCGCCGCGCTTCGCGACGGCGACCAGGTGACGATCGACGTCGAGCGCCGCGCCCTCTAGGTCGCGCTCGCCGACACCGAGATCGAGCGCCGGATCGGCGCCTACGAGCCGCCGCCGCCGGCCTACGCGACCGGGGTGCTGGCCAAGTACGCGCGCAGCGTCGGCTCGGCCGCGCTGGGTGCGGTAACCGAGTAGGCCGAAGCAGGCGGCGCGCGCCGGGACCTACTCGGCGAGGAACTGCCCGAGCAGACGGTTGAAGCGCACCGGGCGCTCGGCCATCGGCAGGTGTCCTGTCTCGTCGAAGATCACGGTCCGCGAGTTGTTCAGCAGGCGCCCGTACTCGAGCGCGTCCGCCGGGGGGACGACGTTGTCGGCACGCCCCCAGGTGATCAGGGTCGGCACCTCGACCTCCTCGAGCCGGTCGAGGAAGTCATAGCCGGCCAGCGACCCGAGCGCCTCGGCGAACGCCTGGGCGCGCATCCCGCCGGCGAACAGCTCCCAGAGCAGCTCGGGGCGCAGCCCCCCGGGATACCGGACGAGGTTTCCGAACGCGGTCGCGCGCGCCCGAGGGCGCCGAAACGAGCGCCGCTCGAGGTTCATCGCGTAGGGGACGGCGACGGCGAGCATCCGCGCCACAACCTCCGTCGGCTGGCGCCGCAGCCGCGCGCTCGAGACGCCGGCCGCCGAGACCAGGACGAGCTTCTCGAATCGGTCGGGCTGGGTGATCACCGCCTCGGCGGCGACGAAGCCGCCCATCGAGTTGCCGACGACGACGCAGTCGCCGATCTCGAGCGCATCGGCGAACTCCCTCAGCAGGCGCCCGTAGGCGGGGATCGAGATCTCCCAGTCGGGCATCGGCGACGAGCCGAAGCCGGGGAGGTCGAGCGCGATGACCCGGTGCCGCCCGGCGAAATGGGGGATGTTCTCGAGCCAGTTCTGCCAGCAGCCGCCGAGGCCGTGCACGAAGACGAGCGCCCGCGAGGCCTGCTTGTCGCGCGGCGGCTTCAGCTCGGCGTAGTGGACGGTCGTCCCTTCGGCTGACCCGCCCGCCCCCGGACGCGGAGCTGAGGAGGCGGGCGGAACGGTGATTGTCCCGAGATGCTCGCGCCAGTCGATCCGCAGCCACTCGGGCTCGGGGTCGCCGTAGGGATCGGGCCCGTCCGCGGCCGTGGGGTCGGGGCGCGGCCCGTAGAGGTCGAGCCGCGAGCGCAGGGCCTCGGTTCGCCTCACGCGTACCCCATCCGCTCGAGCATCGGGATCTCGTGGATCTGCGGCGGCTGCAGGTGGTCCCAGAGGATCCCGCGCGGGCGACGGTACTCGCGCTCGACCTCGATCACCGCCCGCGGCGTGGCGATCAGGTCGACCGGCAGGTCGTGGTCGGTCATCATCAGGTTCTCCCGCAGGATCTGGATCGGGTGGCAGGTGGTCGCGACGACCGTGCGCTCGTCGATCTTGCCGGCGTTGATCAGCAGGCCGTACTCGATGTCGTTGAAGCCGCCTCCCTTGCCGATCCGCGCGCCCTTCAGGTTGACCGCCACCGAGCCCGAGAGCACCAGGTCGATCTCGGGCAGCTCCTCGTCGGCGACCACCCGCCCGTGGCGCAGCGCCCCCTTGATGGTCGCCGCCTCGCGGATCTGCTCGGCCGAGAGCTTGCCGGGATCGAGCAGGCGGAACGGATGCTGATCGCGCAGGCGCGGCACCGCCATGACCAGCGTCTTGCCCTCCTCGAGCGCGCGGCGGCGCGCGTGGGTCTGGGGCGAGTCGGGGTTCGCCTTGACCACGCGGGCGCGCCTCCACGGGCGGCTCGCGGCGAGTCGCTCGGCAGCGTGCTTGGCACCGGCGAAGTTCGGGATTCGGCCCTCGGCGCCCGGAAAGCGCGAGACCCCCTCGCGCTCCATCGCCTTCCAGACGGCCCGCCTGACCTGGTCCTTAGAGCGCATGCGGACGCGGATACTATGGACCGGGATGGCGGGCGACCGAACCTCCCTCTCGCGCGCGGACGAGGCGGTCGCTGAAGGAGCCGCGCCGCCCTCGGACGGGCGCGCGCTCGCGCGCCGCGAGGGCGACGAGATGCGCGCCCTGCTGCCGGCGATCGAGCCCGAGCGGATGCTCAACGATTGGGGGCGCTCCGAGCGCGTCGAGGGCGCCTTCGACCGGACCCTGTACGAGTTTTCCTACCGCTACTGGTTCCGGGTCGAGGTCGAGGGGATCGCCAATGTCCCCGACGATGGCGGGGCGCTGCTGGTCTCCAACCACGGCGGGGCGCTGCCGCCCGACGCGGCAATGATCACCAAGGCGATCCGCGAGGAGCACCCGGCGCCACGCCCGGTCTACCTCACCGTCGAGCACTTCTTCAAGGGCTACCCGGGCTTCTCGATGCTGATCCCAAAGATCGGCGGGGTCGCGGCCCACCCGGCCAACGTGCACCGGCTGCTCTACGACGAGCGCCAGCTCGTGCTCGTCTTCCCCGAGGGCCGAAAGGGCACCGAGAAGCTCTTCAAGGACCGCTACCGGCTGCGGCGCTTCGGCCGCGGGGGATTCGTCGAGGCCGCGATGCGCGCCGAGGCGAAGCTGGTCCCGATCTGCGTGGTCGGCGCCGAGGAGGCGATGCCGATCTTCGCCCACGTCCCCGCCCTGCAGAAGCTCACCGGCCTGATCTACTTCCCGATCACGCCGACCTTCCCCTGGCTCGGGCCGCTGGGCATGCTCGGCTACCTGCCGGCCAAGTTCAAGATCCGCTTCCTGGAGCCGATCGACACGGTCGAGCTCGGCGGCGCCGCCGCGGTCGACGACAAGGCGCTGGTGCAGTCGGTGGCCCAGGAGATCCGCGCCCGGATCCAGGAGAACCTGCAGGAGATGATCGGCAAGCGGCGGTCGGTGTGGTTCGGTTGAGATCTCGCGGGCGGTGGTCGGATGAGCCCTGACGAACCCGGCGGCGGCGGAAGCGGAGCTGAGCACGTCGTCGGCGGTGATTCGACCAAGCGGGTCCTGATCACCGGGGTCGCGACCTATTGGGGCGCCCGCCTCGCGCAGGCGCTGGAGAGCTTCGAGCAGATCGAGGCGATCATCGGGGTCGGCGCGCACGAGCCGCGGCGCGAGTTCGAGCGCACCGAGTTCGTCAAGGTCTCCAACCAGCACTCGCTGATCCAGCGGATCGTGCGCGCGGCCGAGATCGACACCGTGATCGACACCCGCATGGTGGTCAACTCGCTCGCCGCGCCCCCGCAGGAGGCGCACGAGAACAACGTGATCGGGACGATGAACATCCTCGCCGGCTGCGCGGGGCCGGACTCGCCGGTGCGCAAGTTCATCTTCAAGAGCGCGGCGCAGTACTACGGCTCCGAGCGGGACGATCCCGCCTTCTTCGAGGAGCGGATGCGACGCCCGCACCCGCCGCGGGCGTCGGTCGAACGCGACCTGGTCGAGGCCGAGGCCGCGGTCGCCGATTTCGCCGAGAAGAACCCCGAGATGACGGTCACCGTGCTGCGCTGCGCCAACGTGCTGGGCCCCGACGTGGAGACCGCGTTCACGAGGATGTTCTCGCTCCCGCTGGTGCCGATGGTGCTCGGCTTCGACCCCCGGCTGCAGTTCGTCCACGAGGACGACATCGTGCACGCGCTCGAGCACGCGGCGCTCACCGACGTGCCCGGCACCTTCAACGTCGCCGCCGACGGCGTGCTCGCGCTCTCGGAGACGATCGACCTGCTCGGCAAGCGCGCGCTGCCCGTCCTGGCACCGCTCGGCGGCGGCCTCCTCGCGGCGCCCCTTCGCCGGCTCGGGGTGCGGATCCCCGAGGAGCTCGTGAACCTGCTGCGCTTCGGCCGCGGCGTCGACAACCGCCTCTACAAGGCGACCGGCTTCACCTACGGCTACACCTCGCGCGAGACCGTGATCCGGCTCGGCGAGCACCTGCGCCTGTGGCCGGTGGTGCGCGGGCGCGACGACGGCTACCATTACGAGCGCGAGGTCGAGGAGTTTCTGCGCTGGAGCCCTCACGTGCGTCGAGAGCGTTCCGAACGCGAGGGGGTCGCGGCGGACCGGGACGTGCTCGGAATCTGAGCCCAAGCGTTCGCGCGGCGATCTGAATCGTCGCTTGCAACGTAGAAACTACGGACGACCACGAGGGGTCGCTGCTTAGACTCTCAAGGACCACTCTTGGCGCGCAAGGTTCAGATCACGCTCGTTGTGTTGGTCGCGGTCATGCTGATGGCCGCGGTCGGCGCCTACGCGCTCGACTCCTCGCGCTCCGATGAGATCGCCGACGGGGTGACGATCGGCGGCGTCGACGTCGGTGGGATGACCGCCGACGAGGCGACCAAGGCCGTCGACCGCAGGCTCGTCGATCCGCTGCGCGAGGACGTCACGGCCAAGCTCGACGGCGTCAAGTACAAGCTCAGCCCCGAGAAGCTCGAGATTCGCTCCGACGTCGAGGGGATGGTCGATCGCGCGCTCGACGAGAGCCGGGCGGGCGGCCTGCCGAGCCGCGTCTGGCGCTACGCGACCGGCGGCGCCCTCGACGTCGCGATCTCGCCGCAGATCACCTACTCACACGAGGCGCTCGACGAGTTCATCGCCAAGGTCGCCGACGAGGTCAACCAGGACCCGGTCGACGCCACGATCGAGCCGACGCCGACCTCGCTCGGCAAGGTCGAGGGCCACGACGGGGTGGCGGTCGATGAGGACGCCCTGCGCTCGCAGCTGCGCTCGGCGGTCCAGAGCCCCGACCGGCGCACGGTCTCGGTCCCGGTGCACCGAGTCGCCCCCGAGGTGACCCCCGACGAGCTGGCGGAGCAGTACCCGACCTACCTGACCCTCGACCGATCCAGCTTCCAGCTTCACCTTTGGAAGGACCTGGAGCTGGTCAAGACATACACGGTCGCGGTCGGGGCGGTGGGCTTCGACACGCCGGTCGGCGTCTACCCGATCCAGAACAAGGCCGTGGACCCGGCATGGAGCGTGCCCGACTCCGACTGGGCCGGCGACCTCGCCGGCACCGTGGTCCCCGGCGGGACCCCCGAGAACCCGCTCAAGGCGCGCTGGATGGGCATCTTCGACGGGGCCGGCATCCACGGCACCGACGACGTCGCCTCGCTGGGCAGCGCCGCCTCGCACGGCTGTGTGCGGATGTCGATCCCGGACGTGATCGAGCTCTACGACCAGGTCCCGGTCGGCACCCCGATGTACATCGGCTAGCACCGGCCACGCGCCGCGATCGGACGTGCGCGCGCCGAGCACCGTCACAGGCGGCGCCTCTATCTCGTCTATTGGACAAATGAGACGAAAGGAGCGGTCATGAGGGTCTTCGTAGCCGGCGCCACGGGCGTTCTCGGCAGAGAGCTCGTCCCGCAGCTCGTGGCGCAAGGCCACGAGGTGGTCGGGATGACCAGGACCGCGTCGAAGCAGGATCTGGTGCGCAGCCTGGGCGCGCGCCCGGTCGTCGCCGACGCTCTCGACGCCGACGCGGTCGCCCAGGCGGTGGCGTCCGCCGAGCCGGAGGTGATTGTGCATCAGCTCACGGCGTTGTCCGGGAAGATGAGCATCCGTGACGCGCGGCACCCCGACCGCTCCTCCGTAGCGAAGATGACCAACCGGCTGCGTACGGAGGGGACGGACCACCTCTTGGCGGCGGGCCGCGCCGTGGGGGCACGGCGCTTCGTGGCGCAGAGCTTTGGGGCCTTCCGATGGGCCCGCACGGGCGGGTCGGTGCAGACCGAGGCCGATCCGCTCGATCCCGACCCGCCGGCGCCGCTGCGGCCGGTGGTGGAGGCGCTCCTCTATCTGGAGCGGGCCGTGACGACGATCGACTGGGGCGAGGGTCTTGCGTTGCGCTACGGCGGCTTCTACGGTCCCGGGACTTCGATCAGCCTGGATCCGGAGGCGGCGATGGCAGCACCGATCCGCAAGCGGCGGTTTCCGATCGTCGGCGGCGGTGGTGGCGTCTGGTCGCACATCCACATCGAAGACGCCGCGGCGGCGACCGCCATCGCGGTCGAGCGCGGCCGGCCGGGCATCTACTACATCGTCGACGACGAGCCCGCGACCGTGCGGGAGTGGCTACCGGTGCTGGCGAGCGCGTTGGGTGCCAAGCCACCAAGGCGCGTCCCACGCTGGCTGGGGCGGCTGGCGGCCGGTGAGGCGGCAACGGTGATGATGACCGAGGTGAGGGGTGCATCGAACGCGAAGGCCAAGCGCGAGCTCGGCTGGAAGCCGCGCTATGCGAGCTGGCGGCAGGGCGTCGCGCAGGGACTCGGCTGAGCGATGGCCGGGCAGGAGCTCGACGAGCTGCGCCCGTCGGCGTTCGCCGTCGCCTACCGGATGCTCGGCAGCGTGAGCGAGGCGGAGGACGTGGTCCAAGAGGCCCTCCTCCGCCTCCACCGCGTGCGCGAGTCCGGCGAGGAGGTTGCCTCGCCCGCCGCCTACCTGGCGACCGTGGTGACGCGCCTGGCGATCGACGAGCTGCGCTCGGCGCGGGCGCGCCGCGAGACCTACGTAGGCGAGTGGCTGCCCGAGCCGATCGTCACCGACCGCTCCGTCGACCCTGCCGAGCATGCCGAGCTGTCCGACTCGCTTTCGACAGCGTTCCTCGTCCTCCTGGAGACCCTCAGCCCGGCAGAACGAGCGGTTCTCTTGCTCCACGACGTCTTCGGCTA